>CAZZWA010000057.1:5846-7819 GCA_964657555.1 uncultured Microcoleus sp.
TGGCAAGTTCTAGGTGATTGATTGCTGTCTCTACCAGACCCAAACGGCGTTCACTTGCAGCTAAAGTTAGAAGATAGGAGCCTTGATGTTGAGGCTGTGGCTCTGGAGATTGAGCCAGGATAGAAAGGGCAGTATTAGCCAAAGCACAGGCTTCTTCCCACTTGTTTCCTGCGAAAGCAACTTCGGCTAAAAAGCCATAAGCTTGAGCCAGTTGGACAGGACTGTTGTAGACTTGCATCTGCATCAGGGTAGCTTCAGCTAAGGCTTGCAAGTCTGTCCACGCTCCCAGATGTCTTAGTACTTCCCCTAGGGGGCTAATCGTTTGATTCACTAAGTCTGGATACCCTTGTGCCTCAAACACCTTAGTCGCTTGCTCGAAGTAACTTCTAGCTTTCTGCCAGTGGAGAAGGCTTGCCGCCGGTTGCCACTCAGCCTTGCGACGGTAACACAGTCCGATGTGAAACAGCAGTACCCCAACAAAAGAGTTTTGAGTTTGGTAAGGGCAGGGTAACCCCGCCCCTACTGAGTTTTGAATTAAGGACTCAGAACTTTGCCAAAAAGCAAGGCTCTGCTGATAGTGCTTTATAGCGGTATCTATCTGGTCACTGGCGTGGGCATCTCGACCCCTAATAAATTCCCAGGTAGCAATCAGCGGCGGTTCTAAAGAGACCCCTCTAGTTTGCAAGTCTCTAAGAGCAAGCTCAAGCTCCTGGCGTCGGCAACAACCGGGAGCCAAATCGAGAGCGTGGTTGGGCAGAAACTGACTAATACCAGCGTCTAAAATACTCAGCAACAGATCCCCAGGCATTTGACGCCACAAACCAAGCAGCTCGGCGGTATTAAGTTCAAACTTAATCGAGGTGGCAGCCCAACTCTTAAAATCGGGTGCAACTCTTGTCAGCAATGCCAGTACCTCGTCTGTCACCCACAATACTAAGGGGAAGGGCAAGCTTTTGCAAAATTCATCTCTTACCTGGTTAGTAGAAATGAGTACCTGCTCAATAGCTGTGACTGACTCCAGCCCAAATATCATTAAGCCTTTAGGTAGATTGACAGAGGATGCAGCTCCTGAAGAGGGGGCTACAAATGCTGTAAGAGTAGTAAACAGGGTGTTGATAGACTGGGGTAGAACTATCTCAAGCAGGGGTAGGTGGCAGAGTTCTTGCAGTCGGTGCCGCATTTGCTCCTGCAAAGCCGTATAGTTACAACGCACTAAAATTAGAGCAAACTGCCTCTCAGAAAGGGTAATAGCCCTAGCTAGAGTGGAAAGCGATCGCTCGTTGAACGTAGCTACTTCTTCTGGTTGGCCTGAGTCCCTCATTCCCGATTTCTATTTACTGCTGCCTGTGTAAGATTGCTAACAACTAATGCCTAGCTCTAGCTGAGCGTTTAGTAATACATTTTGGCAGCTTTTCTTAAATAGAGAAATGTTCCAGATCATCGAAAATGTTGAACTTACGCATAGACAAATTTCGGCAAATGTGCATTTAGTAACTAATCACTGTAAATCATGTGGAATCTATGGATTGACAGATTGAAGTAAATCTGGAAATAGTATATATTTTGTGTGACTATGAATTTACATGAAGAGCATTTGTCACGAATGTTTGCAAGCTAATTTTTGAAGGTAGCTAGAAAAGCAAACTATGAACTATAAACAACCGAACGAAAGATGTTAGGGAATAGCCATAGCCTAGAATAGTCGCCTATTCTGGGTTATCTATATGTAAGTATTAGCACTCTCAAACGGGAGGAGTAGGGAAACAAGTAGAGAGGAAGAGGAAAGTCAAGAAGACCATATTTCTTTTTCTCTCCAGTTCCCTTCCTCCGTCTGACCACGAGCGGGTAAGTGTAGTAAATAAACTGAAAATAACTTAATTACTCAGCAGAGATTTTTGAGAAAAAAGAGAGATGTAAGCGGCGATGTATTTACAGCGGTTTTCAGTTGGATATACTACACCTAGCTACTCCCT
>CAZZWA010000057.1:7919-17656 GCA_964657555.1 uncultured Microcoleus sp.
CGGCGATGTATTTACAGCGGTTTTCAGTTGGATATACTACACCTAGCTACTCCCTCATCCCCCCGCGAGTTCGGGGGGGAGCCGTCAGTCCGGGGGTCGGACTGTACTGCACCAATATGAAAGTAGATGAAAGTTGCTGTATATAAGTTTCCGGCTTAAATCACTCATTTTTTGTGTATTTTTAGCTGTTAAATCTATAACTGGAGGCGTTGATATTAATACCTACCCCAATCGCTAAGTGCTGAAATGTGAACTGAGTGACAACAATGCCCGATATTTAGACCACTATTCTCAAAATATGGCACAAGTGTGGATTCATGGGCGAAAAAGCTTCACGAATAACAATCGCGAAGCTTTCCTTCCTTTTTGTCCAAAATCCGGTTGTCCTGCGGGGAGGTGTTAGTTGTTCATCAAGGCTAACAGTCTCTTCTAGGGCTCCGTAGTCCTACTTAAACTTACTTTGCTACTGCCGAAGACAGAAATTTTTCCGTTTCCACTAGTGCTGGGTTGATCCCAAACCAGCGCCCCTTGTCATCCCTGTATTCAAAGACAAACATACTGCGCAACAGCATCTGGTATTCTCTTTCACCTTTGACGATCTGCTGTTGTACTACTTGAAACAGCAAGTCCCAATCAGTCTCCTCGATTGCTAAAACTAGGTCATCTCGGTATCCCTTGATAACATTTTCTAAACAGGTAAGAGAAAAGGGAGGATCTTCCTGCTGCAGACAGTTATAGAGTAGTCCCAGTAAGTTGCGGACGTGACCACCACTGATCAGGCACATCCGATCAAGGGTTTCTGGACTATCAAAAACCTCTTTAATTAAATCTAGCCTTGCTTGGCAATCTACTTCGGGAAAGGCTCTGGCTAGTACGAGCTGGCGCAGCAGAGCCATCCCCTCCTCACAGTGACTGCCATTTCGTGTCAACACCGGCACCATTGGCAAGACCTTGGCAGCTACACCACCCCCCAAACGATTTTTCAGGGCTTCGTACTCGCTGGAGAACATTAATCCTAGGGGGATCGTATAAACTAAGTGGCAATTCAGCCGTCGCAGTTGGGCACCCCGGTCGATGAACAAGTACTCTGGCTGCGATCGCCCAGTAGGGCCGGTACGGCTATCCACCCGATCCAGGTTATCGACAATCACCACCAGTCCTTTTTTCCCCTTCCGGTTCAGTTCCTGAGCCGCCCGTTTCAGTATTTCTTCATTAATCGCCTTCAAGACAACCTCGGTTCGAGGTTCCAGGTACTGCCTGAGCTGGTCGCGCACTTTGGGACTATCTTTGGTTTTGGCAGTAATCTTGCCAATCCCGACGGACAACTCAGCTTCACCAGAAAGTTCAATGGGGGTCTGCAAGAAATCTTTGATATCGCTGAATAATTTGCCAAAATATCCACCAGAGAGTTGGATACCCATAGCTTCTAAGCTTTCGCTCACTGCCTTAGCGATCGCCAGCAGGATATCGCTGATATCAACGTCTGCCATGTCTAGGTCTTGAGAGGACTCAAAATAAACCACATGGAAATCCTCCTGCTCCAACTCGGCTTTGAGTCGAAATAGCTCTGTGGACTTGCCACAGCCGATATGTCCTGTAAACATCTGACAGGTAGGATCATCTGGTGAAATACGGGTAATGGTGCGCCCCAACTCCTCAATGATTTTGCCGCCTCGTACTGACGAAAAATCGATGTAGTACTGACGGTCATCTGGGTTTCCCACCACGAGAGTTTTGCTAGGGTTACAGGCTTTGAAAAATCTCGGTAGATGCAGTTTCATTCATCCCTCCAATAGCGGGGGTCAAATCGGGAAGCATAGTACAAGCATAGTGATTTTATACTGCTACTGGTAAATTGGTGTTTGTGGACTGTAGAGGTATACCTCGCACTCCACGCGGACAAGAGGTATGCAGGGATCTTTATAAATAAATCTTGCCGATGCAGTAAGTTAATCTATCATCTAAGAATGGCCAAGACAACAGTCCCCAAATTCACAGTTAGTTTTCCTCACCATCTCTAAAAAGCCGCCACAATCTAAGTTCTTATTCTTGCTGGCGAGGTGAGCCTTTCTCATGTATTCTTTTTCGTGGTGTTTATGACTAAGTAAACAGGTAATGATTTAAGTGGGGAGCATTCAGTAGGTTAGATGACAAGCCTCGCATCAGTCTCTCAATCAGAATTGGTAACTCGGCGTCAAAAGTTACGACATTTAAGACGCATTAGAGCTGTTCAATCAATTTGGCGCTCACTGGTGCTGTGTGGCTTAGCAGGTGGATTAGTTTGGATCACCACAACACCAGAGTGGGTCATCCGCAAACCTGAGCAAATTGCCATTGAGGGCAATCGAATGCTATCAGGACAAGCAATTCGTTCCTTTGTGCCCCTCTCCTACCCTCAGTCTTTGTGGCGACTTCAACCTCAAGAAATTGCCGAGAAGCTGCAGGCTCAAGCACCGATCGCTCATGCAACCGTAACTCGCCAACTTTTACCTCCAGGGTTGACCATCCAAGTGAAGGAGCGCCAGCCGGTAGCGATCGCCCAGCCACTGGTCTGGTCAACTCACAAGCACCCCTCCAGCGACTCCGCTACGGGATTGTTGGACGAACAAGGTATCTGGATACCTATGGAAAAGTACACAGCTCTCAATAGCTCTGTCCAATTACCTACCCTCAAAGTCATTGGATCTGTTACGCAGTATAGCTCCTATTGGCCTGGACTTTACCGGGCAGTGAGCCACAGTCCGGTCAAAGTTTATGAGATTGATTGCCGAGAGCCAGCAAATTTGATTCTGAAAACCGAGCTAGGAAATGTGCATTTCGGTTCTTACAGTTCCCGATTCGCATATCAACTCAGTACTCTGGATCGCATGCGGGAATTGCCAACCCGTCTCAGAGCCAGCCAGATTGCTTATATTGACCTTAAAAATCCAGATAACCCCTCAATTAAAATGATAAAAATCAACGTTCCTGTAAAACAGGGGAGTCCTTAAGCCTATAATAAGTGCTCCGGACGGCAAATCTTTAAGCGCTTAAAAATCATTTAAACGGCAGACGCCATATTTAAAAAAGTCAAAGCGCACGGAGCAAGCACTGGTTTTTAATCGAGTTACCCTGTGGTGACGTTAGCTACCTAAAAAATGAAAAGTTGTTTACCGACCCCTCCCAATTGCAATGACGCTTAATAGTAAACTAGGGCTTGATGAACAAAGCTCCCACACACTAGTACATGGGGGACTTCCAATAACTGTGGATAGTTCAAATCCTTTTAACAACTCTGGGTTACATTTAGGTCAAGCCCACGATGCCAAGCGAACGTCCAGGGAAGAAACTAGGAGTGACAACATCGTGCCAGGCAGCGTCGCCAGAATTAAAGTGATCGGCGTCGGCGGTGGTGGGGGCAACGCCGTCAATCGCATGATCTCCAGCGATGTGAGTGGTGTTGAGTTTTGGACAGTCAACACCGATGCCCAAGCATTGGCTCAGTCATCTGCGGTCACACGCATGCAAATCGGACAAAAGCTGACGCGAGGACTTGGTGCAGGTGGCAATCCGGCTATTGGGCAGAAAGCCGCTGAAGAATCTCGCGATGAGCTGGCGGCGGCGTTAGAAAACTCTGACCTAGTCTTCATTACTGCTGGTATGGGCGGTGGGACAGGCACAGGTGCAGCACCGATTGTTGCGGAAGTGGCCAAAGAAATAGGAGCCCTAACCGTCGGTGTCGTCACCCGTCCTTTCCTGTTTGAAGGACGCCGTCGCACGACTCAGGCGGATGAAGGTATTTCTGCCTTACAAACGAGGGTGGATACTTTAATCGTTATTCCTAACAACAAGCTGCTAACGGTCATTTCAGAACAGACACCAGTTCAAGAAGCATTTCGGGTCGCTGATGACATTCTCCGTCAGGGGGTACAAGGCATCTCTGACATCATCACTATACCCGGTCTTGTTAATGTAGATTTTGCCGATGTGCGAGCCGTGATGGCAGATGCGGGATCGGCCTTAATGGGAATTGGTTTAGGTTCTGGTAAATCGAGGGCCAGGGAAGCAGCTGTGGCAGCCATTTCCTCTCCATTGCTAGAGTCCTCCGTGGAAGGGGCTAGAGGTGTGGTCTTTAATATCACTGGCGGCAGCGATCTCACCTTGCACGAAGTTAATGCTGCTGCCGAAACAATTTATGAGGTTGTCGATCCCAACGCCAATATCATTTTCGGCGCAGTGATTGATGATCGTATGCAGGGTGAGGTGAGAATTACTGTAATTGCCACTGGCTTTAGTGGTGAAGTCCACTCTACACCAGCGGCTAGATCAGCACAAACTCCCAAGCGGTCAGTTGCACCGCCGTCCCCAATAACGCCGCCGCCCCCGCCCATTAACGATCCCCAAGATAGACCAGGGTTAGATATTCCAGAATTTCTCCAAAGACGCCGTCCTCCGCGATAGGCTTTTGAACGTAGGTTTTGAATCAGATTATTGCTAACAGCTTTTAGCCCTAATTTTTATTCTGGGCTGATTTCTAAATATGAATCGGCGTTCTAAAAATCTACCTTTCTACGTTTGAGCCATTTTATCAGCAGAGGCAACGCAGATAGCACTGCTAGCACTGCCAAAGCCCCCACTAACTGCCAGGGAGGGCCACCAGTAGCTGCGACTAGGCCACTGTTTCCCAACCAGGTATAAGCAAAGGTTCCTGGCAAAATCCCTACAGCTGTCGCCAGAACATATGTATACAGGGAAATCGGTGTTAGTCCCAGCAGGTAGTTGACGGCAATGAACGGGAAAACTGGTGCCAAGCGAATTGATAGGGCAAACCAAAACCCCTCCTCTTCAATTCCTTGACTAAGTTGACGCAAGCTCTCTCCCTTCTCAAACTGTTGCTTCGCCCAATCCCCAGCAATGAACCGCGCCACCAAAAATGCACCTGTTGCTCCCAGCGTTGCACCGATTGCTGTCCACAAAGTCCCAAGGAAAGGCCCGAATAGTACACCGCCGGAAAGGGTTAAAATTGTCCCTGGAACCGCGACCACAGTAGCTAGGGAGTAAATCACAATATATGCCAGTGGGGCCCAGATCCCTAAATTATCTTTGATTGCTCGCAGATTGCTTAAATTCAGCAGATTGCCGAGGGGCGTCAATTTAAAGAGCAAAATAGCTGCGGCGATCGCTGTTGCGCCGATTGCCAGCTTTAGCAGTTGCCACTTTTTTGACTGAGGCTGGTTCTTAGCTGGAGACGAAGACTTGTCCATAGAAGTGCAATAAATTTAAGACTTGTAGATTCGCTCCACGTCCAACTGTCCAATTTTCCCATAAGGATGCTTCAAGCTTTAAACCACCAGGGATCGGGAATAGATTCCGTTTTGATTAAAAATGCTTTTTTTCGCATAAACCGTTTGAGGGCAGCCTCACCCATCCGCGATCGTCCCATACCAGAAAATTTAAAGGAGTTTTTCTCACCTTCGTGTATGAGTGCTGTTAACCCTGCATCGTTGATACTAACAGCACCGGCATCTAGATGGCGTGCGACTTCTATTGCTGCTTCAACTGAAGCAGCAAAAACAGCAGCACTGAGTCCATAGATGGTGTCATTTGCTAGGCAAATTGCCTCCTCAATCGTGGAAAAAGGCATCACAGGCATAATCGGGCCAAAGGTTTCTTCTGTCATCACCTTCATAGAATGATTGACTTGAGTCAAAACCGTGGGACGACACCACAAACCTCCATCCAATTCTTCAATAATGCCACCACAATGAACAACTGCTCCTTTGTCAACCGCATCCCGCAAATGTGCAGCAATGATAGTCGCCTGTTTTTCTGCAATGAGCGGCCCAATTTGTCCATCTTCCCAAGATGGATAGGCTAGGTGTAGGCGTTGTGCCTTTTCAACCAGTGTCTCGACAAAGCTGTCAAAAATGGCATCAGCGACGTAAATGCGCTCGATGGAGAGACATGATTGTCCTGTATTGACAACTGAACCCCACAAGATTGCCGAAGTGGCTAATTCTAAATCAGCTGACGCTAGGGCGATCGCCGGATCTTTGCCTCCCAATTCCAAACAAGCAGGAATAAACCGTCTAGCTGCTGCCTCTGCCACTTTTCGACCCGTAGCCACACTCCCTGTAAAGCATACGAGATCTACGCACTCTATTAAGGCCGCACCCGTATCGCCTGCCCCTTCAACATAGACTAAAACATCCCGTAATCCGGGGACACAAGCAATAGTTTCTTGTAGCGGTTGCATGAAGCGGGGAGTGATTTCACTGGGTTTCACGAGCGCAGCACAGCCTGCCAGTAATGCTGGTATGGTATCAATAGTAGAAAGCAACAGTGGAAAATTCCACGGGCTGATAATGCCAACCACTGGATAGGGAACTAGCTGACTTTGCAATTTGATCAATGGAATTGCAGTTGCTCTTGTTTCCTCTTGCAATAATTCTGGTGCTAAGCGACACCACCGCTCAATGCTGGAGATCAATGAGTCAATCTCGGTTGTGGATATTGCCCATCTCCCTGTGTCGGTAGCTAAAGCATTGGTTAGTGCATCTCTTTGAGACAAAACGGCCAGCTTCCACGCCTGCATTGCTTCAATTCGCCGTTCTATCCCGGAGTGCTGCCAATGAACTTGAGCTGCGCGCAAGCGATCGCATCGCTCTGCTAGCTGCTGTGGTGTCAGTGGCGTCATCCAGTAATCAAATTTCCCCGTGCGAGGATTGCGAATGCTTAGCTGTTCACGCATGTCAAATTATCCCCAGCTTTGCTAAACGCTCGATGGTCTCTCTCTGAGTTTGGATAAAGTGTTTGCGGTCTACGTTTCCTTCCAGCATAGTATTGGCAGGATAAAAGTGAGACTGGCGGTAGCTGTCTGCATACGCTTCTAGTCGCTGTCGGGAAAGTAGGTTATTCAATCCCGGACGGCGGCGGTATCGCCGCAAAGCAGCTAGGTCAATTTCCGCAAACGCTGCCATACTTTCTCCCGAACCCGTTTCAGCTAAAATTAGCCCTCGATAGTCAATAATTTTAGAACCGCCATCAGTTGAAGCTGCGGGGATAGGGGTATTGACAATCCCTGCTGAATTAGCTGATACCAAATAGGCCATATTTTCTACTGCCCGAGTTATTTTGGCGGCTTCTTTGGGCGATCGCGGATTTCCATAAACCTCTGATGTCGAGTGCAGAAAAATTTCTGCCCCGCGCAGTGCTAAGCACCGCGCTACCTCAGGATACAAGATTTCTTCTGATGCTAGCGCTGCCAGATTGCCTATGGATGTTTTGGCAACGGGAAAAACACCATCCAGACCATAGCAATCGAGATACTTATCCCAAACATCGTGCGGCGTAGGGGCAAACATGGAATTTAGCCGCCGATAACGCAAAATCATCTCACCAGATGGGTTGATAACAAAGCAGGTCTGGAAGTATAATCCTGGAAAGTTGGCATCAAGTTCATAGGCGTTCCCAGCCAAAAATATGCCATTTTTCTGAGCAATCCGACCAAGTGCTTCATACTCAGCACCAGCAATTTCCAAACAAGCTTTTTCAGCCCAGCCAGTCAGAGAATCTCCCATCGGGAAGCCTGTCAAAAAATATTCAGGTAGCACGATCAACTGACAGTCAAGCCCAATAAAGGCGATGCTAGCAGCAATTTGTTGAGACAATCGCTCGATAGTTTGTTGCACGATCACCCGCGCTTCTTCGCGGTGATGTGCCAGGTTAATGGCGTGACACGTCACCTGAAGCGCCAAAGCCCTGAACGATCCTATCGTATCGATGTTAGCTTCCATATTCCTCAAGGCAGAACAGATGTTTTGAACTGTAGCAGATCGGACATGGGGATCATGGAGTTCGCTTAATAAAAATGATTTTCCCTTTTTGACTTGCTGACTATGGCATTAGGGGCGTAAACCTGCCAAAATATGCCAGTATAAGACTTTTGGGCTTGTAGTTCCCCGATATGTTTATCGACAAAAGCGCACTGTTGCTGGATAATCCCACCCAGCTGAATTACGGCATAGCCGTGTCTGATATTGATGGAGATGGTGCCTTTGAACTGTTTGTCGCTGGATTTGGCCAGCGTAATCTGGTGCTGAAATGGAACGGCACTGGCTTTGTAGATATTGCCGATGCAACGCTGGCAGATGTTGGCAGACGAGCTATTGGTGTTGCTGCCGGTGACATTGATGGGGACGGACAGGAAGAAATTTACGTCCTGAATACAGATACCTTTGCCGGACGCAAGCAGTATGGAGACAGACTGTTCGACTTCTTAGATAGAGAGTGGGTGGATTTGTTTTCCCTACCCCTGCATCAAAATGCTCTCAACCTCACTGCTGGTCGTTCTGTCGTTTGCGTAGATCGCAACGGCAGGGGACGGTATGGCTTCTTTGTTGCCAACTACGGAGGGCCAATGCGACTCTACGAAATGAGTCCAGCTGGTGTGGTGATAGATGTGGCACTAGCAGCAGGGCTAAATTTAATCACGGGTGGGCGAGGAGTTGTGTCACTGCCGCTTGTCTCCCAACATATGGACATCTTTGCTGCCAATGAGAATGGGCGTAATTTCTTATTTCGCAATCGCGGCGATGGTACCTATGAAGAAATAGCGGACTTAGCTGGCGTGAGTGACCCCGATCAACATGGCCGGGGGATAGCGGTATTCGATGCTAATGGGGATGGCCGATTTGATTTGGTCTATGGCAACTGGGAAGGGCCGCATCGACTGTACTTACAGGTAGCATCTGGTAAATTCCAAGATATTGCACCCACCGAGATGGCAGTGCCGTCTCCTATCCGTACAGTAATTGCAGCAGATTTTGACAACGATGGTTTCGAGGAACTCTTCTTCAATAATATCGGTGAACCAAATCGCCTATTTGGGTGGCGGGATGGCAAATGGACAATGCTGGATACCGGAGATGCTTGGGAACCAGATGGTTTGGGGACTGGGGCAGCTGTGGGAGATTTTGATGGAGATGGACGACTGGAACTGGTGATTGCTCACGGGGAATCTGGTGCTCAACCCCTGTCTTTGTTCCACTCTTGGGCAACCAGCAACGCTTGGCTGCGGGTGCGGCCATTAACGAAGCAAGGAGCACCAGCACGGGGTGCGGTTGTTACGCTGGTTGAAGAGGAACGGACTCAAAGAAGAGTGATAGATGCTGGTAGTGGTTATTTGTGCCAGATGGAACCAGTGGCGCATTTTGGGTTAGGGATGAATCCACGCATTCAACGAGTTGAAGTGCGTTGGCCTGATGGGGTGACGGCTACGGTTGAGTCACCGGAGGTGAATCAGCTGATTCGGGTGCCTCATCCAGTGTGAAAAAGTGTTGAGTGAGTTGATTGGCTTAACAGTAACAATTGCTTATTTTCTGCAAGTAAAAACCCGGCACGAAACCGGGTTTTTACTTGCTCAAAGAATTGAGAGCGGATACCTGGAATTTAACTAACTCGGCTTTTTTATCCGCTTTTAGCTATTTTGAGCTTATTGAGATCATTCTCAACAGTTTATCAATAGTGTTGCCTGAGAAGAAAGAAAATTCGTTGAAGCGATCGATACCTGCAGAATGTAGATTGTGGTGGTACAAGAGCGGGGTTTTCCCGCCCCTACCCCTAAAGATGAGTTAACTGGGGGGAGTGAGGAATGAACTTCCACCAATATATGAACAATGGCTGAAATACCGTAGATGCTGCCCAAGTCCTGATTTGAAGAGATGTGATAACCCTAGGTGTGAGCCAGTATGACTGTG
>CAZZWA010000057.1:17756-19519 GCA_964657555.1 uncultured Microcoleus sp.
CAAGTCCTGATTTGAAGAGATGTGATAACCCTAGGTGTGAGCCAGTATGACTGTGAAAGGTGGCGGATGAGCAGTTCTCGTTTATTGAAATCCGGATACATCCATAGTTAATTGTATTACTAATCAACTATCACTGAGCTGAGCCATTATCTAGGCAACGGTTGGGTAAGTTCTGGTACTTGTTCTCTAGGTTGAGGTTACAAATTGTACCTTATCAACTTTACTTCACGGTTAAAGCCGATTTTTGGGAATCAATTTAACTATCTTAGGGAGGGTATCATGCCAACGGACACAAGCTTGTTGATCGCAGGAGAGCCCTTTTGTGAGGCTATCGACATCTTTCTTTGAGAAAGGAGACCTTTGACAAAAGAAGGGATGCCAAGGTGTGCGGCTGAAGTAGCTGAAAAAGATTGCGTAACGATTCGACTTAGTCGGCGGCTTGCCACGATGGTAATTCCGGGCAGTATCTACAAAAATAACGGTGCCCTTTGGCCCCGTACATGTTTGCACCCCATCCGCGACTCCAGCATTTAAAAGTGCGTTAACTTCTTCAGTGAAAACCGATTTATATCTATCTTTTTCTGGGACTGAATTGCATAATAATGAATTAATTTCTGGCTTTAGACACTCGAAAGGTCCTCCTTCCTCATCGACGTCATTTAGATAAACACAGACTTTAATCATCCGTCGATCTTCTCGGTCTTTATGCCAAGCTCTCTGCCCTATTTCCCTTCCGTCCGCGACACTTAAAATAAATGTCAAACCATCATAAGCTACCGGAAGACCGAGATATCTTTCGACAATTTTCAACAGCCGATCATTAAGTCCCCAATGATATAACTCCAGATGTTCCATTAATTTGTCTGAAGGAGCTTCTATCTGATATTTATTTTGGTTGACAGGGAGGTTAGAAGTCTCTTTAAGGGTAAGCAATATGTGACTTGCCGCTTCGAGAAACTCTGGTGTATGAGGGATGCCTAATGATTCCAGTGAGGTAACGTAAATCCCTGTTCGCTCCAATGCATTTACAATCTTTGCGTCTAGTGGATCGAGAACGGGCAATTTACTCTGATATTCTCTGAGAGCTTTCTGATATCGAGGTTGCAGGAGCTTTTTTTCAACAAAATAGAGACGGGAAAAGTTTCCAGCAATTTGCGATGGCATTGATGCAAATTGTGCGAATCTCCAGGCAACTTTCCTCTTTATTTTTGTAGTTATGAGTGCAGTTTTTTCGATCAACTTTATAGGTAAAATCGCAGGTTTTTGTGACGATTCCACTGGTAAGTTTACAGCCTGACTTTTTACTACATTCATGATTGTCTAGAACCTGTAGTTTTACTTTATTTAAGGTATTTCCCCAATCAAATACCTCATTGATCTTAACATATATTACATCTTGTACTTAAGTGTATCCGCACACTTTTGCCTGTCCATCAAATTTATTCTTTCCACCTAAGGTAGGAAAATATGAAATTAATCTGTTAAGAAAATAAAGAAGCTGTGACTTTTTTGTAATTAATTTATTTTTCAAAAAAGAATTTAAGTAAGTCAACTTTGAGCGATTTTAATTAGTAAATAGAATTGCCTTTAAAGTCGGAATCCCAAATACTTGATTTGGCCGTTGAGAGTTGAATTCAGTTAACCAACTGAGACCCTTAGCTTCTGCCGCAAACTGATTAATGCCCTGCACATCGCTTGGATGACTAAAGCACCCGTTGAACTCCTGAGAAAATTTCCACTGGAACAATCCAATTGACTGGGCG
>CAZZWA010000058.1:0-14972 GCA_964657555.1 uncultured Microcoleus sp.
TAGCGCACGATCGCCTCAAGACAATTGTGGTCACTCGTCTTTAACCACTGGTCGTACCAGAAGATAGATTGAGAACCACTTGAGAGGGGATCGCGCCACTCAAAGCCCAGCCAGGTGGCAATTGATTTGAGAGAATAACTTTCAACAGGCAGCGTCACAGCACCCATGACGCGGTTATGCACATCCACAAAGCGGGATAGCACTGGTTTTACCCGTGATGGTGGCGTTTTGTAAAGCTTAGACAAACGTTTGATGGTGTCAGATTCATAGGGAGAGAAATGGAAAATTGGTGCATCGGGGTAAGTCCAAACCAAGTCTAAGAATTGCTGCCAGATGAACTCTTCTGCTGCTGGTTGTTCTGCTAATAGGGGATGGAATGTCTGTGTCTCGGCTAGCCGATCAACGACTAAGACACCCAGCAGGTAATCAAGATTCAGATCTGGCTCTGCTTCAATATCAAAGTACAATTCTATTGGTGCTGTGGGTAAGGTATTGGTATTTTCTGAAGGATGAATTACTTCTCCCTGTGCACGATGGTTCTTACGAGCAGATTCGGGAACCGCTAACTCTTCAGGAGCCATCTCGCTAACGCTACTAACATTAATGCTGATGCTTTGTGTGAATAAAATCTCTTCCTCTGCTGTCTCCTTTTGTTGGGGGGAAAGAGGGGGTAGAATGGACGGGTTGTTGCCTTCTTTTGGGATCAAAATCGCCCGATTCTGTACGACTGACTGAGCTTGCCGCACGAGCGCTGTAGCCACTTCGTACCCAAACACTGGCTCTAACTGGCTAGGGAGAGTACTAGCAAGAGATTCTACTGCGCTCAGCCCTATGGACTGTAAGTACTGGTAACGGTTGGGAGTGACCCCAGGTAACAGGGAGAGGTGGTGTTGAGATTTGGCAATAGCATAGCAGTGATTATACCATCGGCAAAAACTACACCGCTGGCGGGAAATAAATACTTCTGGGGCTTGCGGCGAAAGAAGTGTCTGGATACATGCCGCTAAAATCGCCTGCATCTGAGGCACCCATTTTCCCAGATCTAAGGCGTATACTTTGTTAGGGCGCAAAATTAACCGAGCCGTTTCTGGCCAAACTCCCTGAACAGATGCCAATACTAAAGCCTGAAAAGCTGCAACAGTTTGATATTCAGGCTTGGGACGCCTACCAAATTTAATTGCAGTAGGAATATATGTCCAGTTGCCAAAATTAGACTGCCCTGGTTGCTTAACTAATAAGTGAGGAGTGCCCACCAGTGTGACTCCCTCGAATTTTAGATTATTAAATTGTTCATTAGTTTCAGGGAATTCTGAATTCTCACTAGTAGACTCTAATCCAAAATCTAAAATCGGCAATCTAGAATTTTCTGCCGATGCCACGAGAACCCCTTGGTAAATATGGTCTACACCCTGCTGCATTAGTTCCAGCGTTGCTTGGGCTCCAGAGAGCCAATCTCGTTTTGGATAGTTGGGTTGATGATAAATCCGATCTGCCAGAACAGTTTGGCGATAGTTCCAGCTATCCCGTTGCAGTTTCAGCAGAAAATCGCTCGGTGGGTTCTGCTGCGATGAGTCTCCGTAGACATCTAGAAAAGACCGACGTTGGCAGCGTTGATAATACAGCAATAGTTCATCCGTAAGCCACATGAGTTTGCGGTAAATTTGTAACAAAGATTATCGTAGACATGGCCACAGGACGTTACTTCCAAAATCCGGGATGGAACCTGACGATACTATACGTGATGGCGCTCACTGCTGTAGCGCTACTGTCTAGTTGGGGTCAAGTCGTAGTGCAGCGATCGCTTCTCCAACAGTCTAGCGATTCGCGAGTGATTGACATCGCTGATCGTCAGCGGATGCTTAGTCAAGAGCTTAGCAAAGCTGCACTTGCTATTCAGGCATCGACTGACCAGTTGTCTCGTCAGATGCGTCTAGAGGAACTGCAACAGGTGGTAGACCTCTGGGAAAGAGAGCACCAAGGTTTGCAACATGGCGATGCCAAAATGGGCTTGCCTGGAAACAACAGTAACACGGTGGTACAGATGTTTGCCGAGATCGAGCCGCACTATCAAGCTATGGTCAAGGCGTCTAAGGAACTGCTGGTAGCTGCGCCGATGGGGGCTAAGGACTGGGGAATAGGGACAAGAAGGAGCAGGGGGAGCACTGCTATCTCCGAAGGAGGTGCTAAAGCCTATGTGCTTCGCACAGGCTTCACCAACAGATGGAACGCACTAACGATTGGGAAGCACAGAGAGATTATTCAGAAAGACAGTCTTAGTACAAAATCTTCCCCTGCCTCCTCTGCGACTCCCGCTTCCCAATCACCAATCCCTAATCCCCATGCCTCTGTTCAGGTGATTCTTGCTCACGAGGCATTTTTTCTAGAAGGTATGAATAAAATTGTCTCCCAGTACGATCAAGAGGCAAAGGCACACCTTGAATACGTCAAAAACATTGAACTGTCCCTGTTTTGCGTGACACTGATCTCGCTCCTACTAGAAGGAATATTTGTCTTCAGACCAGCCGTACAGAATTTGTACAAGACGATCACAGAGTTATTGCGAGCTAAAGAGGAAACAGGGAGCATTGCCCAAGAACTGGAGCATAAGAATGCAGCTTTAAACACGGCACTAAAGGAGGCTCAGTCGGCAACACGTCTTAAGTCAGAGTTTCTCGCTAACATGAGCCACGAGATTCGCACACCCATGAATGCGGTGATTGGCATGACAGGGCTACTCCTGGATACGGAACTGAGTCTAGAACAGCGAGATTTTGTCGAGACGATTCGTAGTAGTGGTGACGCCCTACTAACTATCATCAACGACATTCTGGATCTGTCTAAAATCGAGGCAGGCAAACTGGAGTTGGAAAACCAACCTTTGGAACTGCGTAACTGCATTGAGGAATGCCTCGATCTCATGGTTCCCAAGGCAGTTGAGAAGGGTGTGGAACTGGCTTATTTAATTGATGATTTTACTCCGAATACCCTGGTGTGTGATGTGACCCGGCTGCGTCAGATTCTTGTCAATCTGCTGAGCAATGCGGTGAAATTTACCCACAATGGCGAAGTTCTTGTCAGTGTCAGTTCTCAAAAACTAGGGACTGGGAACAAGGAGGATTCAGCAAAGCTCCTGCTTCTGCCCATCTCCGATCCTGATTACGAAGTACATTTTGCTGTCAAGGATACTGGCATTGGCATTCCTCCAGAACGGATGAATCGGCTTTTTCAGTCATTTTCTCAAATCGATGCCTCGACAACCCGTCAGTATGGTGGCACTGGCTTGGGTCTAGCTATCAGCAGACGTTTGAGCGAACTGATGGGTGGGACAATGTGGGTGGAGAGCTGTGTAGGAATGGGTTCTACCTTTCATTTCACAATGATAGCGGCGGCGGCTCCTTGTCTTCCACGGGTCTACCTGCGAGGCGTCCAACCTCAGTTGGCTGGCAGACGCCTGCTGATTGTGGATGACAGCGCCACTAACCGGCAAATTCTGTGCCTGCAATCTCAAAAGTGGGGCATGATTCCAAAAGAAGCAGCCAATGGAACTGAAGCTCTGGAGTTGATCGCTGATAGTAACCCTTTTGATTTGGCAATCCTGGATATGCAGATGCCGAATATGGATGGCTTGACCCTAGCAACTGAGATCCGCAAGTATGAAAGTAAAAGCAATCCACTGGCGATGGCCCGACTACCGCTTGTGATGTTAACTTCGATCGGCTTGCCAGAGATTAGCAATAACCGTCAGGAATTTGCTGCCTGCCTGAGCAAGCCAATCAAACCCTCTCAACTTTACGATGTATTGATCGACATCTTAGATGCACAACCCGTTGATCGCAGTTGCCGCACATCCGCTGCCTCGTTACAAATCGATCCACACTTGGCTGAGAGATTACCGCTACGAATTCTGTTGGTAGAGGATAACACAGTGAATCAGAAAGTAGCGCTACGTATTTTGCAACGGATGGGTTATCGAGCTGATGTCGCTGGCAATGGCTTAGAAGCGCTAGAAGCTTTGCATCGACAGTCTTACGACATTGTACTCATGGACGTGCAAATGCCAGACATGGACGGGATGGAAGCAACCAAGCGCATTCGAGCAACGCGAACTCAACGCCAACAGCCACGCATCATTGCCATGACAGCTGACGCCATGCAGGGGACGCGAGAAGAATGCTTGAAAGCTGGGATGGACGACTATATCAGCAAACCTGTAAATTTGGAAGAATTACAAAATGCCTTAGAGCAGTGGGGAAATGTCATTGCCGAATCCACTAGTCTAGGTAGCGATGGCGACTTAATTGCCTCTAAGCCGATTTTGGATTTGGATTACTTAGAGCAAATTTCTGGAGGAGATACAGCTTTTATGAAAGAATTGCTGGATCTGTACGTGACTGATACTCAATCCGGGCTAGTAGCAGCCAGATCCGCCGCTACAGCACCAGACTTGGAAAAACTTGAAAAGCAAGCTCATCAGATCCGGGGAGCCAGTGCTGATGTAGGCGCACATGTCATGCAGACTTTGGCTATTCAACTGGAACAGGAAGCTGAACAAAAACGTTTAGAAAACGCGATCAAGATCCTGACTCAACTTGAAGCAGCTTTTCATGCTGTTACTGCCTTTGTTGCCACACACGATCCGGAAAGCGAGTTTACAGGAAAGTTTACAGACATCTGAGTAACATAGAGAAGATACTGGTAAACCCGTCCCTACTATGGCTATACAAACGCAGCTGGAAGAACATCGACAACAGTTCCCAGCTTTGGCCAATAAAGCTTATTTTAACTATGGCGGACAGGGGCCGATGCCACAGGCCTCCCTAATGGCTATCCAACAAGCTTATGAGTACATCCAGCAAGCAGGGCCTTTTACAGGTGAGGTGGGTGTTTGGATTGAGGAGGAGGCCGCTCAAACGAGAAGCGCGATCGCTTCGGAGTTGGGAGCGCCAGTAGAATCTATAACGCTGACGGAGGATGTGACTGTCGGTTGTAATATCGCTCTGTGGGGTACTATCTGGCAGCCAGGAGACCACATATTGTTGTCTGATTGCGAACATCCAGGAGTGATCGCAGCAGTTCGCGAAATCAGTCGGCGGTTTGGTGTGGAAGTGTCTACCTATCCGTTGATGGCGACGTTGAATCAGGGAGAGCCTATAGCTACCACGCTGGAGCATTTGCGGCCAAATACACGCATGGTCGTGTTGAGTCACATTCTGTGGAACACTGGTCAAGTCTTGCCCCTAGCTGAGATTAGTCAAGCTATACGCAGCTACTCTACAAGTAAGCCGGTGAGAATTCTAGTAGACGCAGCTCAGTCTGTTGGCCTCCTACCTTTAAATCTAAGCGAGTTAGGAGCTGATTTTTATGCCTTCACAGGCCATAAGTGGTGGTGTGGGCCAGAAGGTTTAGGAGGGCTTTACGTGCGTCCGGAAGCTGGGGAAAGCTTGTATCCAACCTTCCTGGGTTGGCGCAGCATTCTTCCTGCTCATTCTCCAAAACAGGGGGAATGGAAACCCGATGGGCGTAGGTTTGAGGTGGCTACCTCCGCTTATCCTTTGTACGCCGGATTGAGGGAAGCGATCGCCACTCACCATCAGTGGGGAACACCAGAGTCTCGCTTCGACCGAATTCGGGTGTTAAGTAAGTCCCTCTGGGAACGCTTATCCAAGTTGCCAAATATCATTTGTCTGGGGACATTACCGCCAGAAGCTGGTCTTGTTTCTTTCCAGTTGAAAGGCGAGGGAAAACACTCACAGTTGGTAAAGTTTCTGGAACAGCAGGGTTTGATGATTCGGACTATCAATAGTCCGAATTGTGTCCGCGCCTGCACTCACTACTTGACTCTAGAGTCGGAAATTGACCAGTTGGTAGAAGCAATTCAAGGATTTCAGGCTTGAAGGTTTGGGAGTACGTCACTGTAATGGTGCACCTTTGAACAGGTTAGACTTGGACATGTAGAGGGGGAACTGAAGCCGGAACTTCCCATTTGACTAATGTCAACGGTTTTCAGTTGCATGTACCACAGCTGCTTACCCTCCTATCTCCCTTAGCAAAATGCCAAAGCTAAGAACTCCCTCGACTCTACCTAATACTACTATTTACCCTGACGATATCGTTTTGGAGTACTTCCGGTTTGCTGGCGGAAGTGTTTGGTGAAGTGGCTCTGGTTGGCAAAGCCACAGGCAAGGGCGACCTCAACCAGCGATAGTTCCTGCTGTTGAAGCAACTGCTTTGCTCGTTCTACCCGATGCTGCAAGATGTATTGATAAGGAGTGATCCCAAATGATTGTTTGAAGAGATGGCAGAAATGATAGCGGCTTATGTTTAAGACATTGGCGAGGTCTTCCAGCTGAATTACATCGCTCAGATGAGTGTCAATGTAGTCTATTGCGTCATTCAGTTTTTGGGAAGACAGCCTGCTGCACGCTTGAAGCGGTTTCCTATGAGTAGTGTATCGCTTAAGAAGATGGGCTGAGAGGGTATTAAATAAAGACTCGGTGTAGAGACGATCGCACCCAGACAACTCAATTTCTGTCTTCAACGTCGTACCAATTGAATAAATCAACGGATCAGTTTGGAGCAGCAGAGGTTTGAGGGGACTTTGATGTCGAGCCAGACCATAAGCGCCGCGGATGACAAACTCAGGATTCAAATAAAGAATAATGAATTCAGAGCCTTCATCGATGAGCGCCGAGTGCATTACGGTGGCAGGCGTGATGGCGATACCGCTCACAGAGAGCTTCTGAAGCTGATGATAGCCGTTAGACGGCATATTTAGCCATGTCGTTCCACTCAGGGAAATTAACAGTGCATGGTTTGAGTGGTCGTGTTCAGGAATTGTTTTGGCAGTAGCATTTCGGCAATAGTAAATGCTGCCAACTCCGTCCCACACATGCTTTTGCCTAAACGGCTGTAGTGAGCTAGAAGGATGCAGAGAATGAGCGAGCGCGGACGATGGTTCCTGTAACGCCATTGCTATATGTATCATCAAGTAAAGAAATGAGCGAGTGAATTCTCCTAATAAGCTAATAGGCTTAACGACTATCTAAAGGAATATCCGCTATCAATAGAAATCGCAACATTAGAACAAACATCCGCAGGAACAGATAAGACAATCGAGATCGTCTCAGCATATTCTTATTTTAATTGTCGATGCTGCAAAGTGATCGTCCTGTTCACTTTCTTGAGAGTGCTCGCTTTTGCACTCATAGAGCAAGGCTATGTTGACATTGCTGTGGTAGATAGGAACTTACTAATGTAGATGAGCGCTTTGCTGTGGACTTAAACAGCAGGTTTGCTAACAGATCAAGTATGCGACAGGACAATCTGAGTAATTTTAAGATTTAGACAAAGGAGAATTATGGCTACAAAACCTACCGTATTAGTTGTTGGCTCTACCGGAATGCTGGGTACTAAAATTGTCTCTGCCCTGCTCGAAAAAGGAGCCACTCACGTTAAGGCAATGGTGCGATCAACCAGCGACAGCAATGAGCAGAACCGTCAGAAGATGGAACAGATGAAAGCGAAGGGGGTGAGCCTGGTTGAAGGCGACTTAATGAAACCTGAGACACTGCTTCAAGTTTGTGCAGGGGTAGACGTGGTGGTGTCTGCTGTAGGCAACAATCAGGTGACGGTGCCGGGGCAAAAGAACCTAATTGATGCTGCCAAACAGCAGAGGGTCAAGCGGTTTATTCCCTCAGATTACTCGGTAGACTATCGCAAGCTGGACTATGGTGACAACGACAACCTCGATATGCGAAAGGAAGTCTTTGAGTATCTCCAGCAAAGCGGTTTGGAGTACACCTTAATTCTGAATGGGGCGTTTATGGATAATGTCGGCACACCCTATATGCCCCAGTTCGACTTTGAGCATCATGCATTTCAATACTGGGGCGATGGTGAAACGCCACTCGATTTTACTACTACTGACGATACGGCGAAATATGTGGCGGAAGCCGTGAGTGACCCAGAACTGGCAAACACAGCTTTAGAAGTCGCAGGTGACGTGCTAACGGCGAAGCAGCTTTTAGCCGCATACGAAGAGGCGACGGGCAACACGTTAGAGGAAAAGCGGTTGGGCACCGTAGAGGAACTGAAAGCCTGGATTGCCGCCAAAAAACTGTCAGCTAATTCGCCCGTAGAATACATTCCTCAGCAATATGAGTATGCGATGGTGTCCGGCAAAGGCAAACTCGACAATATCCAAAGCGATCGCTATCCTAACATCAAGCCTTTGACCATGCGGCAGTATATTCAACAAACACCGGACTTGATGTAGTCCGCCAATAAAGCGACAGGACATTAGTTTTTGAAGGAAGAGGACACATGAAATCCCTTGCAGGAAAAGTAGCAGTTGTCACAGGTTCATCGCGTGGAATTGGACGGGCAATCGCGCTACGACTTGCCCAAGACGGTGCTGCGGTTGTTGTTAACTACACTCACAGTGAAGAAAAAGCCGACGATGTGGTGGCTGAAATCCAATCCAAAGGAGGACAAGCGGCTGCCATTCAAGCTGACATCAGCGATACTTCCGACATTCATCGCCTTTTTCAAACGGCAATCAAACAATTCAACGCATTGCACATTGTGGTCAATAATGCTGGTACATTCATCCAAAAAGAAATTGCTGAGGTCACGCCAGCAGAATTTGATCGGGTGATAAATCTGAATGTACGCGGTACGTTCTTTGCTTTACAAGAAGCAGCGCGTTTGATTGAAGAGAATGGACGAATCATCAATATTTCCAGTGTTGGCACGCGGCAAAGTTGGGCAGGAACCTCTGTTTATGCAGCCAGTAAAGCGGCGATCGAGCAGTTTACTCAAACGTTGGCAAAAGAACTCGGCGCTCAAGGCGTGACAGTCAACGCCGTTTTACCGGGAGCTACTGAGACAGACATGATGGCAGATGAAATTCGCAAAATTGCTGCCCAGAAAACAACCCTTAGTCGGCTAGGACAACCCGAAGATATTGCTGATGTCGTTGCGTTTTTGGCAAGCCATGAGGCTCGCTGGATCACCGGACAAAGTATTGTGGTAGATGGTGGATTTGCCTAGCTAGGGAGCTTTAACAGGGCACCTGGGAGTTCCCGCCCCAGCACGGTCAGATTTAAGCAATATAGAAGAGAGCAGATCCTAAGATTGCTGATCAACCCCTGACCTACCACTCCCATGTCTAGACCAGCTTTATATGTAGCTATCACCAGCCACGGCTTTGGTCATGCTGTCCGGGCATCTTCTGTCGCAGCTGCCATTCAGCAAATGTATCCAGAAATTCTCCTAATTCTGGTTACCACGGCACCGCGTTGGTTGCTAGAGTCCTACATTCCAGGGGAATTTATCCATCGCCCCCGTGCATTTGATGTCGGCGTCATTCAGTCTGACAGCTTAACGATGGATAAAGACGCCACTCTAGAAAAACTGCGCCAAACCATAGCACAGCAACGGGCAATTATCGCTGGTGAGGTTAACTTTATCCGACAAAACCGGGTAGGGTTAATTCTAGCCGATCTGCCACCTCTGGCAGTCGCTATTGCCAAAGCTGCCAGTATTCCCTGTTGGATGATGAGCAACTTTGGCTGGGACTTGATCTATAGAGATTGGGGAGGAGAATTTAGCGAAATTGCTGATTGGATTGGCGAATTGTTTGGACAGTGCGATCGCTTGTTTCGCTTGCCCCTCCACGAACCGATGAGTGCTTTTCCCACAATTTTCGATGTCGGTTTAACTGGCGGCACGCCGCGCTACACAAAAGAAGAGCTGAGATCCAGCTTTGGGCTGACTGCCCCTGTAGATCGGACTGTTTTGCTGACCTTTGGAGGACTGGGACTCCAGCAAATTCCCTACAACGCCTTGCAGCAGTTCCCCGATTGGCAATTTATTACCTTTGACCAGCAAGTCCCAGATTTGCCCAATTTAATCAAGGTTTCCAATCATCTACACCGTCCAGTGGATCTGATGCCAGTGTGCGGACGGGTGATTTCCAAACCTGGTTACAGCACCTTTGCCGAGGCTTTGCGGTTGGACGTGCCGATTGTTTCCCTCATCCGCGAAGGCTTTGCCGAATCACCCTTTTTGCTGAAAGGTATCCAGGATTACGGATATCATCAAATTTTGACACCAGCAGAATTTTTCCAAAGCGGCTGGGAGTTTCTGCGCACCCCCCCAAACCCGCCCCGTCAATCTCAGGTACTGGATAAACAAGGGAATGAAGCGATCGCTAATGCTGTCGTCAGCTATTTTCAATAGAATCTTATGCAGAGCGACGACCAAACTCCCCAAGACAAAACCTTGGACTTATATTAGCGAGCCTATGACCCAATACCAACAGATGCTTAAGATTCAAACTACCGGAAAGTCTTTGTGCAAAATCACTCCTAAGGTGGAAGCAATAGTTGCCGAGTCGGGAATCAAGACAGGGCTTTGCCACCTATTTTTGCGCCATACCTCTGCTAGCTTGCTGATTCAGGAAAATGCCGATCCGGATGTGCTCAAAGACTTATCCAACTTCTTAGCAAAACTAGTGCCTGAGAGCGATAGATATATCCACAGTACTGAAGGGCCTGATGATATGCCAGCTCACATCCGCACCGCCCTCACCCACACCTCAGAGCAGATTCCCATTGCTCAAGGGAGATTGCTACTGGGGACTTGGCAGGGAATTTATCTTTGGGAGCATCGGCAGCACAGTCATTACAGAGAAGTTGTGGTTCACATCACGGGTGATTAAAGGGACTGCTAGCAATTCTCTCCTCATCTGCTGATTATGGGTAATTCATCTTTATCACCAACTCCATCCCCCTGGACTCTCAAAGATCGCACATTCATTTGGGGACAGCGTACTTATTTAATGGGAGTGCTGAATGTCACTCCTGATAGCTTTAGTGATGGGGGTGATTTCTACACCCCATCTGTCGCTTTGGCACAAGCACACCACCTTGTCAAAGCGGGTGCCGATCTGATCGACGTGGGTGGTCAATCGACGAAACCGGGAGCTGGTGAAGTTTCCCTAGCAGAAGAACTAGAGCGAGTGCTACCCATCGTTCAGACACTGCATCAGCAAGTTCCAGTGCCGATTTCAGTAGATACGACAAAAGCTGAAGTGGCACGGCAAGCTATTGCCTGTGGTGCAGATCTGATTAATGACATCTCTGGTGCGATCTTCGACCCGGAAATGCTGCCTGTTGTGGCAGAACTGGGTGTACCGATTGTGCTGATGCACACCCGTGGAACACCCCAAACGATGCAACAGCTGACCAACTATAAAGATTTGATGGGAGAAATTTACGACTTTCTAGAAAGTCGAATTGCTGCCGCTACGTTGGCAGGTGTTAATCGCTCCCGCATCATCATCGATCCCGGCATTGGCTTTGCCAAAAATTACGACCAAAACCTGGAAATCCTTAGACAATTACAGGATTTACGTTCCTTAAACTGTCCGCTCTTAGTAGGGCCATCTCGGAAAGCTTTTATCGGTAAAATCTTGAACCAAACCGACCCCAAAGCCAGAACCTGGGGAACAGCCGCTGCCTGCTGTGCGGCAATCGCCAGTGGGGCTGATCTGATTCGAGTCCACGATGTCCAAGCCATGCGAGATGTTTGTCGCGTTGCTGATGCTATTTGGCGATTTTAGATTTCAGATACTTGTCCTGCCCCAAAATCTTGCATCCTCAATATTTAATGGTGATGGTGGCTTTCATCAGGACTGTCATCATCGTGCGACTCCTCAGGTGCGTGTACGAGTAAACCGCCGACGGCTCTCTGGAAATTATGTGGGTCTAAAAATAGTAATTTAGCATTCTTGCTTTCACTCAGTTTCTCATTCGCGTCTACATAGCGTTGAGCAACTAGAAAATTCAGTACCTCCCGACTATTTGACTGAGACCGGATGGCATTTGAAATAATTCTGATAGACTCCACATTTCCCTCTGCCTCGGAAATAGCCGCCCGTTTCTTAGATTCAGCCGCTCGTTCTAACTCTAGAGCCTCTAAAATCCTCTGTGGTGGTATGATGTCCCGCACCTCGACGCGAGTGATCTTGATTCCCCACTCTGCCGTTGCCTCATCCATTCGATACAGTAGCTTCTCATTAATTTTGTCTCTGGAAGCAAAAGTCTGCATGAGTTCCAGTTCGCCAATAGCAGAGGGGATAGCTGTGGAGACCAGGTTTTCGATTGCCCTCTCTAGATCTTCAACTGTGTAATATGCTCTCTCCAAATCTAGAACCCGCCAATACACTACCCCATCAACTGTTACAGCAACATCGTCTTTAGTAATTGCTTGCAAGGGGGGATCGATTTCCAACAGCCTCTCCCGAGTTGTATCCTCTACTACAATATTGTCAACAAAGGGAATGATGAAGTTAACACCCGGCGATAGCTTGCGGCTATACTGGCCCAATCGCTCTACGAGGGCTTCATTGCTCTCACGGATAATTTTTACGCTACCTACTGTGTATCCAATCAATACTAATGTCAGGGGAGCAAGTAAGGAAAAAATGGGTTCCATATCAGAGAATTAGGGGCTAAAGAAAAGGAAATAGAGGCTAAGAAGTTGTATAAAAATATACTGCACGCAGTCAGGGATAAATTTTTTGGCTGTCATTAGTCCAAAAGCCAATAAATGACTGGTTGCGAAGGACTAGAAACTAGCCCTTCCTATAGCTCAGCCTAGCACTCTGAGAGGTGCATTAGTCAATTTGCCTTCAATCATAGCGCCACGCTATCCCATCTTTGTTGTTTTTCCCGAAAAGCAGAGGGGATATACCTGGCGAACAAGAGGTTGAACAGACGTACAGACACGGGTAAGGGGAGACGCAAAGCGCAAAAGTGTGCCATAAGGACTTCCGAATCAAAAAATATCCCATATTGGGGAAGCAGAGGCAGCAGGGGAGGCAGAGAAAGAATTTGATACCTGTGTTATGTGCAGGAATTGGATAATTTTTTTCTTGTAGTTCCCTAAGTAGAGACCATCTTACCGGAACGTCTCTACTTATCCCCATGTCCTCTGTCCTCCTCAAGGAATATTCAGCCAGGTGGTGATACTTGGCGGTAGGTCTTTATTCAGACGTAAGGGTAATGATGGTGTCGAGATAGACTGAGCGTAGGCAGGCGTCAAAAACTTTTCGTAAGCTTTAGCCTCTGGCGTTAGCTGTTTAATGAATGCCAAACTGGCTCCTAGTATTAAGTGGCGTAAAGGCTCTACATCTTTACCAGTCCGCTCTTTGACAAGAGTACTTTGAGCTAGTGCCGGATTGAGATTTTTGGGGTCAGTCACGCTCAAATGAGTGGCACCGATGGCAGTTATGAGGTACTTAGGGGCAGCTAGATGGGTAAACGGTTGCAGTTGATGACTTACTGATGGTGCTAAGGCATCGTCTGTGCTGGTCAAAAGTAAAGTTGGTATACCGACTTTACTCATGCCAGTTTTGCCAAACAGGTGTCCCACGACAGGGTTGAAAGCGATCGCTTCGGCCACCCGCCGATCCCGTAGTTGCAGGCTCGTTCCCTGTAGATCGGCAGCACCGCACTGCAACCAGTCTGCCCCTGCTTTTGCTAGAGGGTTGCGATCTTTGCAAAACTGCCGCAAGTCCGCTAAATTCAGTTCTGCCCCAGCCACAGCTAAGGCAGTGTAGCCTCCTAAAGAGTGGCCGATAACGGTTACCTGCTGGGTATTAAATAACCCATGTAGGTAACCAGGTTGATCGTTGAGTTTAGCCAGTTCGTCTAGCAAAAAGCTGATATCTTTTGGTCGGTCAACAAACTCCGAAGGTGATATTAAATCACTAGCTTTACTTGCCATTGCTATACTTGCCACCCAAGCATTGTCACTACCTGGGTGTTCCAATGCAGCGACAGTGAGACCGTGGGAAGCTAGGTGACGAGCTAGGTAGGCTAAGTCGGTGCGATCAGCACCAAAGCCATGGGAGATGACGACCAAAGGCCCAGAGGCAGTTGGTGTCCAGTAGACATCCACTGGTATCGTGCGGTTTCGTTGCTGGTCTTGCAGGGTAATAGTCTCCTGCTGCACATCATCTAGTCCAAGTGCAGCCGGGTCAAAGGTAGCCTTCCAGCCTTTATCAGAAGTAGCTAGTTCCCGCTCAAGTAGTGGGCCAAGGGCTTGACTCTGCCAGTAGGAAACGTTGAACTGGAGTGCCAGACCTAGTGCGGAAGTGGCATCTACCGTCACGTTCTCAGATGGATAGGCTCGCAAGAAACTAATAGCACTTAAACCATTGGCTTGTCGAATTCCCAGAGCTAGAGCGGCTCGCAATTGCTCAGGAGTACTGTTGGGGAGCGCCATACCGATGTTCTTAATTATCTGTTGTCCATCGGATGAACTGAGCAGATCGTCAACAAATTTATCTGCCAGATTGGGGTCTAGTTGCAAGCGTCTAGATAACATCTGCTGCACGGCAGGCGTTAGTAGGGGGGTGTAGGGCTTCAGCGCTGGTGGAATCTGGCCTGTTTTAGCAAATTCCTCTAAGTCTGCTACATTTATCGACTGCTCAATCGGCCCCAAGCGGATTGTCAGACGTTCAGCGGCTGAGACTGGTGACCCGCCTGACGAGAGCACGATTGCCAAACTGCTCAGAAAGCTCGCGTGCATTACAGACTTCAGTGTGCCTGTGATCACTTTCTGAAAAAGGGATGGTAGAAGAGGAGAAATGGGAGAGGAGGAATCTGGCCTTGTGCCTGTGAAAGCCTGGTTTTTTTGAGGGTGACTCCGGGAGGTTTGCCGCGACAACCAATCAAGCTTTAAATTCATCATCAGTTCACTACAGTTTTGTTGCAGCCATCGATGTGGTAGAAGTAATCGTACTGTAGTTGTTCCCAAAATTTTCCTTAGCTCTTGGTTGTTGCCTCGAACTTTGGTAGAATTCCCGATTAATCTTGGCAATGCCTGGTTACAACCTGCAAGGGCTAATGACTGAGAAGACAGCAGTTTTCAGTTAGATACACCACACCTAGCTATCCCCC
>CAZZWA010000058.1:15072-19396 GCA_964657555.1 uncultured Microcoleus sp.
CGGGGGGTCAGACTGTACTGCACCAAGACGAAAATTGCTGTATCAAATCCGATTAAAGACAATAGCGGTTTCTAGCCTGCGATCGCTCGATATCAGATTGGATGCAGGCAGCCTTATAACCCTTGCTATGTCTACTATACCTGTTACATCAAGTAAGCTTGCTTGGCAAGCCGATGGTGGGATTTGAACCCACGACCGACCGATTACGAATCGGTTACTCTACCCCTGAGCTACATCGGCACTATTTCTAATAGTAGCAGCCTTAGAACAGACGAGCAATAGAGCGATCGCAAAAGCGCTGTCAAAAGCGTCGCCAAGGTTTTTCGCTTCATTTCTATCCTTTTCGGTCGTTGGAAAAGGGAAGACTTGCGGGGACAAGCCAGAGGTGGAGAGCATCTCCTGAACGGATGGCTATAGTTGTGTGGGAATGTCAATCACAAACTCCGATCCTTGTCCGGGAGTACTGGAACACCATAATTTCCCCCGATGTTTTTCTGTGACGATTTGATAGCTAATCGACAGTCCCAATCCTTTGCCTTTCCCTACAGGCTTTGTTGTAAAGAAGGGATCAAACAACTTTTGTTGTACTGCTTCTGTCATACCGACTCCATTGTCAGATATCCGAACTGTAACCCCATGGGGCTCGTTCACCTCAGTGCGAATGCGAATGATAGGAGTGGAAAATTGAGCATCGAGCATTGAGCATTGAGCTTTTTTTTCATTCTCTTCATGGGCATCAATGGCATTCACGAGAATATTCATAAACACCTGATTTAGTTGTCCTGCATAGCACTCTACCAGTGGTAAGTTACCATACTCCTTAACCACCTGGATGGCAGAGCGCTCTGAATTAGCTTTCAGACGGTTGCCCAAGAGCATCAGCGTACTATCAATGCTCTTGTGCAAATCCACTTGCTTCCTTTCAGCTTCGTCCAAGCGTGAGAACATTCTGAGGCTCTGCACAATTTCGTCAATGCGGGTAGTGCCTTCTTGCATTGAGTCTAATAGCTTCGGCATATCTTCTAAGAGAAACTCCAAGTCAATCTCTTGAGCCATTTTTTGAATCTCTGGCGTGGCTTGAGGGAATTGGCTTTGATACAGATGTAGTAGTTCTAATAACTTATGAACGTATTGGCTAGCATAGATGAGGTTGCCGTGGATAAAGTTGATGGGGTTGTTGATTTCGTGAGCAATTCCCCCCACCACTTGCCCCAAACTAGACATTTTCTCGCTTTGCACTAATTGAGCTTGAGTTTCTCGCAGTTCGTTCAGTGTTCGGTTTAATTCATTTGTCCGTTCCTCAACTCGGCGTTCAAGCTCTTGATTGGCTTTAGAGAGAGCTTCTTCTGCCCGCTGGCGCTGCTGGACTTCTTTAGCCAATTCATCTATTTTTTTGTTGAGCAAGACGAAATTGCTGCTTGCTGAAGCCCTATTTTCCAAGCGCAAGAGAATTAGAGACTGAGATTCTACAGACCAAGGTTGAACGACTGCCCCTTCAGAACGACAGATTAATGTCTCTCCATCATGTCTGCGTAAAGTTAAGGAGCCAAGAAACATTGTTCGGGTTGATGAACAAGCTTGCAGATACTTGATGACATTGTCGGGGGGTTCGGTTACCAGATCGAAGAGATTTTTCCCGATCAGAGCTTTACTTCGTAACCCCAGAAGCGCTGCTACTGGTGGATTAGTGGCTAGGATATTGCCTTCACTGGTTACAAGGAGCAAAGGTTCTGGCAAAACTCGGGCTAGTTCAAGAAACTGTTCGGGAGTCATCTGAAGCCTCCCCACTCAAACCCTAAAGTATTCTCTTCCTTCTGCCTCTTCTGCTTCCTCTGTAGGTTGTAAGTAAATAACAACTCGGCATTCAGATTCGCCCTCTGCAATAGTTTTTAGCAATTCTACTTTGGCGTAACCAAGGTTGTCAGCCGCTATGGAACCAAAGACATTGGAAGTCATCATGCACATTGCAGGGCGATCAAGCACTTTTTCAGCAAATGGGCAAGCACGGTTCCCAAAGACTAGTTTTTCATCACTTTGCTCAATAATATAAAAGTCACCCTTGATACGTCTTTTCAAATCAACCAAGACATCAGCAACTTGTTCGCGGGAAAGATTCGATATTTTCAGGGCAGACTTATAGCTTTTGTCGATTTGCCTGCCCATTGTTTGACCAACCACGCTAATAAACCCAGAAGCTTCCTCTAAGCCTACTACCTCCTGTAAGGTACCGGATAGCTCTCGAATTAAAGTACGTAGGAATACATCACGCTCTAAAGAAACGTCAAGGGCACTGATTGAGGTTTTAAGATCGGGCGGGGCATTCATGTAGATTATTTTAAACTTAGCAACTACTCTAGCACTTACCCACTCTCCTCCCCAGTGTGGAGTGAGAGGGAAAAACTACGGATGATTCGCCAGTACCTGTAATCTTAAATTGCCTGGTTACATTACTGAAGGCGAGGAGGATGCACCTCCCATAATAGGCGTACGGGAAACTATCTTAGCAAGGGGAAACTAAGGGGGGTCGCTTGAGGACGCATTTGTAAAACTGATATCTTCCCAATCTAGGGCTTATAGCTAGACTTGGATACTGTTAGTCATTTAGGGGTCTGACCCCTCATCCTCTCATTTACCGTCTAGATATTGAAAGAAAGAGATCACCTCCAGCGGTTCATTCCTTGCTGCCGTAGTCCTCAATAATTACCATCAAATTCTGCCACAACCAAGGGTCAATCATTGGTTCCTGATGCTCAACATGATCAGCACAGGACATAAAAACTTGCTCGTTTTTATCCAGGTTAAAAGTTAACGTTTTTGATACAGACCTAAATTCAACCACATTGCCGCCTACCCCAATAGCTACAATCTCCTTTGGAGAGAGGCTATACCTATCTCTCAGCCAAAATCTAGCCCTGCTAGAGTACTCTAAAATATCTTGAATCGTCTCTGGATGTTCAATGATCGAGAGGGAAGCTGGGAAAGGCCACAAGGAGTTGGCTATTGCACCTCTAAACGCTAATTGTTGGTAGCAAGTCTCCGCGTCTAGATCGTCTGCCCTAAAATAGGGAGGGTCGTCTCGAAAGACCCTGACTACCGTATCCCTAGGCAGTACATTAACTTCTAGGGGAATCTGCTCTCCTTTGTATCCCTCAAGGATGATTTTGTGTTTACCGGCTGGCACAGAGTGAAACCCTTGAAAACTACTACTGAGATCAACTGCCCAATCGCCGATCGCTAAACGGGTTTTGGGAAGATCATGCAGAATGATATAACCGAACATATTTGTTCCACCATGTAATTGAAAGCCTAACTTTATCTATTATGTTCAACCAAATAGGAAGACATATTTGTGAGTGCGATCGCCCACAATTTAATAAACGATCATTTTTGTATCTGTTCTGTGGCACTGACAATCAGGGCTAAAAGTGTTACATGCACTCCTTAACAATCTGGGAAAGACGGGCATTATTAATTGACTAAGCAACGACTGGACACATTATTAGTAGAACGAGACTTATGTTCCTCACGGCAGCTAGCACAACGGCTGATTCGGGCGGGGGAGGTACTTGTAAATCAACAGGTGATCGACAAACCCGGCACTGAGGTGGAAACGTCAGCGCAAATTCTCATTAAGGAGCGATCGCGCTATGTTTCCCGAGGAGGCGAAAAACTCGCGAAAGCTTTAGAAGTGTTTGCTATTCCTGTAACTGGGAGGATTTGCTTAGATGGTGGGATCTCAACTGGTGGTTTCACCGACTGCTTATTGCAAGCTGGGGCAACGCGAGTGTACGGAATTGATGTCGGCTACGGACAGGCTGACTGGCGTCTGCGGAACGATGACAGGTTGGTATTGAAGGAACGCACTAATCTGCGCTATCTTACCCCAGTTGAGTTATACGGTTCACCCCCCCTTACCTTCCCTGACCAAGGGGGAGTCTATGCTGATTTGGCGGTGGTGGATGTGTCGTTTATTTCCTTGACGAAAATTCTGCCTGCATTGTGGCAACTTACCCAACCTCCTCGTGAGGCAGTATTGCTAGTAAAGCCACAGTTTGAAGTGGGGCGATCGCGTGTTGGCAAAAAAGGTGTTGTGCGAGATCCTGATGACCATGCCGATGTGATTTTTCAAGTATGCCAAGCAGCCCAACAAATGGGATGGCAATTTCGGGGATTGACTTGGTCGCCGGTTACTGGGCCAGCTGGTAATATCGAGTATCTCTTATGGCTGCGGATGGATGGCCTAACGCCGCCCGATTTAGAGGCGATTAAACAGATTACCCGATCTGCTCAAAAGGAATTGACTAATTCGGCATAAACTAAAGTA
>CAZZWA010000059.1:0-19341 GCA_964657555.1 uncultured Microcoleus sp.
TCCAGCTTTGGTTTTGAGCTACATTGAATAGCTTTGAACCTTTTGCGAAATATGTCTTTCCGTAGTTAGTCCTACGTTTTTCCCAGTATTCGGTTAGTTGTGGGTCATCGGGGGACGCTGTTCCTTTTATCTTGATGTGGCGGGTTATCGGTAAGTCTCCGAGTTTGGTTAGGATTAGGGTTTTCTTTTTCCCTAGAGCGCCGGTTCAGTAATCAAAATTAGGGGTAGGGGCGAAGCGGGGCTCAATCTATGGGTCAAACCCTGATTTTTCTGTACAAATGCTTCGCCCTTCCGGAGGAAAAACTATTTCTGTACCGATGCTCTAGCATATCTGACGAACCCATATTTAGGTGCTCTAGGCGATTTATTCTTCCCTTGCCTTTTCTAGAATTGGCTTAGGAATTGTTCACTTTCGTTAACCCTTTCCCTTGCGGAGTATATCAAACGAGCTGTCCGGATCTCTGCTTTTATGCCTTGCATTCCCTGGATTTCATTACTTACTCTCTCGGTAGGCGGGGTGCATGACCCTTTTACATGGGACTATAGGGAAGGAGTCCTATAAAGGAAACGGTTCCTCAGTCTTTAGTGCCGATACACTATACGCGACTTTCACCTCGCACACGAATGAAACAAGCAGTCCGTATGGCTTCATCTAGAAGCGAGTACTGCTCATTTTTTCCCTCAAGTTTAGCTTCAAATACTAGCATCTTATGTTGTTGTGTCTGAGATAAATCATGCTAACACAACATTGAAAATGGCCCCTGAGTCTTGCTTGTCCTGAGCTTGCCGCAGGGTCGAAGGGACGTCATCGAAGGACAGGGTTCCTGAGGTAGTCGAAGGGAAGCTTTAAACTCAATTCTTTGGTAACAACCTGTTATCCAGCTTTTACTGGTTAGTATCTCATCAATACCTGTACAACATCCTCGCTTTATGAATGACACACCGCAGCTACCAGACTATTCATCTCTGTCCCTGGAAGAACAGGTGGCGCAAATGGTCGTGGTACGCGCCTCAGGCTATCTGTTCGACCACCAAATCAGGTACCCAGCTTGGGAACCCCCAGCTGCCAAGCTCAAACACTGGCTAGAAAACTTGGCTGTTGGTGGCGTCATTTTAGCAGGAGGCAGTGCTGGAGAGTTGGCGCTGAGATCGCAACAACTCCAAGCCTGGGCAAAAATCCCTCTGCTGATCGCTGCTGACATTGAAGAAGGCGTTGGGCAGCGATTTGCTGGTGCTACCTGGTTTCCACCGCCCATGGCAGTTGGTGCTATTGCCAAAAGGGACGCGCTGCTGGCTCAGCACTACGCGGAACAAATGGGGGCGATCACCGCGCAGGAAGCCCTCGCTATTGGCATCAACTGGGTGCTAGCCCCAGTGGTGGACGTTAACAATAATCCCCTCAATCCCGTGATTAACGTGCGGGCGTTTGCTGAAAACCCGATTGAGGTAAGTCACCTAGCATCTGCCTTCATCCAGGGGGCGCAAGCCTATCCAGTACTAACGACTGCCAAGCACTTTCCTGGTCACGGTGACACAGCAATTGATTCTCATTTAGATTTGCCTGTCTTGCCTCACTCCCCTATCCGGCTGGCGGAAATTGAACTCCCCCCTTTTGCGGCGGCGATCGCGGCTGGTACAGATGCTGTAATGAGTGCCCACCTGCTCATCCCCGCTTGGGACACCGAGAGACCAGCCACCCTATCCCCGACAATTTTGACCCAGTTATTGCGGCAGGAGATGGGATTTGCCGGATTGATAGTCACAGATGCCTTGGTAATGGGCGCGATCGCCACTCGGTATGGCCCCAACGAAGCTTCTGTCCTAGCCGTAGAAGCTGGTGCTGATATTTTACTCATGCCCCTAGATCCTCCTGGTGCTATCCAAGCTGTATGTGAGGCAGTCACAGAAGGACGTCTTTCCCCGGAGCGGATTCAGGCGTCTGTAGAGCGGATCTGGAAAGCTAAGCTCAAAGTATTATCCCCCACTCTCGCTCAGTATCTGTCCGCTTCTCCTGCCTCCCCTATACAAGTTGACGCCTCTCAAGCGATTACAAAGCCCTCAGATCACATGTTTTCATACCAGCTGGCTCAACAAGAGGCACTCAGCACATCTGCTAGCTTGTTACAAAATTCCCAGTTAGTTCGCGGCACAGTTCCTTTGCCTGCCAGGACTGGTAGTTTGCTCAACTTAATCGTCGTGGATGATGCCCTCAGTTGTAACTTCCTAGGTCAGCATACCCCTGCCATCGCTGTTCCCAAACAGTTAGGCTATCAACTCCAGCTAGTTGACTGCCACACTCTTGCTATTCAGGGAAAAGAGCTTCTGTGTTCCACATCGGATACAGACCCCACATTGACTTTGCTACAGCTATTTATTCGCGGCAATCCGTTCCGGGGCAGTGCCGGATTAACGCCTGTGGCAGCGGAAGTGTTTAAGAGATTGTTAAGAAATGGTAAACTGCAAGCTCTAGTGATTTATGGTAGTCCCTATGCTCTAGATCAGTTTCTCCCAAGTCTGTCACCAGAGACTACGTGTATATTCTCCTATGGACAAATGCCAGATGCTCAAGCGATAGCGATGGAAGTTCTATTGGGTTCCTAGTGGTTGGGCAACTAGTCGTCATTTGATGACTAATCTTAATATTTTCTTTACTTTTGGCTTACCAAGCCTTTACTTGTCTTTGACACCGTTAAGTTATGCTTAAGCGAGAGCAGGACAGGTAACTAATTACCATTGGTGCTTAAAGAGTTCCCCCGAACACTACAGTTAGATAGATTTTGCAGTCAGATTAATGGTGTAAATAAATCTGTAATCCTATATACTAAATTGTGGACGTTTTCATTATACGACCATAGGATAATAAAATCGCAGCTCTGTTAGCTTCGAGGCTGAGACTATGAGTGTTCAAACAATTCAACGCAAATCTTCTGTGCAATATTCCATCGACGTCCTTCAACAAGAAGCCCGTCAACTGGTCGAGAAAGGGGTTGTGAGTCGCCAGCAACCTATCCACATTCTCTGTCAATACATCCCTGCTCGCGAGTGGGTTTGTGTGGAGTGCGAGCTTGAGCGATGCGACTTCTTGCTCCGCGATCGCATTGGCGATCTCGTAGGTCAAGAAGAATGGCAAAACGATTAAGGGGCTATGAGTTGAGAGGAATGTGGTGGCTCTAGAGATTTGTCAAGCTAGCAAACCTTGTATCTGCTTGAACCAAGTCAGAATGATTTCAATCACACTAACCTGCGGCTCCTTAATTGACAATTTCTTTTTGACAAATCTTTCCTGGATTTTTGATTAAGTAAGATAAGCATACGGAGGGGCTAGACTTGAGGATGCTTTGACATGGCAACTTGTTGGGGCACTCTCGTCTAGTAATTTTTTACTAAAAGACTAAGGGAAGAGGCTTCAAGGATTGGAGCCTTGATTTCTTTGCTTTTCTAACTCATTTCGGATTGCCGCAATTTGTGCCGTCAATTCTTGCAGTTCTAGCTGCACGTTTGGTGGAGCTACAGGCATGGGGTTCGTTGTCAAGTAGGGTTCGCTAGCTATCTCTGTTGCCTGAGTGCTACCTTGGCTACCTTGTTGCGCAAAAATGCTATCAACGAAATTACGGGCCTCCTGCTCAGTTATTTCTCCTTTTTGTGCCCACTCCTGAACCAGAGTGTTTAAATCTGATTTAAGCAGAAAAAGATTGTGTTCTCGCTTTTGAGAATCTTGCAGGCTTTCAATTAAGGAAGTGGTCGCGCCTAAAGTGACGCGCAATCCTTTTTGTAGGGTCTCAAAGAGATTGTCAGAACTCATCAGAACGTTTTAGCGAAAGGTTAAGAAAATGTAACAGGATTGCCAGAATCAAAATGCGGGCGCGATCGCCATCCGAGACAGGTGCAGTTAAACTGTCATCACTGATTGTAGAGCAGTTTTTTAAAATTAGATCCAGGAGTGCCACCCCCTAGGGGGGTCTTTAACTGTTCAGTTCTACATACTGATTAACATCATCAATCAAACGGGTCAGTTCGGCTTCAGTGGTCAAGCGAATGCTCTGATTCCGGAGGGTCAGCAAAACCTTGGCAGCAAAGGGACTGGGCCAAATATTGGGATTGCAGAAAATCTCTAGAAAAACATCGCCAGTGTAGGAATATTCCATCGGTTTCTGAGGGGCGGTTTTGCCGCATCCAGATGTGGCTTTGAGGCTCTGCATCAATCCGGCGATCGCCTTTTGTAAATCCCGCGCCGCTTCGGGAGTCAAGTTAAAGGAGACAGAACCCTCCACCAAGTTGAGCGTTAGTTGAGAAGAGGACATAAGTCAGATAATTTTGGAGTCAACTTACCAAAATAACTCATAACTGAGCGCTGCTGCAACTTGAACTGTGCGCAATTTTGCCGGAAATCCTCCAGAAGAGGTGTAATTGAAATTAACTTAAAACCATAGCACCATTTCGTTAAATATCCTTTACCAGTAATGCCCCGCCTCCCCTATTTTCTTATTTATAGGAAACTTAAAGTGAAATAGTCATAATTCGGAGGAATAGCATGGCTATAGATAATCGCTCTACAGTACGCAAGGTTTTATTTATCACCCTACTCCTCAACCTGTTTGTGATGGGATTGAAGGCTGTAGTGGGCTCATTAACAGGCTCCCTCAGCTTGCTAGCTGATGCTTTGCATAGCGTCACAGATAGTGCCAGTAACGTTTTGGGATTAGTTACCAATCGGTTTTCTTCACCAGAGCCGGATCGCGACCATCCTTACGGACACCAAAAGTTCGAAGCTATAGGAGCGCTGGGAATTGCTGCATTCTTAGGCATGGCCTGTTTTGAGATTTTGCAAGGGGCAGTAGATAGAATTCTTCACGGCGGTAAATCTGCCAATGTATCGCCACCAGAACTGTGGCTGATGCTGCTTGTACTAGGAATTAATATTTTTGTCAGCTTCTATGAACGGCGAGAGGGACAACGGGTTGGTAGCCAGATCCTAATTGCAGATGCCCAGCACACCATGAGCGATATTTGGGTCACAATTGCTGTGATAGCTGGTCTAATAGGGGTGTGGCAGGGGATACAGTGGCTAGATGTCGTCTTAGCTTTCCCAGTTGCCTTGTTAGTGTTTTGGAGTGGCTGGTCTGTTTTGAAAGAGAACTTGCCCTGGCTGGTGGATGAAGTGGCGATCGCGCCGGAAGCGATTCACACCCTCGTGATGCAAGTCCCAGGAGTCCTTAACTGTCACGATATCGCCTCTAGAGGTGTAGTGGGTCGCCAGGTATTCATAGAAATGCACCTGATTGTAGACGCCATTGATGTGGAAACTGCCCACCGAATCACAGAAGCAGTCGAAGTCCGCTTGGAAGCAAGATTTAGCCCTGTAAGGATTATTATTCACGTCGAACCACCAGCTTATCAGTCTGACCAGATTGGCTATGAGTCAAAATCAACAGACTTGTAGCGGCGAAGTTTTCCACAGCTAGGCTGACTTTTCCACAGAATTTGGCGAGTTTTCCACAGAAAGTTAATGGAAGTTTATCTAAAGATTATAACACATTGCTGGCGAAGATAAGTTCCTGAGCACCTAATTAGTATTCAGATAGAAGTGGTAGAAAGTGCCTTGAGAAGTTGCTTAATTTTGGGTTGCTGCCGCTGTTGTAACTGCGCAGGGAAACTTAATTCAATCGCCACCCGGTTATTTAGGGGAACACTTGCAGTAGTAGATGGCACTTCTACTGCTTCCACCAGAGCTAACAAGCGTGTGGGTAAAGGATCTGCTGCCTCCTGACTCAACAACAAACCAACTGGTGGTTTTGTATTCTGCAAGATCTCTAGATGGGGAATCGATTCCCGATCAAGTTCTAGCCGCAAACTCCGAACTCCTATTTCCACCGCTTGCCCCACATAGAAGTGACCTTCCCAGTAAAGCCGCGCATCTGCCCGAACGTGCTTGCGTACCTTCCGTTCCTGTTCTGACTTAGGTTCGATAAAGGCACGCATCAGCCCAGTGGCAAGGAACTTGAGAGAACTCATCGGATCGTCTACTTCTTCCCGCTTCTGGGAATACCACTCCTTCACATCAGAATAGAGTACCAAAGCTAAAGCATCTAATTGAGCGGGGTTAAGATCGATGAAATCAACCGCAAGCACGCTTTGAGATTCATTCATCACTAAACTCCGGACAATCCGCGCATTTAGAAAAGCTCGGACTCCGTAGTCTCCCACTAGCTCTAGTTCAAATTCATCAGGTATGTTTGGCCAAGAATTTAGGATAATTTGGGCACCCGTTTCGCTAGCGTTGGCCGTTTTGCCCGTCCAAGTTTGGTCGTCCCCATAAACTATAGCAGTCAACTCCCGATTCAAACGGTGTGCCCGACGAATTTGGGGTTGCTCGAAGGCAACAAGCAGGGCTGCCGAGAGCAGGACGAGGTTAAAGATGCTCCATAGAGCATTAACGAGCACAGACTCTTGGGTCTCTGGCCAGAGGAGCAGCCAAAAGGGTACAGCAATCAAAGAGGCCACAACAAGAGCCGTTACAAACAGGAGAACGCGACAAGACTCCCAATCAAAGCTGCGTTTCGTTACGCTCAACCCCTTATCAGTAACATTAAAAGAACCCATTTTGGGGTTGATGAGTGCCATGAACGTAACAACAGCAGCTTGGTACGACATGGCAAATTCAAAAATTTCATTCCAGAAGGAAAAGCGTACCGCCTTGTAGGTAATGTAGTTGGCATTCATGGACAGAATAATATGAGGCAAAGCGTAAACCAAGGTTTCTACACCCAAACCTTGGATAGGGTTAATGCCAAACAACAAATAGAGGGTAGGTGCGATCGCATACATCAGGCGAGGAAAGCCATAGAAAAAGTGCGACGTGGATGAAAAATAGCAAATCCGTTGGGGAATCGTCAGCTTCAGTTTACGGTTGAACATGGGGTTTTCTATGCGCAGAATTTGCGCCATTCCCCGAGCCCACCGGACTTGCTGCCCTACATAAGACGAGAATTTATCTGGCGCTAGCCCTGCCACCATAATCTTGTCGTAGTAGATTGACTTGTAACCCAAGGAATGAAGTCGTAAGGCTGTGTGACAATCCTCGGTTACAGTTTCTACGGCAATGCCGCCGACTTGAAGGGCATGCTCTTTGCGGATGAGTGCAGCGGAGCCGCAAAAAAACGCTGCGTTCCAGAAGTCATTGCCTTTTTGCAGCACCTTGTAGAATAACTCATTGCCTACAGGCACCTTCCCACGGGTTAGCAGGTTACGCTCAAAGGGATCGGGGTTATAAAACCAGTGGGGAGTTTGGACGAAGGAGACTTTGGGGTCGAAAAAGAAGCCCACCGTATTCTGGAGAAATTGTCGTGATGGGATGTGGTCGCAGTCGAGGATCAGAACTAAATCCCCATCAGTATTGTGAAAAGCTGTGTTGATATTCCCAGCCTTGGCATGATCGTTGTTGTCCCGCGTTAAGAGCGTACAACTAAGTTCTTGGCACATTTGGCGCAACTTCTCCCGACGGGCTTTGTACTTTTCTGCCCTACCATCATCCAGGATATAGACCCGTTTTTTATCAGCAGGATAGTCCAACGCCAAGGCAGCGAGCGCCGTCTTGCGAACAATTTCTACATCTTCGTTGTAAGTAGGAATATAAACATCCACATTGAACCACTGGTCTTGAGGAAAAAGCGACAGATCGACTGATTCGCGCTCTTTAATTTTGAGAGTTTGGAAATAGGCAAGCAGCAAAGTGATAATTGCATAAAGTTCTGCTCCATACAGCAACACACAACACAGCCCATTCAGAAAGCTATTAAAGTTCAGCGTGTAGCTCGTGCGGTAATACAGATAGCGCAGCGTTGTCACAATGCTGAGCCAAGTGAGAAATAAATGGAGATACTCACTGGTTTCCTGTTTGGTCTGTTTGCTCTCCACACGCACAACTAGGAAGCCAATTACCACGAGCAGCACAGCCACCACTCCCTGCTGCTGAATCTCCAAGGGCGTAATAATCAGTGGGACTGAAAGCAACAGCAGCAGTAAAATTAGCCACCGCAACTGAAGGCGACTAAGCTTGTGCAAAGCTCTGTCAAAGAAATTAGGTAGAAGATCGACTAGCCATTGAGCGATCTGCTCGCTACCTATGGGCGAGCGGTTGCCTCGCTGCCCCCAATTAAACCTGAATCTTGATGGATTCGTCATTTATGTCTCCTTGTCTGCAATCCGCTTGAGATAAAGTTGAGAAACTCCGTAAAGCACAAGAGCCAACACCACAATGCCTGTAGGTAAGAAGAACCAGTTTTCTTGGAGCCAGCGTGACACTCTACTTAGCAGATTGGTATCTTCGATGCGGCTCTGCTGGGCGTTCTGCAAAAACTCAAGTTCATAGGCATCTGGATCGTAATTGGAAGTACTTTGCTCATTTCTGGCAATCAGTAGGGTGTCTCCCTTCAGTTGGAAGTACAAGCTATCTTTGTTGAGTAAATCCTGCACCTGCTCCAAGCCATTTTCTGTCTGAGCACTCAAAGCTAGGAGTACGCGATCGCTCTGCCAGGGCGAAATTATTTCTTTAATCACGCCTTCCCCATCTGGCAACGTTTGGATCTGACTTTGCTGCCACTGTCGAGAAAAGGCTTCTTTCAAGTTAAAGCCACTAGACTCGAACACTTCTGGAAACGGAAGTTCCTTGCGAGTACCAATCTCAACAACATTAAACTTAGAACGCTCCTGAGTGGAAAAACTCTCAGGTGTGTAAACATTTAACTTGATCGAGTCTGCCTGAGAGAGCCGTCCCAATCTCTCGCTGAACTCCAAAAGAGTTGTTAAATCTGCATTTGAGGGGGAGTTCGGCACAACAATGGCTGTACTGGAAAGATCCTGAGGGGCAGTAAAGGGAAAACCAAATTGCAGAAGTTTGAGATCCGGTAATTGAACAGATGCTTCCCGATGGAGATTAAAGCTTGTGTCGGCATGTACGGTGCCTGTAAGTTGCTGATCGCTCACCTTCCCACAGGTTCCTGGTTCCCTAGAGTTGAGTCGGAACGCTATCTGGATTTTAGAGGTGGGCTTAATTAATTTTTCTGGCAGATTAACGTTGACCGTTTGTCGAGTGGCTCCATCTTCTGCTGCCAGACGCGCCCCACCAATAAACACCCCATCGAGTAACACTTCCAAAGCAGAGGTTCTAGAATTGACTTGCGGGCCGTAGCTGTAGTCCACAGTCATGGAACTACCCCGTGTAAACTGATCGTCTGGCAAAGCACGGAAGTCAAATTCGATTGGCGGTGCGTTGGAACCTCGAACCGTTACATCTTCAAACGGCTTGTCATCTCCAACCTTGAGATCGCTGAGTTTAAAAGAATTGCTCTGGGGCAGATAACGAGGCCATTGCCGTGGTGATGGCGAGGGCACTTCCGTAACCTTACTGACTATAATGGCTTGACCAGTACCAACTTTACTGCTCTTGGACTGTACTAAAAACTGCACAGCTTTGAGCACACCCTCAGAACCATTGCCCGTTGCCACCAAAACGGGTACGCCACTATTAAGGGTGGTTGTCATCATCAGCACCCCTACATCAGGAGGGAGGGGACTGCGATTACCATCAAGGATTTGTTGCTTGGCTAACTGGAAGGGCAGTTTTAAAGACTGGAGTGCAGGTTGCTCCTGTGGCGTACCGATAACTACCAACCGCTCATTCGCCTGCACTTGGTCAATGCCTGTCACCAATCTAGTATCTAGGGGGTGGAAGTCAGCGAGTCTACCCAGAGTTGCGCTGTAGCGAGCTGCGGCTGTTAGCCACGACTCACTTGCTTGTCGCGGTCGTAGATAAGCGATTTGATGGGGATCTAAGCTGAGGTTATCTAGGAAAGGATAAGGATAGCGGCTAAAGTCTAAGGTTATGGGTTGAGGTTTGTAGTTAAAGATTAATTGGGAATCTGGCAGGATCTCAGTCCACAGGGTTGGATCACCAGAGTCCTCCTCCTTACAGTTGGCATTGTTGTGCTGCTGAGCAACGATGGAAATATCGTTGAAGTCCTGAAGCTTCTGGATCGGGACATCGAAAAGCACTTGACCAACCTGGGACTGCGGACGGTTGAGTGGGACACTGCCTATACTAGTGTCATTGACCCGAACGGTCAGGTTTGAGCGACTGGCTATGAGAGCGGGCGAGTGCTGAAAGCGGATCAGGGCTTTGACGGATTGCAACTTCCAACTACGGGGGCGGGTAAAGCGGAGCCCTGCCGAGGAATAGAGACCTCGCAAGCGGAAGCGATAGCCAACGACGGGACTGCGATTAAACTCTAAGACATACTGACTGGTAGACGTGGTATCGTCGGCAGTACTGGAAGGCGGTACCTCTGACTGTGGCTGTTTAGTGATGCTTTCTCTTTCTGGCTCAGTTTCAGGTTTAGGAGCGGCAACTGGGCCTGACTTGGGACTGCTATTTTCTGGCTGAGGCGCGAGTCGCCTAGGCGCAGGAGCTTGAGGTTCTGAGTCTGTTGGGGCAGCTTTCGGTGGGGACGATCTCCTAGGGGGAGGTGGGGCAGCCGGTCGGGGTTTGTAGACCGGAGCTTGTGATGGCGAATTGGGTAAGGTAAATTGCTGGATTTGCTTATCTTCCAGCTTTTTGACATCGCGATCAGTTTGGGCATGAGCTAGAGAGGTTGCTAGCCCTAAGCAAGTGCTAGTACAGAACCAGAGTACTAACAACAACGCAAGAGAACGTTGCTGAAATATTCTTGGTATGCGCGAACGTGGATTCGCATTGACTTGACGAGAAAATATCCGGTGAAAAAAGCGTTGCATGGACTAATGGAAATCTATTCAGGTTGTAAAAGTGGTGAAGCAATGGTTGTGGGGGGTAGCATCCCTAACCAAGCGAGATTCTGGGAGTAGTAAGCCGAATCATTGTCCCAAATCCCGTCATGGTAAGACGGCAACAGTTTGCGTTGCAGTATCTGCTCAGCAGTTTCAGGCTCTATGAGGCGGAGGGCCGCATAAAGCATGGCGTATTGTGAACTAGATTCGTAATTAACCAACGGTTCTCCTTGAAGGTTGAACTGGGCTGGTATTTTCTGTTGTGTCTGCCATTTCTCTTGCAGGTGCCCTAAGTGCTGACTCAAGAACTGCAATGCCCGAGGCTCTTTAAACCAGGCTGCATCTAGAGCCACACGCCACCAAACCCGGTAGGCATCGAATCCATATAGGGTTTGAATAGGGCTAGACTGAGGCAATGGGAAGAATTGACTTGTATTAGTATCTAAAGCTACCCAGTCACTCGGTAATCCTACTACTGAAAGTTGAGCAGACTTGTCTAGCACCTGGTAACTGCTATCCACCAAGCTCAGCCAGTCATGGGCGGAATCGATTTGTGCAAAGAGGCGGAAGGCATAGGGGGCGAGGTAAGAGGGGTTGAGTTTGATCGTAGACGGCTGCACCACAAAAGCTGCCTTGGGTCCCGGCAGTAGATAGCGAGTGCCAGAAGGCAATGCCACCGTAGAAAGAGTCCACAAATCTTGCAGTTTGCTGCGAGCTAAATTTAAATATTCCGGACGATGCCAGCGACGGGCGGCCAAAATCAGGGCGGTGATACTATCAATGTCGGCATCGCTAGCAAAATTGGGGTCGAGTGCGCCCCATTTTCCGGATGCGTCACGTCCCCACTTCCAAACCCAAAGCCGATCAGATCGCTTTCCCTCTGTCTGACGCTGGAGATTGTTTTCAGACCAGTTTAAAGTCTTAGCAAAGGTGGCGGGATCATTGCTGAACACGGCTCGGAGCATGGCATAGGCTTGCCCTTCAGATGTGGAGCGATCGCCCGATTCCCGATCAATCACCCGCCCATCAGCCTGAATAAAGCGCTGTCGGTAAGCAACCCAGCTCTGCTGGAGCAGTGTCTGGTTTTCGGTTGGTGAAGCCAAGGATAGAGGACTAGCTACAGAAGTAGTAGCAACTGGTGTTTTTGATGGGGCTGTTTCTGTGTGTCCCACTGGGGAACTAGAAACACAGCTAGTCAGAGAAAAAAGGACGAGGGCGGTAGGTGGAAGAATGAATAAGAAATTCCTCATTCCTTTGATTCTGAATCTCTTGAAAAATCCTCTACTGTTCATCTTTCAACCTTCAAACCTCATATCTAGTGCTAATGGCTAATGGTCATGGAGCAATTAGCTATTAGCTATCCTTCAGCCCCTACCAGTTACGTTTATTTCCGCTCATCTACTTAGTAGCGTTCCCAAGGGGGCTGAAAGCCTCTGCGTCTCAAAAAGTCCTCTTGGATTTGCTGCATCTGGCGAGACACTTCAGTATCAGGAGCCCCACTTGCCACTTGTTCCATTTGCAGCTGTTCTAGCTGCCGTAGCGATTCTAAAGGCCGATCTTGGACAGCGCTCAGCCCAGCTAGGGCGCGTCGTGCTCCTCTGTCCCCAGGTTTGAGGGCGAGGATTTGAGAATAAATTTTGGTTGCGTCATCAAATCGTCGCTGCTGGAATCGCACTCCTCCTAAAGCAGATAGAGCATCGGTGTTATTGGGCTGCTTCGCCAAAATCTTTTGGTAGGCTTGGTCTGCAAGTTGGAAATTGCCTATAGCTTGAGCTAATTGTGCTTGTACGAAGTAAGCACCAATGTTGTTCGGATCACGGGCAATTAACTGCTCCACCCGCGCCCGCGCCTCCGTTGGGTTCCGGGCTGCTATGACCTGAACCAATCGGAGCTGCACCGGAATGTTACTAGGGTCAACCTCTACCAGGGTCTTGTACAGAGATTCTCGTTGCGGGTCAGGGGGCAGAGCACCGACTAGGCTAAATAGTTCTGGAGGCGTAGCGGTCGAAGGTTGTGAGGCGATCCAGTTGCTGAGGACTGCTTCAGCTTGTGACTGGGAAATGCGGCGGGCTTGATAAGCGACGCTGGCACGACCCAGCTTAATAGTCAAATCTTGAGGATTGAGGGCACTTAGCTGGTCGTAAACAGCAAGGGCATCATCCGGGCGTCCCTGAGTCAGGCGGACTCCCGCTAGTCCCCGCAGGGCTCCATTGAGTATGTCCGGCTCGGGTGTAGGTTTGCTAACAATCAGGGCTTGGTAACGTTGGGCGCTGGCTTCTAGGTTTCCCTCACGACGATCAATCTCTGCTAGTAGTAACTCTGGTGCTTGGTCTTTATTGCCTTGGGGGGTTGCCTTGTAAGTTGCTAAGGCGCTTTTTGCTTCTGCTAGATCATTGCGCTGGATCGATATCTGAGCAATCCGGAAATTCAAAAACGGCTCATTCACACCTGATGAGAGCAGACTTTGGTAGATGGGCAGAAATTCCGGATCGGGTGGGTCTAATCGTACCAAGGCTTGGGCAATCGCCTGCTGTTGGACAGGGTCTGTTGGCAGAGGTTGGAGCGCTGCTGAGAGACGCTGCCTGAGATCAGCTTGGGAGATCTGTCCCAATTGATTCTCCAATGTTAATTGCTGCACTAATAGACTCTTGTCATTTGGCTTAGCTTGAGCTAACTGACGATAAATCTGTAGCGCAAATTTTTGTTCTCCCGACACGTTACTAAGGACATCAGCAACCTCTCGTAACAGCCCAACCGAGGGGGTGGGGTTTAACTTTAGCGCTTGCTGGTATAAATCTGATGCCTCCTGAGAGAAGGCAGGTTGATTAGTACGGCGGCCTAGCTCATTGAGCGATCGCGCCAACGGTAAGATCGCCTCTGGTCTACCTCTTAAAGGAGCTAATACAGCCAATGCCGCAGATGACTGTTGATTAGCTGAGTAGGCTTGGGATAGTTCGGCACGAGTTTGGATGGCTTGGTCGTCCAGCTTCTTTGAGCGTGACAGCTGAGCTTCTAACACCTGCACCGCGAGGGGGAGATTGCCGGTTGCCCGTAAAGCACGGGCGTAAGCGATCGCACCATACCCAGTGATAGATTTACCAGTAGCTCGGTAGCGATTAAACAGCTCGATTCCCTGCTGATAGTTACCGTTGTAGGTGTAAATTTGGGCGGCGCTGAGTAAAACATCTGGTGCAGTATTGGTTTGCAGTACAATCTGGTAATCTGCTAGGGACTCGGCAAAACGTCCCTGGTAGCCATACAGCAAAGCGCGTTGAGCGCGGGCTTCTGTGTCGTTGACATTTAAGTTTAATAAGGTGGTTAGCGCATCAATTCCCTGTTGCTGCCACTCCGGGCGATAACCGCCCAATAGACCGATGCTTCTAAGTGCTAGTTGATTGTTTGGCTCTATAGCTAGTACCTGCTCATAGGCTTGCAGAGCTTCTGCATCTCGCCCCGCACGTCGGTAGGCAATTGCTAGACCTAATTGAGCTGGCAAAGACTGAGGATAGCGCCCCAAGGCTCGCTTAAAAGCGGCGATCGCATCATTCACTAACCCTTTGCCTAGAAGCGTATATGCCTGATTCACTTCCAGTGGAAGCGTTTGCGCTTGGACAGATGGGACTGTGCAGACAAAGGGACAGAACACAGGTTCCCACAACAATCCTAAAAATATCAAGCTGACCCACCAACGCTGCCACGGGCGGCGCTTGCTTTCAAAGCAAAGCTGCTGGCTCATCTTCGTCTCCCGAATGGAGTCACATCAAATTCAGTTTTTACTCGAACTCCCAAGACTGTCTCTGAAAAATTCTGGCGTTCTTGCACCGTCAAACCCAGCCTGAGATTGGGTAATGCACGGAAATCATAAAACACTTCCAACACATCAGGTCGCTTTGCTCCCCCTGCCAGACGCAGTGTGTTGTTCGATAAGTTTTGACCATAAGCGATTCCTAGCCGGTCATAGGGTGCTAACAAATCTAAGAAGTTGAGCCCGGCGCTGTATGTATCTCCCCCTAAGCTGATGGCGTTATTTTGGTAATGACCGTACCGAGCGAACAGCCCCAGCTTGAGATTGGGAATAAACACTTCCCCATTGACACCATAGGATTCCTCCCGGTCAGACGACTGTGGACCAAATCTGCCGTTTCCTCTTGGTACCTGGAAAATTTCCCGAAATCCATCCTGTAACCCAGCATCGCGGTCGGTGGCATAAGTGCCCCGAACAATTGCATTGCCGTATCGTACTCCTATCTCACCGGCAAATCCATCCAGGCTAAAGTTTCCCAGTCGCCGCGAAGAAGAGAAGACAGCAGCCTTGGCCTCAACGTTGTCCGTTAGACTCCAGTTCACTAAGCCACCTAGACGGGAAGATATCCCAGTCGCACTTAGGGCAGGATTGGTCTGAAATACAGGGTTAACGAAATGAGTTGCCCCATCCTTGGCAAAGCTATTGCGATCAAAGTAAGAGGTGAGATCCAACTGACCTAACACAAAGCGGAGATTGGGCACATTAGGAAGAGAGGCCGCAAGATACAACTCGTTAATGTGCACTCCCTGTTGCCGGGAGTCGGAAAAGGCATTCCCCTGTGTGAAATCGATAGTTGTACCAACCAGAAGATTGGGGTTGACAGGGTAGACCCCAGCCACTCGCGCCCGCCCCGATACTTGATCGTTTTGGTTTAAAAGGACTCCCTGTAATTGCAGAGTTGGAGAATTGACAGTCGCAGCTCGCTGCGTAGGTAGGCGCTCGGATGGCAGTGATGAGGGAGGGTTTGTTCGAGGAAATTCTTCAAGAGGATTACCTCTAGGATCGGTAACCGGAGGCCCACCAATTGCCGGAGATAAAGTAGGTACAGTGGTGGAGCCTGGCGTACTGGGGCTCAACATCTGAGCAGTGGGTTGGTTGTTGCAGGTACGGGAAGAACTACAGCCACCCTGAGTGTCCCCTCTTGAGGTAAATAAACTCAAACCCACATCAGAATTGGTTTTAGCTGTCACCAAAATCTCTCGGGTTGTAGTCGTCCTGGCACTTACTGGTGGTGCGGAGCTTGCACTCTCCAATCCAGGTTGGCGTGGGAGAATCGGTGCAGCAATGGCACCCCTATAGTGAGTTCCAGCCTGACTGGGAGGATGAAAAACAGTGCCAACAACAGGTGTCTTCCCTGACATCTGCCGGATGAACTCATTCTCAGATTGCTCAATGGGTTCTCGACGCGCAGGTGTAATCTGTTTTGGGGGATCGGTAGAGGCAGCAACTAGTGTAGCTGGAGTAATAGAACTGGTCTGATTTTGTGCTGATGAAAAGCTGGAAGTTTGTTGTTCCCCCTTGCCTTGAGGCGGCAATGAGCGATCATGAGGAGGAGTTTGGCTGTCTGTTAGTGGGTGATTGTGGGCTACCGAGTAAGGTTTTGGCACTGGAATGTGAGGCAGCTCAGCCTGAGCAGGTTTAATTCCAATAATCCCAATTACCGATACAATCGGCACCGTCTCTACTGAAAGTGCTCCAATAAAAAGTAGCGAATTCAGGAAGGTAGGTCTGCGAAAATCCCGTAGTGTTTGACTCATTAGTTGCGTTGGTCTATTGACGAATATCCACGTGTAGACTTCCGCACCCTTATATAAATAGCCCAGAAAGATTGTAGATTAGTTTAGTTATTTAGGCGATTTTTCAGGAGTTCTTTCCTGCTACTTTCCTTATGCAACTGAACTCATAGCTTTCCGGATTTTGACGAGTTTTTTTCCATCTAGAACTAAATCTTTAATGGTAAATGTATTGAGCATGGCTATCAAGGTATGGTGGTGATGAACAAGTTTTCGTTGGCACAGAGGAAGCTACTCTTACCAATTTGTGGCCGCTCGACCAACAGTATCTCATTTATTCTGCCAAATCAATAGAGAATGTGGTAACTTCATTCGCCAGCTTAACTCACTTTTGTCAGTTTGGGAAGAAAATAAGTTCTCAATATTTTTTCATATAGTTTTTGTTTACATAAGTTAGATATCTGTTACCAATGTGAAGCTTTGCCGTTAGCATCACCTGTCATATGCATAAGGTAAGCTCGGCATTTAAAAAATTATTTAAAGAGAGTAATAAACGACAATGATTGTGTTTTTACAAAAGTGAGAGCTATCAGTTAAACTTGATTTTATCTCCAACTTTTAAACTCAAAACATGATCGATAAGCGATCATCAACCATGCTAAGTCAATTTTGCCCACTTACTTTCAAACAAAGACTAATCTCACAGAATAGATATTGGCAGGGAGTGTTAGTTTGCCTAGTTTTAGTGCTAATTATGAACTCTGGATGTGCCAAACCGCGATCGCCAAATGTCGATCTAAAAATGCAAGTGAAACAGTCAGGCAGTCCTGGTGTTTACCTGGTGACAGGTAGCACCAATCTACCGGATCAAAGTCTGATCACAGTAGAGGCTCTGCGATCTCTTAGTCCCGACTTACCGTCCTCTGTAAGTTCTAATTCAGATGCCACTTATTCAATTCTGGCTCGCCAAATTGTTGAGGTGAAGCAAGGAAACTGGCAGACTACCCTGAATCTGTGGAAGGTGGCAGCAGATGGTCGGTTTCGAGAAGCTTGGCAAATCAATCAGTCTGAACAGGGACTTTCTCTCAACCCAGCTACAGATGTAGCCTTTATCGCTCTCCTCGATCCAGCTACTCAGCCCCCACCACTGGAACAGAAGTTACAGCAGGAAGGCAAAAAGCTACAAGGTCGCCTCATCCGGTTTACAGCCGATGGTCAATGGTATATACAGGCTCGTGAAATTCTACCTGTTGCACTCCCCACTGGCAAAACCACACCCCCTCCTTTACGAGCAGAAGATATCAATGATGGCTGGGGCAACCGCTCTGTAATTCAGCAAGAACCACAGAATTCGGGTTTTGTCGGATCGCCACCTGAGATCGCAAATCAGACGAATGCTCCTCCCTCAGCGAGGGAGTTTATGCGCTGAGGCTTGGATGCGATCAGTTGCATAACGCCAAGCTAGTTTTGGAGACTGAGGAATAGCCAGTCCCCAAAACTAGCAGCTAGAGCATCGGTCAAGTATTCAGATTTCGGTGGTGCTAAGCTGTTCTTGCGCAGGGGGGCAGGGTCGGTAGAAATTCACGGATTTGCCGTAGAGCCATAGAATAGTTAATTTGTCAATCTCGATTACTTGACCGACTCCCTAGTAAGCAGCTAGCTTCTGTCGCTGCCGTTTGGTTTTACTAACTGGTTGTTGACGAGAGGACTGATTGCGAGCAGGCTGAAAATTAGCTGAGACTTGAGAGGATTCCAGAACTTGTTGCTTGTAATTAAGCTGATGGCCATAGTGATAATTAGCTCTAACTTCAGCTTCAGCAGTAACTGATTGGGGTTTACCTAAGATGATCTGTTGAAGTATATCCATCCGCTCACTCACCTGTTGGAATTGGTTTCGTAGTTCTTTTATTTGGGCAAGAGGTTCCGACTGGGCTAGGGAGATTATGGTTGCCAGTGAAATCTCACTACCCTCACTTTCATCTTGGAGAGTTGTTTCACTAACGGCAGCACATGCAGTTACAGAGAGTGGAGTACTTCGAGCGGCAAACACAGGTTCCTGACTAGGAATGATCGTTTGAGACGCAAACGGCTGGGCAGGGTTCGCCACTATTTCTGGAACCTGCACAGAGGCGGCAACTGCTTCAAAATGAGCAACATTCTTCCCACTCACGGAGGTTAGCTGTTGATTCTCAAAAACTTCATCTTCCAGAAAAACTCTCATTCCAGAAGCTTGCAATTGCAATTCTGAAACTTTTAGCTCCTCTAGCTGTGTCTCCGTTTCCTTAAGTTTTTTTTGTGTCGTAGATAACCAATCTTCGAGCTGAGCCGATTTTCGAGAGGACTGCCGCCATCTAGTCACTGCTACACCGCCAATTGCTACTCCCAGCGAGAGTGCTGTAGCAAATCCCAAATATGGAGCAGCCACATCTCTAAGCTTGCCATGAAAAATTGGTTCTTCTCGAAGTTGGATAGCCACTTGGTTAGAGCCAAGCGCAGCTAAAGGTAAAGTTAACAAGCAAAACACTGTAGCAGAAAGAACAGTAGGTCTCACTAAAAACTTTTTGAGCGGAGAAGCAGTCATCTATAACCTCGGGGAGATGATTTGATCGATAGCTGAGAGCGATTCTGAATATTGAAAAGTAGATACACTGCTCAAAACAATCTCATGTAGATACACCGCTCAATAAGCTTTTCTGTTGCCGCTATAACTAGAAGTTGTTCAGCTGAGCAGGAAAAGTTGAAAATTGGTTAAGTAAGTATAATACTTACTTATCTCTTAGAACTATAGAATGAAGTAGCGTCGGAACCACGTAAAAATCAATAACCTGTTTCAAGTTCAAGGGCTGAAAGTAATATGGCTGCCAACTTACTCCCAACAGAAGTTGGTAAAATGCTCCCTATGTGAGCCCTTATGCTTAAATTTAACCTTAAATCTTAAGATATCTTTATAGATACAATAAAAATTCAGTGCAAACACTTAAAGATATTATAAAGTTATGGGTG
>CAZZWA010000060.1:0-4535 GCA_964657555.1 uncultured Microcoleus sp.
ATATTAAAAACAAGATATCTCTTCAACTGTGCTCACAGACCACTCGGATGTCACTTAATCGGTATTACATGAATTCAATCATCCGCTTTTGGGCAGATGAACTACCCTCCCTGGGACAGTCAGACTGAGTTTGTAAACCAAGCATGGTTTATTAAATTTATCTTACCAATCAGGAGCAAGATGTGGCTGTGCAACTGACAGATAGAGTAGCGCTAATTACCGGCGCAGGTTCTGGTATTGCTAAGGCAGCAGCAGAGTTGCTGGCACATGAAGGTGCGCATGTAGCAGCACTGGGGCGCACAGAGGAAGAACTTCAGCAGACGGTTGATGAGATCCGGCAAAATGGTGGTCAAGCAATACCTGTGCTTGCCGATGTTTCCCAACCGGAGCAAATGCAAAAGGCAGTACAGCAGATTGTGGATAAATGGGGGCGGATTGATATTGTCTTTGCTAATGCAGGTATCAATGGGGTGTGGGCACCCATAGACGAGTTAGAGCCTGAAGAGTGGAACAAAACAATCTCCATCAATCTTACGGGGACATTTCTAACAGTTAAATATGCAGTGCCTTACCTGAAAAAACAAGGCGGATCAGTGATTATCACCTCATCTGTCAATGGCACGCGCATGTTTAGCAATTCAGGAGCAACTGCCTATTCTTGCTCCAAAGCAGCGCAAGTCGCTTTTACGAAAATGGTAGCTCTCGAACTTGCTAAACACCGGGTACGTGTCAACGTCATCTGCCCCGGTGCAATTGAATCGAATATCAGTGATAGCACCAAACAACGCGATCTCGATTCAGTCAGGGAACCCGTGGAGTTTCCTGAAGGAAAAATCCCGCTGACTGATGGCAAACCTGGAACAGCAGAGCAAGTCGCGCAATTGGTGCTGTTTCTGGCATCGGATAACTCCAGCCACATCACGGGCACAGAAATTTGGATTGATGGTGCAGAGTCGCTGTTGAAAGCGTAACGGCTATGAGTCATTTTAGGGTCTCATAGAAGAGTCAGTCACTCTCTCGGCAAACATCTATGCTACCTTGTGAAGGGACGGAACCCCTGTCGATGACATTGATCTACTTATTGCTGGCGTTGCGATCGCCAATGATCTTGTTCTCGTCATCCACAACCAACGTCATTTCAACCGCATTGGACTACGCAAAATCATTTGACCATTCCTGAGTCCTCAATCCCTCATCCTCAAAATCAGTACTGTGACACTTTGGGGTGCACAATGTAGGTTTTAGCATTTGCTTTTCTACTTTTTGTGAGCTAAGCGTGATTGATGTGCAATGCCTTAGAATGCGCTTGCTGTAGGGCGGACAATAATTTCATTGACATCGATATCATCTGGCTGAGACACAGCATATAAGACGGCTCTGGCGATCGCATCTGGAGTGAGTGCGGTTTTGCGGAGTTCTTTCAAGAAGCCTTTTGCTGAATCATCTGTGATATCAGAGCCGAGTTCCGTCTCAACTACACCAGGGGATATTGTAGTCACGCGAATGTTTTTCGATTCCTGACGCAGTCCTTCGGATATCGCCCAAACAGCATATTTTGTGGCGCAATAGACCGCAGCAGTAGGTCCCACCATATGCGCAGCGATGGACGCGGTATTGATAAACTGTCCACCGCCTTGCGCTTCCATAATGGGCAGTCCCGCAGCAATGCCATTCAACACGCCGTGGATGTTTACATTAATCATGTTGTCCCACTCCTCGACTTTCAGGGCATTCATCGGCGATAGGGGCATCACGCCTGCATTGTTATAGATGACATCAACGCGACCAAACTTATCTTTGGCAAAGTGAATGAACGCTTTCACATCCTCACGATTCGTGACATCCACGGCTTTGAATTCTGCTGTATCGTTCTGGTGACGGATCGCCTCGACAAGCTTTTCTAGTTTTTCCGTGCGTCGTGCCCCCAGAACAACTTTTGCGCCGTTTTGGGCAAGCAACCTAGCCGTGGCTTCACCAATACCGCTACTCGCTCCAGTAATAATCACAACTTTGTTTTCTACATTTGACATGGCTATTTTCCCTAATGTTGAGGTTGATTTGAATTAAAAAAATATGCCACCAGACACTTCAATTCTCTAGGCATTCACCCATCGGTTTTCTTCAGAGAGTAAAGAATTGATACTTTCGGTCAGCTTCGCTAATGTGCTACCGATATCATCCGGAAGCCCAACGCAACCCAAGGCAGTTTGCGAGGCGATCAAGCGGTTAATCTCTGGATTGTCACGTACTGCACCACCACCGAAATCTGTTTCGTTCGTATGGCTTCATCATAGGGATGATCGCCAGAGCGTTAAATACACAAACCTCGAATATTATTGCCTAATCCTCCAAAAGAATATTTTGTGAGGGGAGAAGTACTCTCTACGATGAGTAAATCAGAATGGTTAAGTCAGGAAGTCAGCATGAAGATCAAAATGATTAATTCAGATGTGATCGACAATCAGTGCAAAGAATTGGCGACACTCGTCACTCGTCACACCGATGGCAAAGGGGACGGTTTTCATCAAACAGCGATCAGTCAACTAGAATTTCAGCGAGAGTCTTCTGTCTTTGCCTCACTGCATGGTGTCTGTTACCCTATCCTTGCCATTCTCGTTCAGGGCAAAAAGGAAGCGTTGCTGGGCGAGGAAACCTATCGTTATGGCGCGGCTCAATATCTTGTCGTCTCGGTTGATTTGCCTCTGAGCGCCTTTATTGTTGAAGCAACTCCAGACCAGCCGTATTTAGGATTCAAGCTGAATTTAGCTCCACGCCAACTTTGTGACATTATTACCCAAACCACGCCAATCGCGAGTAAGCAAGAAAACTCTGTCAGAGGCTTATTCGTCAGCACTGCCGATGCACTATTGCTCGATTGCGCTCTCAGACTGACACGGCTTTTAGATACACCACAGGATATCCCGATTCTGTCACCGATGATTATCCGCGAAATCTACTATCGCCTCTTAATCGGTGAACAAGGCGAAGCGGTGCGCCAGATTGCCACATCTGGCAGCAACATGCAGCGGATCGCCGAGGTGATAAGGTTGATCAAGGCTGATTTTGCAAAGCCAATGCGAGTTGAGGATCTGGCAGGGCAAGTCAAGATGTCTCCTTCCTCCTTCCATCACCATTTCAAAGCAGTGACATCAATGAGTCCACTTCAATATCAAAAGCAGTTAAGACTATTGGAAGCGCGTCGCCTGATGCTTGCCGAAAACTCTGATGCGGCCAATGCTGCCTATCAGGTGGGTTATGAAAGCCCCTCACAGTTCAGCCGCGAATATTCCCGTATGTTCGGCGCGCCGCCGATCAGGGATGTTGAACGTTTACGCATAGTCTGAGCATAGACTGTCTGGTTAGCCCCGAGGAAGTATTTTTCACTTGCAGATTCGATAATAGCGTTGAAAGATCGTTCGCCTGACAAGCGATCGCCTTGACTGGCTAGACACGCATTTAAAATCTAAAATTATTTCAAAACAAGTCTTCTGCCAATGCCACAGCACCCCATAGCGGTGCTTCATCGCCTAAAGCTGCTGGAACAATCTCAAAATCAACCTCTGGCAGAGCTGTTTCGCGAGCCACACGGCGCAGTTCTGACCAAAAGCTGGTGCCTGCATTCGTCACGCCACCACCGAGGACGAAGCGCTGTGGATTGATCAAGTTTGCTACGTTACCGATACCTACTCCCAGCGCCCATCCAGCTGCTTGCAATGTCTCTAAAGCCAGTGCATCGCCTTGTGCAGCTGCCTGACTCACCATCTGTGCAGTAATAGTTGCCAAATTTTCCCCAACTAAATTCCGCAATACTTGTCCCTGCTGTGGCCGATCGCGCAAAAGAGCTTGCGCTTGTTGGGCAATGTATGGCCCCGAAGCCAACCGTTCCACACACCCCCGTTTACCACACAGACACAGTGGGCCGTTGGGGTCAACAACTACGTGACCAATCTCCCCAGCCATGCTATCAGCACCACGCCAGGGGCGTCCGTTGAGAATCCAGCCGCCACCAACGCCAGTGCTGACGGTGATGTAAAGTAAGCTGTCATAACCCTGACCGGCGCCAAAGCGATGCTCTCCTAAAGCCGCAACATTGGCGTCGTTGTCTACACTGACAGGAACGCCAAACTCTGCCTCCAACATCTGCTGTAGGGGAGGGAGTATTTTCCCAGCCAAAGACATGGTGAGAAAGGCGCACTAGACCAGTGGAGGCATTTACTGGCCCACCAAAGCTCACTCTGATCGCCGCGGGTTTTTCTCCTGAGAGCAGATCTTCGATGAGCGATCGCATAGTAGCCAGATCGGCGCTGGCATCAGCGTCGGCTGGTGATAAGACACGTTTATATTTCTGCCACTGCCTTTCACCAGCAGCGACGAGAGCAGCAGCATGCTTAGTGCCGCCGAAGTCAAGAGCTAGGATTAATGTCATCCGAGACACACATCACAGTAATTCGTAATGATGAATTCGTAATTCGTAATTATGGGTCTGATGCCTTGCTCCTACTCTTAAGGTTGAATGCATCAATTGAATCGTCGGT
>CAZZWA010000060.1:4635-10193 GCA_964657555.1 uncultured Microcoleus sp.
ATTACGAATTACGAATTTTTAACCAGACTATATACTACACATCTCCACGAATTTCTTCGACAACACCATCCCTTAGGAGAATTTCTACCTGCATTTTTTGAATCAGGTTGTCTCCTTGCTCAATGCGGAAAAAGCCTTCGAGCTGGCCCTGCTCGACCTCCTGGTTGAGTTCGATCAGCTGCACTTGCTGGAGTTGTTGCAGCCGCAAATTTTTCTCTTCTAGCAGTTCGCTTTTCTTTTGATTGATCTGAGTTTGGATCGTGTCAATTTGTTGCATCACTTGGGGGCCGGGAGGTTGCAGGCTCTGCTTTTGAATTTCTGCAATCGCCCTTTGCCCTTGCATATCTAGCTGTTGCAACTGAGAGTCGATTTGATTAATTTGCCCCTGAAGTTGCTGTAGCATCTCCTCCTTCCATCGGGGCGTGACGACAGCTTTGATAGTAACAGGTCGCTTCAGGAGTAAATGTGATTGAGAAACATCCATGACTTATAGCTTGGGAGATGTGAAGGTTTGTCCTTAGTCATTAGTCATTTGTCTTCAGTCATTAGTCATCTATCCTTGAGAGAATAATCTTCGTGACCAATGACTCATAACCAATGACTAATGACTACTTTTCAAATAACCCGTCGATCATATCGCGATAGCGTTCCATGACAACGGGGCGTCTGATTTTCAACGTTTGGGTCATCATGCCATTGTCAATCGAAAATGGCTCTAGAATCAGATGGAAGGGGCCAATCCGGTCATCAGAACGGTAGCCCGGTCGATTTTGCACCTCCCGATTCAATTCTTGCCTAAACAAGTCCTTGACAATTTTACTATCGAGATCGATTTCTTCCTGGCTAGCCTGTGGTTGTTCAAGTTGAGGCTGATGATTCAGATCTGGGGGTAGGCGCAAGTGGAGATTTTGGGCGATCGCCCACTTTTGCAGCGCTTCCAGATTAGGAACAATCAAGGCTCCTAGCGATCGCTGATCTTGACCTACCACCATAATTTGATCAATGTAGGGACTGCGCAAACAGGCATCCTCAATAGGCTGGGGCTCAATGTTTTCTCCATTGGTCAACACAATTGTATCCTTTGCCCGTCCCGTCAACACTAGATCGTTCTCTGATGTCACCCAACCCAAATCACCCGTATTAAACCAACCTTCTGAGTCAATTGCCTTAGCCGTCGCTTCGGGATTTTGATAATAGCCTTGCATAACCTGTGGCCCCCGGACGAGAACCAATCCCTGCTCTCCAAGTGGCAAGGGCTTACAGGTTTCGGGGTCAACAATACGAATTTCTGTTCCCGGAATCGGTTTCCCAGATGAACCACGCAAATTGCGCCAAGAACGACGGACGTTGGTGACGGGAGAAGTTTCTGTTAGACCATAGCCTACCAAGATGCTAACGCCGACAATTTCAAAGAAGTTGTCCAGATGCATTGCTAGGGAACCACCACCGCTGATCGCCTGCTTCAACCGCCCACCAGTAGCCTCACGCACTTTTTTATATACAAGCTGGTTGCCTAAAGTATGGAGAGGCCAAAGAGCAATTGCTTGGATACCTGCTATGAGCCTTTTGAGGAGAGAGGGTGGTTGTGGTGTTAGGGTTAATCCCTGGGCAATTCTGCGTACCTGAATGTAGCGCTGACTGTTCCCTAACAACCCGTTAACCAACCGTTGTTTATTGGCAGGTTGCTCGCGGAACTGCTTTTGTATCCCCTCATAGAGAGATTCCCACAGCCTAGGTACCCCAACCATCAGATGAGGTTGAAATTTCTGCAAGTCCCCTTTGAAATAGCGGATGTTGGTGTAAACCTGTGTGCAACCTTGAGAAAGTAGGTAGTATTCACAGGTTCGTTCGTAGGCGTGCCAGCTGGGGAGTATGCTGAGGACGCAATCTCCAGGCTCTGGCGGAAACACTGTGCCAAATGTTGTCACCTGAGACAATAGATTACCATGAGTGAGCAAGACTCCTTTAGGTTTGCCACCAGTTCCAGAGGTATAGATTAAGGTAGCCAGCGTGTCTCGGTTTTGAGTCACAGGCTTGAGGGACTGGTTGGCCCCAACTGCCATCAGTTCGGCGAAGTTCACTACTTTCAAGGTTTCATCCGCCGGTGTGTCTTCATCAGAGAGTAAAATCGCCAGATGAACTGGCAGAGAGTTTAAGCGATCGCGTAGTTTTTCCAGCGTCTTACGATTTTCCAACACCAGGACAGTGCTGCCGCTATCCGCCAGAATAAACAGCAGTTCCTCCCGTTCTGCCTGGGAACTACGCACAACATCAACTGCTCCAGATGTCATAATCCCTTGGTCGGCAATTATCCAACGAGGGCTGTTGTCAGCAAATAGGGCAACGCGACAGGGCAAAGCCCCCGCTTCGCTAACGCCAGCTTCGACTCCCAAAGCTTGCAACCCAGCAGCAAATTGCTGAATCTGTCGGCACATTTGGGTGTATGTGAGAGCAACTTCTGGTTTAGCGTGAGGATCTTTGAGGGCAGTGATTTCACCGAATTGCTCAGCTGCTTTCGGCCAAATTTCTGGTAGTGACTGCGCCCAAGAATAATCTATCAAGCGCTCTAAGTTAGCGCGCTCTTTCTCAGTCAGGTTAAATGAATTAAGTGCTTTTGACATACTCAAAATATACTAGTATGGTACACAGCAAATCAGTCTCATTAATGTTCTCTATAACGCTAAACCTCTGGTGGCAATACTACCAGCTCCCCATTAACAAGTTCATAACGTTTATCAGTTCCGTCATCGTAGCCCAGATACTCCTCAAAGCTGAGTTTGATTGGGGTCTGAGTCATTCCTATCTGCCTCCTTTACAGTAAGGTCTTCTATAACCACTGCCTTAACCACGTTGTCAGTCGTAGAAGGAAATTTTCTGATTTAGCTTTTCTAGTTTTCAAACCATCTTATTACGTCGCAACCAAGCTCTCACTAGTTTGATTTCATCATAGCTAATCCGCTCACCCAAATGTTCGTAAATCGGCTTTAGTGCGTGCGCTCCAACGATTTTAATAGCTTCCAAAATCTGTAACTGACGCTCAGGAGAAACCAGATGGTTTAAGTCAAGCGGTTGATTCATCTCAATTAACTCACATAAATGGCTCATAATTGTACTGATGTTGAAGCCACGTTTTTGAGCAATTTCTTCTATACTCAACCCTTGTCGATGTAGTTCTAGGGTAGCTATTTGCGTGGAGGTGGGCGCAGAAGCAATGCTTTTGCTTTTTGCCAGCCGTTCGGCAGTCAGTTCGTAGTGTTGGCAATAGCTGCGGATTTCGGCAAGAAACCGTTCGCCGTACTGGGCTAACTTGTAATCCCCCACCCCAGAAATTTTGCTAAATTCTGCTAAAGTTTTAGGCTGTTTCATCGCCATTGCTCTGAGAGTTGCATCAGCAAAGACAACGTAGGGAGCTACAGATTGCTCGTCAGCTAACTGTTTACGTAGCGATCGCAACTTTTGAAATAGCATATCCTCTTCGACAGACATCTGGTTCTGGCTGACTACATCTGGTGTTTGTGCAGTTGTCACGGCAATAGAAACAGAACGCTGCCGCCGCAGCACTTCCCAACTGAGATCGTTAAGCTTGAGGACTGAGTAACCATCCGTAGTTTGGTCTAATAGACCTTGGTGCAAAAGACTTCGCCCCAGAAGCTTCCAATCTTCGACACTTTTATCTTTGCCAATTCCGTAGGTAGAAAGTTCGTGATGACTATTGTGGAGAATTTTCTGACTGCGGGAGCCACGCAACACATCGATAATGTAAATCATGCCAAATCGTTCCTTGCAGCGTGCTACACAAGAGAGAAACTTCTGGGCTTCAATTGTCCAATCTTCTACAGGTTTGGGATGGCGGCAGTTGTCACAGTTGCCGCAATTTCCCTCAAACCGTTCTCCAAAGTAACCCAGTTGAATCGTGCGGCGGCAGTCAGTACCTTGGGCATAAGCTATCACCTGACGCAACTGTTGACGGGCAATCAGTTGCTCTTGTTCGTTAGATTTTTGCTCAATCAGGTACTCAATGGCTTTAATATCACCGTAGCTGAAAAACAGCGTACAGCGAGCTGGTTCCCCGTCTCTACCTGCCCTTCCGGCTTCTTGGTAATAACCTTCTAGGTTACGAGGGATATCGTGATGAATCACAAAGCGCACATCTGGCTTGTTGATGCCCATGCCAAAGGCGACGGTTGCCACCATCACCTGCACATCATCCCGAATAAAGCGGGTTTGATTAGATGCCCGTACCTGATCGCTCAGTCCTGCATGATAGGGTAGGGCGGCGATGTTCTCTTGTTGTAGTAGAAAGGCAATTTCATCAACCTTGCGGCGGCTTTGGCAATAAACGATTCCTGAACCACCAACAGTGCGGATCAGTTCTAACAGCTGGTTAAACGCCTTTTTCTCTTTAGGCACGACTTCATAATAGAGATTGGGGCGGTTGAAGCTGGCGATATGAATGCTGGGCTGCCGCAAACCTAACTGCTGGATAATATCTTGACGGACGCGAGTGGTGGCGGTAGCAGTTAGAGCTAGAGTGGGAATATCTGGGTAGCGCTGGCGTAGTTGTCGCAGTTGGCGATATTCTGGGCGAAAGTCGTGACCCCACTCTGAGACACAGTGAGCTTCATCAATGGCAAGGGCAGACAGACCAATTTGGTGCTGCACTAGGTCTAGAAACGGCAGAAATCTCTCACTCAGCAGGCGTTCGGGAGACACATACAGCAGCTTGACTTTACCGTCGCGAATAGCTTGTTCTCGCGATCGCACATGCCAGGAGTTGAGAGTGCTATTAAGAAATGTTGCAGAAATCCCGTTATCCTGCAATGCCTCCACTTGATCCTGCATCAAGGCTATCAAGGGGGACACCACAACGGTTAATCCCGGCTTCAGCAGTGCTGGCAGTTGAAAACACAACGACTTTCCCCCACCAGTGGGCATGACAATCAGCATATCCCGGTTCTGAAGGGCATCTTCGATGATTTGCTGTTGTCCGGGGCGGAAGGTGTCGTAGCCAAAAAAGTGTTTGAGTGCGTGTTCCAGAGAACGAAACTGAGCCATCGTTGACGAGTGGGAGGGCGGGAGATGCAATTATTTTAGAACCCAGCCCTAAAGATAGGGGGATGGGGAGAGAAGAATATCTTCTTCACTTTTGCTCATAATGTTAATAGAAAGTTGCAATTGTTAAAGGAACTTATGCCGAAAGCAATCTGGAATGGTACTGTGCTAGCCGAGAGCGATCGCACTGAAGTGGTAGAAAATAACTATTACTTCCCCCCTGACGCTATCAAGCGCGAGTATTTCAAAGAGAGCAACACCCACACTACCTGCCCTTGGAAGGGTGAAGCCAGCTACTACACGATCGAGGTAGATGGGAAGGAAAACAAGGATGCTGCCTGGTATTACCCAGAAGCTAAGTCTGCTGCCAAAAACATTGAAGGCTATGTAGCCTTTTGGAAAGGAGTGAAAGTCGAGCGTTAGTAAGACTGTTGCCTCATTACCCAGAGGCAGAGCCTAGGAACGCTTGCTGCTAGGCTCTGCTTCTAGGGAGTCGGTCAAGTAAT
>CAZZWA010000060.1:10293-15550 GCA_964657555.1 uncultured Microcoleus sp.
TGAACTGGTAGAGCACAATGATGGCATTTTGACCAAGGGTGGCTAGCTTGAGTTGATAACTGTCCGTTTCTAACAATTGCTATGCAACGGCAGCTTGACAGTAAAAGTTGTTCCCACCCCTACCTGACTATCAACTGTGATTTCGCCAGAGTGCAAGTCTACATATCTTTTGACAATGGCTAAACCGAGTCCCGTGCCAGGGATAGTGCCGACGTTTTTGGCGCGATGGAATGTTTCAAATAATCGGGGGATATCTTCTAGGGGAATACCTATACCTTGGTCTTTAATTTGGAAGATTGCTCGCTCGTAGTCAAGAGATAGTTCACAAAAGACAGTGCCACCTTTTGGGGAATACTTGATGGCATTTGAGAGCAAATTTGTGAGGATGTGTCGCAGTAGTTTCTCATCCAGGCAAGCTGGGGGGCATTGACCCCTACTTGCAAAGAAGAGCGTGTGACTTGGAGAAGCTGCTATTTGCATCTCTGCCACAAGCTCTTGGCAGAATGCTTGGAGTTCCATGGGTGCTCTTTTTAACTCCAGCTTGCCTGAGTCGGCTTTCCCAATCAGCAGAACTTCATCTAGCATCTGGGTCATGCGGTTAACCGCAAGTTGGATGCGATGCATATGAGCCTGTTTTTTCTCTTCTGTACATTTATCGCCATAATCTTGGAGGAATCCGGCAGATAATGAAATAGTAGCTAACGGAGTGCGAATTTCATGAGAAGCCATAGAGACAAAACGGGACTTGAGTTCGCCAAGTTCTTTTTCTTTCAAGAGTGCATTGCGAGCTTCTGCTTCTGCTCTTTCCTTATTACTGATCTCTTGTTGCAGATGAATATTTTGCTTTTGAAGTTGCTTGGTCAGGTTCTGGATGGTTAGGTGAGTCTTGACCCGAGCAAAAACTTCTTCATGCTGAACTGGCTTGGTAATATAGTCTACTGCACCAACTTGAAAACCTCTGACCTTATCCACCGTTTCAGTGAGCGCGGTCATGAAAATTACGGGAATGTCTTGCGTTGATGTTTTGGCTTTTAACCGACGACAGGTTTCAAACCCGTCAATTCCTGGCATCAGTACATCTAAAAGAATGAGATCTGGATGAGCATATTCGATCTTCTCTAGCGCACTTTCACCATCTTGAGCCACCAATACTTTAAAACCACAATCATTGAAATAATCGAATAATACTCCCAAATTTGTTGGGTTATCATCGACAATTAAAATAATCTCTTTTTCGGAAGCTTCAAGCTCATTCATAACTATTCATATGTTTTTGGATGAACTCGCGGATTTTTCTTTCTTGAAAACCTTTAGCTAGTTGACGCAGTTCCTTGGCAAACGGCACAAATTGGGCATCTAACTGTTCAAATCTTGTGGCCTGCTCCAGAATGCCTCCAATGTCGCCTCTCACAGCTATATTAAATAGGTTATCAAGTTCCTCCTTTGGTGGAGCAATCTCTTGGAGACTTGAATTTTGTAACTCGGCTGGAAGGGGAAGCGTCTGGTCACGAGAATCACCTCCCAACAGAGATTTCGGAGAAGCTAAGGGGGTAAGATGGCTCTTCTCCTCATAAACCCACTCCAGCCCTAAATGAACCTGTAACTGTTCTAAAAGCTGATGCACCCGGATCGGCTTGGGGAGAAAATCATTGCAACCCGCAGATTGACTTGAGCGCTGGTCAAGCTCGAAAACGCTAGCAGTGGTAGCGATAATCACAACATCTTTAAGCTTTGGCTCCTGTCGGAGCTTTCTGGTGACTTCAAAGCCGTCCATCACGGGCATGACTAAGTCCAGAAAAATCACATCCGGTTTAAATTCAATAGCTTTGTTCCAAGCGTCTTGGCCATCAGTCGCCTCAACAATTTCAAACCCTAAAGGCTCAAGCAGATTGACCAGCACCGAGCGATTTTCCCATTTGTCGTCTACAACCAGAACTTTGTATCCAGATCCAGAGCCTTTAAAACCAGTGATTTTGAGTGAGTCAGCCGTGCCTACCTCAGTCCCTGGCAAAACTTCAGGCAAGTTTAAATCCAGCCAGAAAATGCTCCCCTCACCCAACGTGCTTTTCACTTTGAGTTCCCCTCCCATCATTTGGACTAATTCCTGGCTGATTGCTAGTCCTAGCCCTGTTCCTTCAGCCCTACCGCGACTGTCACCCACTTGATGAAACGGCAAAAAGATTTCTGCTAATTGCTCCGGTGCTATGCCACTACCAGTGTCTTCAACCTGAAACCGAATTTTGTCTTCGTGATAGTTAACTTTGAACACTACCCCACCATTCTCAGTGAACTTAACTGCATTACCAAGTAAGTTGAGCAAAACTTGTCCCAATTTTTTTTGATCTCCCCATACCCACAACGGCAGAGGGAAAAGAGGTTGGTAAGTCAAGAAAATGCCTTTTTGTTCGGCACGGATACAGACTATTTCAACGATACTCTTAAGAAATTCAGGAAAATGAAAATTGCTCAGATTCAGTTCCATCTTCCTGGCTTCAATTTTGGAGAGATCTAAAATGTCATTGATCAGGTTTAGCAGGTGGTCGCCACATCTTTGAATAATCCCCAGACCATCCTGTTGCTTATCAGTCAGACTTTTTTCGCGCCTAAGAATTTGGGCATAACCCAAAATACCATTCAACGGAGTCCTGAGTTCATGGCTCATATTAGATAGAAATTGGCTCTTGGCACGATTGGCCGCTTCAGCAGCAACTTTGGCCTCTTTTAGTTCTATAGTTCGCTCTTCTACTTTCATCTCCAATGTTCGAGAATAGTCCTCTAATTGCTGCTTGGCAGCTTCTAAATTTGTGTAAAGTCGGGCATTAGCCAGAGAGATAGCAGCCTGAGACGATAAAATTTTTAAGACTTCCAATCGAGCTGCTGTAAACACGTTGGTAGTGGAATTATTTTCTAAATAAAGCAGGCCGATAAATTGTTTCTGATGAATGATCGGTGTACAGAGAACAGACTTGAGTTGATTTTTGATCGTATAGGGATCGGCAGTAAACATCTCTTCTCTCATCGCATCACTTAAAATCACATCTGCCTGAGTTCTGGCTACATAATTGATCACAGACAGGGGTAGCTGTTGGCTGGTTTCGATTGGAATTGATTGTAGTACTGTTACATCATCTTTGTCCACAGTTTTAGATGCTTCAATCAGCAGATGCCCTGAATTTTCTAAGATGAGGAAACTAGTTATAGCACCAGTATTCTCCATAACAATTTTCATCAACTTATCTAGCAATTTCTCTAGAACTATTTCACCGGCTAGAGCTTGGGAAGCTTTCACAACCGTCATTAAATCCAGAGTATTTCCATCATGGTCGATAGTTGAAGAAGTTGTGCTGGTACTCTGGAGTCTTGTTAAGTTTGTTGCAGACGCTTCATGAAGTAACTGGGGATATGCCTTCTTTAGACTTCTGATCTTAACCACAGCTCCCCACTGAATATAGCCAGAATAGGCATTTATCAGATACATCTGAGCAATTTTCTCTCTACCCAGCGCTAGATAAAACTCTGCTGCCAGTTCATTAGCTATTGCTTCTTCATGAATATATCCAGAGTTTCTAGCTCCTTGGATTGCTTGATCATAATACTCCATAGCTTCTAAATTATTATTTAATGCCCGTGATTTTTCAGCCTCTATCAAATAGTATTTATGATAATAGTTAAATGGAGCATTGATTGCCCAGTTATGCATAATCTTTTGATTCAATTGCACCTGAAAAATAGCTTGCTCTTGCTCGTGTTTTGAAAAGCTTCTCACTTGAGCTAGAAGAGCAAGAGAATAGTAAAAATTGTGTTGAGCATTAATCATCATCCCGGTCACACCTCCAGCGTGGTCTTTGGCTAAAGAGGCGTTGGCAATAGATTGAGCGTAATCTTTTAAAAAGTAAAGGAGAATTGCATTGGCCAGATAAGCCGTAAAAGTAAACATGTGATTTTTGGCGGCAATTAAACCTTGCAATATTTCTTCGTCTGTTACCAGTTCACCATGAAAACTATATTTTTCCTCCGCTAACTCTTGGATCTTTAAAACCATTCGCCGCCAGATATTAAGGTAGTAACTCTGCAAGGTTTGTTTCAGCTTTAGCATAGAATCAAAATGTAGTGCCTGCTTCTGCGCCACCAACTCTAGCGGTTCTCCTATAAACAATAGATGGTCACAATAGTAGAAAGTGTTATAGCCTGCCCATTCTAGATCTCCGGTTTCTAGTCCACTCTGAATTCCTGCCAACAAAGGAGATAAAGTTTCCTTAATAGGATTTTTCCAGACGCTGGCATGAGCATAAAATAGCCCATATATTTTTGCTGTTAGTGCTTTGGCTTTAAATTGATCCAACAGTCTCAAAGCTAGTTTACCCGCTTGATACCCCGCATCAATATCTTGCTGCCCACACAGAATTAAGTCATAAAGCCCATACCCAAAAGCAGCCAGTGAAGAATTACCATACTGGAGGGAGAGATTGACCATCGTAAATGCAACTCGCTGGTTCAAGACAGGATCTAAAACATAAGTAGGAGCACATAAATTCATTAATATTTGTATTGCTGCCAGTTGATGGGGGTCTGTCATTTCTGGTAAAGCATCTAACTCTTCATAATTCAACTCTCCCGGTTGTTCAAGAGCTAGGGATACACCCAGCAAATCTAGAGCTTGCAGCCCAATCTCTAACGCAGCTTGCATCTGGTGTTGTTGGATATAAAACTGCATTTGAATTTCATAAACTTTGACTTTATCGAGAATATTTTTTGCATGGTTTAGAACAACTTCTGATAGCATTTTTGCTTTTTCAAAATTAGTATTTAGATATGATGATGCCGTTAGTTCCACATACAGATCTAACGTGAATTCATACTGATGAGTCCAGCTTGATTCTGTAAGTAACTCTCTGGCCATTAATAAATATCTGACGGCAGTTTCATAAGCTGTTGCCGCCTTAGCTTTTTTACCCGCTATTAGATTTAGTCTTGCCAGTTCATCTTTTTTGTACTGCTGTCTGATGAATTGAGTCCCGACATTTAGGTGATTGACAATCTCAAAGATGCTTTCTTCAATCTGAGTTTCCGGAGTATGTCTCAGCAACTGTTGACCGACTTTCAGGTGAGTCTGTTTTTTAAGTGAATCTGGGATAAGTGAATAAGCTGCTTGCTGCACCCGATCATGCAAAAACTTGTAGGTAATAGGGGGAAGATTGAATTCTGAGCTATTATTCATTTCCTTTAAGTCACACACCAGGGGAATTTTGTAGGAACT
>CAZZWA010000060.1:15650-17526 GCA_964657555.1 uncultured Microcoleus sp.
AACTCAGCTAGAGAATATGAATCTGCTGTTTTACTCTTAAGAGTATCAGCCACTAATTGGCTAACGTTGCCCATATCCAAAGACCGAAGGATAATCGAAGTCAGTTTGGCATCGTGGGAGTGAATCTCCTCCAAAGTCAGCATTAACGGATGAGTAGCACTGACTTCATTATCTCGATACGCCCCAATTAGCAACAGATATTGGCTATCTGGTTCTGTCATCAGCAGATGAATCAACTTTAGTGAAGCCGAATCAGCCCATTGTAGATCATCCAGAAAGAGTACTAATGGATGTTCTTTGTTTGTGAACACCTGAATAAATTGTTTAAATACCCGATTAAATCGATTTTGAGATTCAGTTTGACCCAATTGAGGAACAGGAGGCTGGGAGCCAACAATCAGTTCTACTTCGGGAATAACTTCGGTAATGACTACGCAATTTGGGATTAATACGTCTAATAGTTTTCTTTTCCATTCAGCTATTCTGTCAGCACTTTCTGTTAACAGTTGGCGCATCAATTCTTGAAAAGCTTGAATTATTGAACTATAAGGAATATCCCGCTTAAACTGATCGAACTTGCCACTGATGAAATAACCTCGCTGCCGCACAATGGGTTGATGAATTTCCTGAACTAAGGCTGACTTGCCGATACCTGAATAGCCAGCAACCAGAATCATCTCAGTTGTACCCTCACTGACTCGCTCAAAAGTATGCAGGAGGGTGTTAAATTCCGCCTCTCTGCCATAGAGTTTTTGAGGAATGAGTAATTGACTCGCTAAATCCTGTTGACCAAGAATAAAGTTGGAAATCTGACCAAAAGTCTCTAGCTGAGTTAAACAGGTTTCCAGGTCAGCTTTTAGTCCCAAGGCGCTTTGGTATCTATCTTCAGCAGTCTTAGCGAGCAATTTCATGACAATATCAGACACGATCGCCGGAACCTCTGGATTTAGCTCTTTAGGTGGCACTGGTATCTTAGCGATATGGCAGTAAACCAATTCCATTGGGTCTGTGCTATCAAAGGGTAGGGAGCCAGTTAAGAGTTCATAAAAGGTGACACCCAAGGAGTAGAAGTCGGTGCGGTAGTCGATCGCCCGGTTCATTCTGCCAGTTTGCTCTGGTGACATATAGGCCAAGGTGCCTTCGAGTAAATTCGCGGTGCTGATTTTCTGGTTTTCTTTCGACAAGCGGGAGGCCATGCCAAAGTCGGTGATTTTTACTTCCCCTGTTTCAGGGTTGATGATTATATTTGAGGTTTTAATATCTTTATGAATAATATTTTTTTGATGAATTTCTTCTAAAATTTTAGTAAGCTGAAAAGCAATTATCAAAAGTATTTTTATTCCTATCTTTTTACCGTAAATGTATTTGTCAAGGGCTTCTCCACCAAAGTCTTCAAATATAAGAGCTAGACTATTCTGAGAGGTTTCTAAGCTACAAGGCTTGACAACTCCAGATAAATCTAAAGATTTAGCGATCTCATATTCATGCTTAAACCTGGCAATATCTTTAAATGTGGGATATTTGCTTTTCAGGAGCTTAATAATAACTGGTTTGCGATCCGGTTCTCGGTATCCGCGATAAATCGCTGTATTGACATTTATCTGAATTTCTTGCATAAGTTGATAATTGGGAAGACTATAACTGTGCATGGCATCACCTGTCAGCAGATCTTGTGGTACTTATAATCGCTTAGCCCAGGGTCTACTTAATCGGGGTATTTACTAAAATTGGGGTGGAGTAAATTTCAGTATATCCTCGGTTGACTATACCCGTCGCTTCATGTTAAGACGTTGAGCATAGGGTTCTCATAAGGAAAAACTAAAGAAGAAACTCAGGGTATCCATCTCGGTTTCGCTGCCTTCTTCCAGCGCTCCTC
>CAZZWA010000060.1:17626-19286 GCA_964657555.1 uncultured Microcoleus sp.
ACCTATTATTTACAACACAGTTTATTCCTCACGGGCATTGCTACCTTTGGCAACCAGGATTGGTATGGCTGCACATCATCTCGGATGCGCTGATTGCCTTGGCCTACTTTGCGATTCCTGTAATGTTAGTCTATTTCGTCTGCAAAAGACCAGATGTGCCGTTCCATTGGCTCTTTTGGCTGTTTAGCACATTTATCATCGCTTGTGGCACCACCCATGTCATGGCAATATGGACGCTTTGGCATCCAACCTATTGGCTATCAGGATCGCTCAAAGCGATCACTGCTTTAGCCTCTGTGTCTACAGCTGGTGTGCTATTACCGTTAATTCCTCAGGCACTGGCTCTCGTTAGTCCAAAGCAACTACAGAGGATGAATGAAGAGCTAGAACTCAGAGTCGAGGAGCGGACATTTGCCTTAAGAGAGGCGAATCGGCAACTCTTGTTGGAGGTTCATGAGCGCCAACGCGCTACTCTGGCATTGCAGCGATCAGAGGAGCGCTACCGCTCACTTGTGGAAGCAACTACCCAAATTATCTGGGATACTAAAACAGAGGGGGAATTCGTCAGGGAACAGCCAAGTTGGAGCGCATTTACTGGACAAACTTATGAAGAGTTAAAAGGGTGGAGGTGGCTCAACGCTATCCATCCAGATGATCAACATCAGACAAAGCAGGTGTGGTTAGAGGCTCTCTTCAGCAAGACTCTATTTGCAGTTGAGTATCGCCTGCGGCGCTATGATGGTGAATATAGATATATGGGCGTGCGTGCTGTGCCTATATGGGAAAATGACGACAGTATTCGTGAGTGGATCGGTGTAAACACGGACATCACCGAGTACAGGCAGGCAGAGGCAGAGCTTCAAAAAGCTCGGGAACAAGAAAAAGCGCTGGAAAAGGAAAGAGAACTCAACGACCTCAAATCTCGTTTTATCACCATAGCTTCCCACGAGTTTCGCACTCCTCTTTCTACCATCTTGTTTTCTGCGGAATTCCTCAAAAATTACGGCTACAAATTGACAAATGAGAAAAAACTCATGCATTTTGAGCGTATTGGAGGTGCAGTGAGACGGATGACTCAATTGTTAGAAGACGTGTTGCTGATTGGTAAAAATGATGCCGGAAAACTCCAATTTAATCCCACAGAGGTGGAACTGGAAACGTTCTGTAGCGATCTGGTGGAAGAACTGCAAATAAGTACTGGAAGCCAGCACCAAATTATCTGGGAGAATCACTGCGATCGCACCCATGCCAGACTTGATGAAAAACTGTTGCGGCACATTCTGACTAATCTCCTCTCCAATGCCATCAAATATTCCAATGATGGCAACCCAGTACATCTGGAACTCTCTTGTCAGAATGAGACAGTCGTCTTCCTTGTTAAAGACCAAGGTATCGGTATTCCCCAAGAAGACCAGCAACAACTATTTGAGTCATTTCATCGAGCGCAAAATGTGGGGAATATTTCTGGTACGGGATTGGGGTTGGTGATTGTGCATAAATGTGTAGAGCTGCACTCTGGTCAGATAACGTTCGCCTCTGAAGCAGGAATTGGCACAACATTTCGTGTCGCGATTCCTTTGAGTACAAACGTATAAAAGTCCATTAGCTGACATCTTGCACCATTCTCGGTAAGTTGCCACACCCGCCCGGAGTTTAAACT
>CAZZWA010000061.1:0-16901 GCA_964657555.1 uncultured Microcoleus sp.
AATGACCATTAACCAAATCGGTAGCCGAACCCGCGAACGGTGATGATGTACTCTGGCTGACTGGGATCTTGTTCTAATTTTTCCCGCAACCAGCGAATATGTACATCTACTGTTTTACTATCTCCGACAAAATCAGGCCCCCAAACCTGATCGATTAGCTGCTCCCGCGACCAAACCCGACGCGGATAACTCATAAATAAGTCAAGTAAACGAAACTCTTTAGGCGAAAGGTTGACTTCCTCCCCCCTAACTATGACACGGCACTCTTGGGGATAAAGAGTGACATCCTTAAATTGTAATGTCGGTGTTAATGACAAAATACCTAATCGCTGGCGTCGCAACAAAGCACGAGTACGGGCAATTAACTCCCGCATACTGAAGGGCTTGGTCAGGTAGTCATCAGCTCCCACTTCTAAACCTAAAACCCGATCAGTTTCACTAGCCTTGGCACTCAAAATCAAAATTGGTACTGGATTTCCTTGATATCGGAGCAAACGACAAAGGTCTAAACCATTGATTTGAGGAAGCATCAAGTCCAAAATAATTAAATCAAAAGGGAACTCTGCGGCATTGGTGCCATCAACCTGGAGCAACGCCAAAGCGGTACGCCCGTCCAGAGCAGTGACAACCTGATAACCTTCATCTTCTAGTGCCAATACAAGCATTTCCCGAATCAGAACTTCATCTTCGACGACCAGGATCTGACTGGTTCGCCCTAGTTCGGGGCTAGATTGGCTATTTGGACTGCTCACAAGAGGAAGCATCATTAGGACATTCGAGTTGACAATTCCATCCTCATTAATACAGTAAAACTGGTACAACTATGATTTTGGTAGATCATCCCTGATCATAGTTAGGATGGAGTCGATGCACTCCTTTTCAAGTTTATATGCTGCTGCATTTATTGACCTGGCCTGAAGTAGAAGCCTATCTAGAGCACTCTACTGGAATTATTATCCCTATCGGTTCAACCGAACAACACGGGCCGACTGGGTTGATTGGGACAGATGCGATTTGTGCCCAAGCGATCGCTGGTGGTGTGGGTGAAGCAACGGGGGCAGTTGTAGGGCCTACTATCAATGTGGGCATGGCACTGCATCACACTGCGTTTCCCGGCACTATCAGCTTCCGCCCCAGTACGATAATTTTGGTAATTCGCGACTATGTAACCTGTTTAGCTAGGAGTGGATTTACCAAGTTTTTCTTTATTAACGGTCACGGCGGTAACATTGCCACACTAAAAGCAGCTTTCGCGGAAACTTACGCTCACCTAGCAGATTTAAATGTTCTCAAGGCTGACCAAGTTCAGTGTCATATTGCCAACTGGTTTATGTGCGCTGCTGTTTATAAGCTGGCAAAAGAGCTATACGGTGACCAAGAAGGTTCCCACGCCACACCCAGCGAAGTTGCTGTGACTCAGTATGTCTATCCAGAGGCGATCAAGCAAGCTCCTCTTGCCGCTCAAGTTTCCTCTAGTCACAAGATTTATGGTGCAGCTGACTTTCGGCAGCGTTATCCCGATGGGCGGATGGGGTCTAATCCAGATTTGGCAACACCAGAACATGGCAAGCAGTTTTGGGAGCTAGCGGTAAAAGAACTGAGCAATGGATATCTGGAATTCATGGCTAATGGCTAATGGCCTGCTCACCATTAGCTATTAGCCACCCTCACCATTTACGTTTATTTCTGCCCATCTGCTTATGATAAATTTTCCCTATTTTCAGTTTAAATAGCATGAACACAGTTAATTTTGCTACGAACCAAACTGTTATTTCAAACCAGCTTGTTGATTGCATTGACAAAGTTTTTGTGATTGCCTATAAAGAGCAAACACAGTTGCTAGAGGAGTTTTTGAACAAAGAAGGTTTTAAGTGCGAAGTTCTTAGGCAAGAAGTAAAGGCAGAGAATAAAAGTTTTTCTCCAAGTTATCTTTGCTTAATGAATCATCGACGAGCTTGGGAAAGAGCTATACAGGATAGCAAGCCAACTCTGATTGTAGAAGCAGATTTTGTTCCTGTTGTCGGGTTCGGCCAGCTACCTTTACCATTTAATCTCAATCATAATGACATAGGAATTTCCTGGCTGTATACCTGTGCTCCTCAAGTATATAGCGTCTCTCAAGAGGGCTATGCTGAAGGGTTTTCTACAGCAATGGTTGCTTACATTGTTACACCTGCCAGTGCCCAATGCTTAATAGAGCTTGCAGAGGAAGTTAGTAGAAAATATGGAGCTACGGCTTATTCAAGTTGGGACTCTACTATCGATTCTTTTCTCCGTATTAGAAAACTAAAGAGCTACATTCCTTTCCGGAATTATGGCGAACATGGGGGTTTGCCTAATCTAGAACATTGCCAAAATGGCCTTAGTAAAACTCATCGAGCTGATATCCTTTACGGCAAACTTGCTTTTTTGCCCCTTTATGCTGCAAACGATAAAAGCAGCCAACTTAAGTTTCTTGTTGTGAGGCTTCAAGCTCGTCTTAAGGGGATTGCTCGTCTGGCGATGGGACGCTTTCTACGCGTGCCTGTTCTCAAAGGTTCCAGTGTGCCTACCAGGCTACTCAGTTTTGCCGTTCGCAGACAGGTGTCGATGCGCCTCTGAAAAAAACAACAGCAGGCGAGATTCACCCACATAGGCAAGAAAAGCGCAGCAATACAGCGGTTTTCAGCATACATTCCGCATACTTCGAAGGGCTTATATCATGTTCGCTTGAGTAGTTGTCATTCGCCAGCGTTGCGAAGCATCTCCCAGATGCTTCGCTCCACTGCGTTCCGCTCAGCATGACAAGTAAGCGTTTTTAGTAAGTGATTAACCGGACATGATATTAGTAGCCACCTGCAACTGGCACCATCGGTTTTTTAGTAAATTGACAAATTAACTATTCTATGGAGCTACGGAAAATCCGTGAATTTCTACCGCTCTGCTCCCCCTGTTTAGCACCACCGAAATCTGAATACTTGACCGATGCTCTAGCTACCTCCCATCCCCCGCAAGTTCGGAAGGAGGAGTCGTCAGGGGGGTCAGACTGTACTGCACCAAGACGAAAATTGCTGTAATATCTACACTAGCTCACCGTGACTGTAGGGGAACACCCAAAAGCTGAAGATATTTTTGAGTGGAAGTTTCTAAGGTGAACTGGTCAAGCCAAGCTGAATCAGCTAATTTTGAGTTGCCAGACAATACGTTTAAAATTGCTTGCGCGATCGCTTCACTGTTGCTTACCGGCACCAGCCAACCATACTTGCCATGATCAAGAATCTCTGATGGGCCACTGGGGCAGTTGGTAGATACTACTGGAGTGCTCAAGGTCATAGCTTCGACAATGACGTTGCCGAATCCCTCCCATGCTGAAGACAAAACAAATACCGCAGCCTGTGCTATGTATGGATAAGGGTTGCTTACAAAGCCAACCCAGTCAACATCATCCTCTAAGCTCAAATCACGCACCAAAGTGTTGAGTCGAGAGCGCTCTCTACCGCTACCCAAAATCACTAGCCGAGCAGGTTGTACCTGCCGCACTTGGGCAAAAGCCCGGATCAGGGTAGGAAAGTCCTTCTGCTCTTCTAATCTTCCCACTCCCAGAACCACTGGCGGCTCCCCTGGTGCAAACCAAGGATGGTCTAGGGACTCTTTTGACTTTTCCAAGATTTCAGGAGTCACTATGGGATTGTAAATTGCTTGGATGCGCTTTAGGGGAAGACCTGTGACCTGAGCCAGATCCTGCGCTACCCCCTGCGAAACTGCCACAATTTCATCAGCCCAAGGGTAAAACAGCCATGCCAACAAAGGCGACCAACGATCTGTGCTTCGGCGTTGTGCGTGTATAGAAAGAGTATTGTGCTCAGACACTATTACCCGTGTGGGCACTCTGGCAAGATACTTTGCCCACAGAGCTATCTCATTGGTATAGTGCAAGGCGGAAAGTAAAGCTAAGGGTTGCTCCTGTCGCAGGTAACTTATTAGTTTAGGAAGACCTGCCAGCATCCGTGGGGCTTTTAGATCTACAATTCTGACTTCAGATGGCACTTGCGCCAAGAAAGGCCCATCTACAGTATTAAGCACCAGATCTATCTTCAGTCCCCGCTCTATTAAGCCGCGCATCAAGTTCACCATAACTCTTTCGGCTCCGCCACCGTAAAGTAGACGTAGGTAAAAAGCAACGCGGGGTGTATCTTTAGGCATGGGACACTTTCTCCTGTTTGAGTGTTACTCATTAATGCCCAACATATCAAGATATTTTTGGGTAGAAGTTTCCCAGGTAAACTGATCAAGCCAAGCTGAATCAGCTGGCTTGGAGTTACCAGACAATACGCTCAAAATTGCCTCTGCCATAGCTTGACTATCGCCTACTGGCACTAGCAAACCGTACTTACCGTTATCGAGAATTTCTGCTGGGCCACTCTCGCAGTTTGTAGAAACGACTGGGATGCCTACAGCCATCGCTTCTATAAGTACAGTTGGCAGACCCTCCCAAGCTGAAGACAATACAAACACTGCCGCTCGTGCCATGTAAGCAAAGGGGTTGTTGGCAAAGCCAATCCAGGCAACATCATTTTCTATGCTCAACTCACGCACCAGAGCTTCTAGCCGTTTTTGCTCTCTACCACTTCCCAACATCATTAGCCGAACAGGTTTTACCTGCCGCACTTGAGCAAAAGCCCGGATCAGAGTGGGAAAGTCCTTTTGTTTAACAAATCTTCCTATCCCCAGAACAACTGGAGGTGCTCCAGGCGCAAACCATGAGTGTTCCACAGGCTCTTTTGTCTTTTCTCTCAAGTACGGGGTTATAACTGGGTTGTGAATCACGCGAATGCGCTCTAAGGGTAAACCAATGATGCGAGCCAGATCTCTAGCGACTCCTTGGGAAACGGCTACAATACCATTGGCCCAAGGGTAGAAAAGCCGCGCAGTTAGAGGTGCCAGACGCGATGAAACCTGCTCTACACGTCTGGCTTCTACGGAAAGAGTCGTATGTTCGGACACGATTAGGCGGGTAGGCACTCTAGCAAGGGACTTAGCTAAAACGGCTATCTCATTGGGGTAGTGAGTTGCTGAAAGCAATGCCACTGGTTGCTCTTGTTGCAGGTAGTGCACTAGCTTGAAAAGACTCTTTGTGGATTGAAAACTTGTTGGGAGTTTGAAGCTAGAGAGCTTGTCAAACTCTGAAATCTTCAGATCCACGATCCGTACTTCATCTGTCACCTGCCGCAAATAAGTTCCTTCCGCTTTGCTAAGTACCAGATCTACCTTCAAACCCTGCTTAGCAAAGCCGTGGGCTAGGTTCATCATCACCCGTTCAGCTCCACCGCCAGTTAGAGTGCGCAGGAACAGGGCAACGCGAGGTGGCTCTTGAGGTATGGTCAACACTTTTCGACGCTATCCTTGAGGAATTTTTCTGCTACTAACTTAGAGCACTCTAAGTAGGTGGAAACAAATAAACTTTGGTTAAGATTGCTATAACTAACGGAAGGAGTGCTAATGGTGGTCAGCCAATTATCAATTAGCACTCCTTCAGCCCCTACCAGTTACGTTTATTTCCGTCCATCTACTTACTAGCTTTTTGAGGGTTTTAATCTTAGTGTATTGAATCAACCAAGGACACCACTAATTATTAACAAAATTCCTCCCTTTTAAAGAGAAGTGTCCTGATCTTCCTCGGACAGCTCATCCTCCTGATGCTGCCCTGCGGGAATAGCAGCAACAATCGCATCTATTACTTTTGCCACAGGGACAATTTCTAAGCCCAAGTCTGGGAAAGTTTGACCCTTAGGCACGATCGCTCTTTTAAACCCCAGCTTAGCAGCTTCTTTCAGACGCAGTTCCATTTGCGAAACTGAGCGCACTTGTCCGCCTAAACCAACTTCACCAATCAGGATAGTGCGCGGATCGACAACACGATCACGGAAACTAGCAACAACTGCGATCGCCACTCCTAAATCCACAGCTGGTTCTTCCACATTCAACCCTCCAGCTGACGCGACATAGGCGTCTAATTTAGATAGGGGAATACCTACCCGTTTCTCCAAAACTGCCAGAATTTGCAGCAGCCTGTTATAGTCAACACCAGTGGTGGAGCGGCGGGGTGAAGCATAACTTGTAGGGCTTACCAGCGCTTGCAATTCTACTACAATCGGGCGCGTCCCTTCGCAAGCAACAACGAGAGCAGTACCGGAAACCACGTCATCACGGTTGCCTAAGAACAACTCTGATGGGTTGGAAACCTCCCGCAGTCCTCTGTCGATCATTTCAAAGACGCCGATTTCGTGAGTGGCACCAAAGCGATTTTTTACCGAACGCAGTAGCCGGTGAGAAGCAAAGCGATCGCCTTCAAAATACAGTACTGTATCTACTAAGTGTTCCAACATTTTTGGTCCGGCGATCGCGCCTTCCTTAGTGACGTGTCCTACAATTAGCACTGTGATATCCTCCCGCTTCGCCACCTGCATCAGCGCTGAGGTACATTCCCGCACTTGAGCCACCGAACCGGGAGCTGATGTCAGGGAAGAAAGATAGATAGTTTGGATACTGTCAATCACAGCAACATTGGGTTTGAGAGACTCTAACTCTCTGAGAATTTCTTCTAGGTCTGTTTCTGGCAGTACGTAGAGATTTGCCCCATTATCAACTTTCTGGGAGACATTTTCCTGTAGGAGCAATTCAGGAGCCGCTTCTATCTCATCCCGAGGGGTGGTAACGCCTAAGCGAGCAGCTCGCAACTTCACCTGCTGTCCCGATTCTTCGGCACAGACATAGAGAATGCGGTAGCGTTCCCCCAGTTGATTTGCCACTTGCAGTAGCAGTGTCGATTTACCAATCCCCGGATCGCCGCCAATCAGCACTAGAGAGCCAGGAACAATCCCACCACCCAGTACCCGATCTAATTCTCCATAGCCCGAAGCCCATCGTGCCTGATGCTTATCGCTAATTTGTGCAAAGGTGAGAGATAATCTCGGCTGCGGTGGCGTAGCAATTGCTGATTTGCCATTGTTCCGACTGTGGGCTTGCAAACTCCCCCGACCAGGCATGGGTTCTGCCGATGTCACTATCTGCTCTTCCAGAGAGTTGTAAGTGCCGCAGGCTGAACATTTGCCAAACCATTGGCGGGTTACTTCCCCGCATGCGTTACAAATATACTCAATTCGCGGCTTTGGCATTCTTTAATTTGTTAAATAATCTTAATAAATGCTAAATCTTTAAAGCATGATGAAAAACATCTAGGAATGAGAGTTTCTGTTATTCCCCAACGCTCTTAATTGAGTGATATCTTAATGTCATGGTACTAAAAATTAACGATCATAAATACTAGATCATAAACAGTAGTAAATAGGAGCGGTAAGAAGCTTGGAAAGCCACAAAGAAAAAATCCTGGTAGTAGACGACGAAGCCAGCATTCGCCGCATTTTAGAAACTCGCCTTTCTATGATAGGTTATGATGTCGTGACTGCTGCTGATGGAGAAGAAGCGCTGGATACGTTTCGCAGCGCTATCCCTGATCTAGTGGTTTTAGATGTAATGATGCCAAAGCTTGATGGCTATGGCGTCTGCCAGGAATTGCGAAAAGAATCCGATGTGCCTATCATCATGCTAACAGCTCTAGGCGATGTCGCTGACCGCATTACTGGTCTGGAGCTTGGCGCTGATGACTACGTTGTCAAACCATTTTCGCCTAAGGAACTGGAAGCTCGCATCCGCTCCGTCCTGCGGCGAGTGGAAAAAACAGGTGCCTCTGGGATTCCCAGTTCTGGAGTCATCCATGTTAGCAACATTAAAATCGACACGAATAAGCGGCAAGTCTATAAAGGAGACGAGCGGATTAGGCTCACCGGGATGGAGTTTAGTCTATTAGAATTATTAGTCAGTCGCTCTGGAGAAGCTTTTTCCCGTTCTGAGATTTTGCAGGAGGTGTGGGGGTATACGCCAGAGCGTCACGTAGATACTCGCGTCGTGGATGTCCACATTTCCCGTTTAAGGGCCAAGTTAGAAGACGATCCCAGCAATCCAGAGTTGATTCTTACAGCTCGGGGAACCGGCTATCTGTTCCAACGAATTATTGAGCCAGACGAAGTCTAAAGGCGAGAGGCCATCAAAAATCACGAATTTTGGAGCGACAGGGAACTTGGGAAACCACAAAGAAAAAATCTTGGTAGTAGACGACGAAGCTAGCATTCGGCGCATTTTGGAAACTCGTCTTTCCATGATCGGCTATGATGTCGTGACTGCTGCCGACGGAGAAGAAGCGCTGAATACGTTTCGCGGCGACGCTCCTGACTTGGTGGTTTTGGACGTAATGATGCCAAAGCTTGATGGTTATGGCGTTTGTCAGGAATTGCGGAAAGAATCCGATGTGCCCATTATTATGCTTACAGCCTTAGGAGATGTCGCCGATCGCATCACCGGCTTGGAGTTGGGAGCAGATGACTACGTTGTTAAGCCTTTTTCCCCAAGGGAACTGGAAGCTCGTATCCGTTCTGTCTTGAGTAGAGTAGAAAAAACAGGTGCTTCCGGAATGCCCAGTTCTGGAGTCATCTACGCGGGAAATATCAGAATCGACACCAACAAACAGCAAGTTTATAAGGGTGATGAGCGGATTCGGCTCACCGGGATGGAGTTCAATTTGCTAGAGTTATTGAGCCGTCGCTCTGGAGAATCTTTTTCCAGATCTGAGATTTTGCAGAAAGTGTGGGGGTATACACCCGACGATCATGTAGATACTCGCGTCGTGGATGTCCATATTTCTCGTTTAAGAGCTAAGTTAGAAGACGATCCCAGCAATCCAGAGTTGATTCTGACAGTACGAAACATTGGCTATAAGTTCCAGAGGATTACTGAGTCAGATGAAGGCTGAAAATGGTAGGGACGGGGTAACCTTACCCCTACATCAGTCAAAATTTTTATTAAAGCATGGCTAAACCAGATCCAAATCGAGTCTTGCGGCAGCTGCCACTTGTAACTGGTGGTTTGGCAGGTGTTTTATTGCTGCTGAATCGCCTGCTGACGCCCCAGCTTACCAATTCTCAAGCTCGTTCTGATGCTCTGGGTGTGATTGTGAGTGCGCTGTTGATTTTAACTGGGTTGCTTTGGCAACAGGTGCAACCACGCTCTCCTGATGTTGTTGAGCTGATCGGTGAGGAGGGATTTGAACTGGCACCAGACTTGCCAGAAACGGTAAAAACAGAGCTAGCTTGGGCTTCTCATCTGTTGTTGACGAATACAGCAACGCGATCGCTGGTAGTTTGGTATCAAGGAAAAGTGCTACTGCGACGGGGGATTTTAGGTATCAACTCAGAAGTGAAGCCAGGGCCAATTTTGCAGCGGGTGTTAGATAAGCAAAAGCCAGTTTATTTAGTAGCTCTGAACATTTATCCCGGCAAGATTGAGTTTGACTACCTGCCAGAGAATACCCAGGGGGTGATCTGCCAACCTCTTAGCAATTTAGGTGCCTTAATTTTAGGAGCGAATGCCCCTCGCAGTTATACAAAACAAGATGAAAGTTGGATTGAGGGGATTGCTAATAAACTTGCTAATACCCTCAGTCAATATTGATGATCGGACTTACACTCAATCTTAGATTTTAGATTATTTTGGGGATGCCCATCCCTTCTGGGAAATCTATATCTACGAGCCAACGGCTCTTTCATGACTCGCTACTCATTTTTATCCTCATGCCAGCTCTGCAACATCTGTCCAAAGGCGATCGAGAGCCGAGTCTGAAAACGCTGCCGATGCTTCAGTTGCAAAAAGGGTCGGACTATTTCGAGGCTCACACCAGAGCTTACTCTATCATCCATGACTCGAATCGCCCGAAGAGTGTCAAGCTGTAGTTCTTTTTTTACCATCAACTCAGAAATGCCGGATGCCCCTATCCCACTTTCCACAGCTTCCTTCACCATTTCACCACTGCTAAAAATTAAAATTATATTTAATTCACTTGGCTTGATACCCCAATCTTGCAAAGCTTGCTCAAACCTTTGCTGTGTTCCAGAACCAGACTCTCTCATTACCCAAGCCGTTGTATAAAGTTCTCCTAAGGAAATCTCTGTCCGCTCAAACCAAGGGTGAGATTTGCCAACAACAATCAGCAAGCGATCGCCCCCTACAATGTCTTGGTTTAGCGAACTCTCAACAGATGGTTTGACCTCTCCTTCTACCAAACCCAAATCAAACTGTCCGGTTGCTGTTCCTATACAAATTGCTTCGGTATTGCCGAGAGTACAGTTAACCACGATACCAGGATATTTGCGCTTAAACTGGCTAATCTTACTAGGTAACCAATAGTTCCCAATGGTGAGACTCGACCCCAATTTCAGCTCACCTCGTTGCAGATTATTCAATTCCCGCAGCCCCCGCTCAGTCAAAGCGACTTGGTCAAGAATTTTCCGCGCTTCGACTTGTAGTAACTTCCCTGCCTCAGTGATCTCGATGTGGCGACCGATCCGATGAAACAATTTTACTCCATGTTGTTCCTCTAAGCTTTGGATCGCCGCACTGACAGCAGGCTGGGTAATGTAGAGAGCTTCCGCAGCACGGGTAAAGTGCAGATGTTCCACCACGGCTAGAAAAATTCGTAACTGGTCAAGTGTCATCCTCACCCTTTGACCCCTAAATCGCTGGATTATTAATTACCTTTATTTATCATTGTAGTAAAAGAAAGTATTTGATTTTATTATTGTGACACCTTTCAAAGTACACGGGAAACTGTTTAATAAGGAAAAATCAAGCTATGACTAACATGACTGATTTTAGACCCGATTTTTGATGAGTTTGTGAGAAATCCGGAATTAAACTCAAACTTTGCGTCACGTTAGTTTACAGATATCTGAATCAATGCTGAGGTCTTAGCCGCCTGCTCTGAGAAAGTGACTTTCACTTAAAGTGTCTGGTTTCAGGAGGGTGCGTTACGTTAACAGACTCTACAGTTTAAGAGTTCCAAGGGCAGGCAGCTATGCTGTTATTATGTACCTATTCGATTCCAAGGTGCAAAGGCATTTTTGCGGCCTCGGAGTGCAGGGCCTAGGGTTGGATAGTGCCGCAGCAGGACGCTAATCATACTGTTGTGGGCAATCCAATCTAGACCAATCGGAGTATAGACATCGGGCGTGAAATCAACGGTGAAGAAGCGATCGCTATTGAGACGACGCGAAGCCATCAGAATGAAGATGCGGAAAGCTGTATCGCTAAAGCCGAATCCTTTGGGAGGTTCTTCGGCAAACAGGCCCACCATAAGATCGACATCGTCAATATTACCGTCATACAGCGACTCAATCTTTTGAGCGAGTTCGCGATCGGGCGTTAGCTGACTGAAAGACTCGACCCGTGCTAAGCGAAGCAGTTCGCGGAATTCATTATAGCGAGGGACGCCCCGCTCTCGGTCTCGCAGAATCTCTACAGCTGCTAGATCGACAACTCGACCATCGCGTCTAGGGAGGGTGCGCAAGAAGTTGGGATAGTTTTTGAGGGTAATGGCTCCGGGATTAGCAATACCAAGTGAGTAAAATAGGTCGCTAGTATTGATCCGTTCCATGATCGCACGCGCATTTGGCCCTACAGCTTCCCCTAGTGTCGCCTCACCGATAGACTCACCTGTTTGAGCAGAATGGAAGCTAAACAGGTCGGGGATCAGCGCGTGCATGCGGTAGACGGATACAAATTCCTCAGTGAGCGAGTAAGGAACGTTAAAGTGATTAGTAGGCGAGCCGGGGATGCCACTGATAACTTCACTAGGACTAATGCGACCAATGAGTTTAGTGATTTTCTCTCCAGCAATTCCCCACCAGTTTATATTCATCCCTATTTGTAGAGTTGGATTTCCGAGGATACCTGGAGTCCATTCCACGGTATGGATCTTGGCCAGTAAACCGGCATTGATCAGGCGAGCTTTGTTGAAGAGTTGGTCATCAGTCCATGTAGGATACTCGGATTTGAGGCGATCGCAGATGGCATTGTGTTCTAAGGTAAACAGGACATGCATCAGCCCTAACCCTAGCCACCAGTTGTCACTGACGCCGGTTTTCTCGACCCCATCAACGGGGCGCTGTTTGTCCTGAGTGTCATCGGTATTATCATCCTTGCCTGCCAGTGGGAGGAGACCCCGCTCATCAACAGCAAGCTTTCCATCTTGGTGAGAGCGCACTTTGTCTTGAATATCCTGATCACGACCGTAGATCTGCGATCCGTCCCACCAGGGGCTCTCACGATTCAAATAGGGTGTTGGATGACCTACTGGATCTCCTTCATGGGATGGATCTACTTTAGTACGGCGAACTCTCATTGGTCTTTGATCGCTCGGCCAATCGTCATCGTCATCAATGGGAATCTCGAAGGGCGGTACTTCACCAGTGGTAAAGTGGGTGAACCAGCCGTGAATCATGAACTGAATCCACCCAGCTGCCAATATATTCAGCGTTGGCGCTGGCTTGAAAGTGTCGCGCGTCATCAGTTCGCGGGCGATATCTCTAGGGTTGGGCGTCAAAATCCGCTCGTCACTCGGTTGCTGAACGCGGTCTAACGGCATGTTGCGACCGAATCGCCTACCCGTGCGACCCATATCTGGATAGTGGAGATCGTTGTAGGAGCCGTCAGGTGTTCGATTTGTGAGGTTTTCTGCTGGACAGGTGAGGGGGAGTGGATTTGCTCGGGAAGCATCTGTTTCTGTGTCGTAGAGGTTGCGCTCGCGCAAGGCGGTTCGCAGTTGGGCGAGGCTGAGAACACCAAGCCATGAGGGCAACTTGTCCCAATTAATCAGCCGATTCACAATGGAGAATATCCCTTCAATAGCGTGGGTAAGTGGCGACTGTGGTGGCCCTTGAGGTGCTACCTTCCACAACTCTTTTTGCAAATCACTCATATATGAAAGAAAAAACTCCTTAAAAACACAGGCTCGCTCTGGACTCCCAGTGCCGAAAGTAAAATTTATGTCATGGGTTTTGGCAGCAGCTTTGCCAATTTGAAATAGCACCACTGTCTTTCCTGGGGTTGTCGGAAACAACAGCAGACCATCAAAATTTGACGACTTTACAGCTATCCGTGGTGCTTGAGGTGTCAGAGGGTGAGATGTAAAGATTTCTTCAACGGGCTTGTCGAGGTGATCTTTTAACGTCTTTAATGCACCTGTTGTTGTCTTAACAACCTCACCGATATTATGATGTCCAGCATCTATAATATGGACATTTCTGGAGAGGGCGTATTCGCAATAATCTATGACTTGCTTATGCGCTTGTCTGGCATGTATATATTTCCAAGGAAAGATTGCTTCACTTAAATTCTGCAACGTATCTTTGGCAGCTTTGGTAATAGATAGTGGAATCTCTTGTCCGAAGAATCTCCAATTAACTATTTGTACCATTTCATGTGCAAGAACCTCGTCATCTGCATTTTTCTTCAACAGTTCTGCAATCTTTTTGACATCTTCTTCGCTATAACCTATGCCTACTTTTTCCTCCAGATAGGCTCGTCTTTGGCGATAGCTGGGATTAGAAGCAGATTCGAAGGCGAGAAACCACAAGTCGCGCTCATCATCATGAAATCTTGTCGCCTTGAAATAAAACTTCACCCACCATGGTAAGGCAGCCGTATCATACTTGTGCAAACGGTCTACATCCCCGGATGTTTCAATTTTCTTGATTTGTTCCGGATCGGAAACTATAATAATATCCAGCAAAAATGGGATCTTTATCCGCAGCGGATTAAAGAGGGATTTAATGAAATTTAACATTTCTGCTCCTTCAAGAACTAAACGAGAAACGAGAATTTAGGTTAACTAACCTCACAAATCACATGTCAGCCGGAAAAAATTGGTTACTAGAGTTTTGTCTGGGCTATTGGCGGCACGACCGCTTGTATTGAGATTCTTTAGGCAAAATCAAAATCCTCGGCGCTATAGTCATGGGTCTACAACCCAAGCCCTTATATTCCGGGTAGCGGTCACAAAAATTATAATAAAGAACTTTTAGCAATCTGCTGCGGGTTTCTGACTATTAGACTGTGGACAATTTTGTCTCAAGTCATTTTTATGTTCTTGACTAAGTGTTTACACGGCTATTTTCTATATCAATGTAGCAAAAGTATAGAAACAAGATAACTGATTGTTTTACCTTGTAAAGGAAATAGCAATCTGTAAATGGTATTCAAGCTAACGTTTTAACCTGAGGGGGTGACAACAATCCTAAACCTCTTGCCTCGCAAGGGTTCCACGCCGCAGGCGTGGAAAAAGATGTAATCGGAAAATGGGAAGCGTCAATGGTGTTGTTAAGCTTTGAGCCACTGCTCATCGTCCGTAATTAAGAATAGTGTCAATAAATGGGGACATCTTTTTCAGCCGTCAAGGCTGAAAAGCCCTATTTACCAAGCTCTTGGCGGGGGTGTCACCCCATCAGCGTTTTAACAGTTAATACCTGGGGCGGTGTCGAATCAGGAGGGTAGATAAAGTCTACTTGCACTAGTCGGTTAGTTATGGGTGGCATCACCAGCTGTACTAGTGGGTCTACTACCTGACCAGTCCGCTGCCATAAATGGACGTAGCGAGTTTGTTGCTCACCCCGGTCATCTTTGTAGCGTAAGCGGACAGTGCCTCGGAAGTAAGGAAAATCGAGGGGGGGTTTCCGGAAGCGCAGCCCACCTCGTGTTAGCTTGTCTTCCTTTAAAGGCGTTTCGATCGCCAGGGTAACAGTCTGAGTTTGGTTAGTAATATTCATCAATGGCAAACTGAGGTTGTAGTGAACTGTATAGTTGCCATGGGCTTCGTAGGCTGTGTCGGGATAGCGCACGAGCATCTTTGCTGATTGCACTTGCCCCGTACCCAACTGACCTCCCTTGAGAGTGCTGAGGGCGTAGGAAAATGCCTTGCCTCTCTGAGGAATCGTGAGATTTTTGGCACCAGGACTATCTATTAGCTGAGCCTGCCACTGAGAGCCTTGAGACACACCGGCTACGCGACCATAGACCATCTGACCACTAGTTTGGGATGGGGGAGTTGGAGTTTTATCCCTTGGCCCAGCCAAACCCCCTGTATCTAGTAAGGCTTGCCATTCTAGCAAAGTGGGAGCGCGATCACTGCCATCAGGATTTTTCTTGGCATACATAGCCAGACTGGCTGCATAAACTGTGCCGCTACTATGCAGCCGCATGAAGGTAGATCGTCCATTTACTGGCTGATTAAGCTGCCGCACCGGAATGGGATGATTTAATAACATTTGGCTTTGACCGGGCAGAATCACTAGCTTGGCAGGAAAATCAGCTTGTCTTATTCCTCGCAAGACATCATTCACAGCACGATTACCTGGCCCTGCATACACATCACCATGAGGATTCTCGACCATAGGCGGTTGTTGAACATATGGTGCCTCTTGCATTAGATAACTTGCAGCCTGCAACACCTCTACCGTGACAGGTTGTTTACTTGGGTTATGCATAATTATCCCCAAGTAGAGAGTCTGCAAATCCTTAGGAGTGTGGCTAAAGTGATGGGCAAATAAGTCAAATCGTCCGAGAAAGGGAAAGTTGAGGTGAGCAGATGGCACGCGTTTGCCTGTAGGTGGAAATGTGGAGAGTAAAATCCCCTGACTCTTTACCCATTCTGGGCTATCACTGTTAAATACTGGTATCGGATCAAGCTTGCCAGGTAAAGGCCGCACTTCCTGGAATTGCAGAATTTCCTGGGGTATTGGCAGTGGCGAATCTCGCTCATCAACTGCACATCCACCAGTGATATTTGTCAGTTCTAGCAATAGAATGGCCACAGGTGCAAGCAGTTTGGTTTTAGTTTGAGCAATGGGCATAGCTGTTTACTTTCAACAACGCGATCACACCTTCCTATTACCTGCCTCACCTATAGTACGATCGCACTATGGGTGATACATTTAGGCGGATTGCATCATCTTGCTGAATGATGACTATCTGTCGAGCTGAAACGTTTCTCACATTTGCAGGTCTTAGCAATCCGCGATCGCTCTCCTGCGTCGATATCTTTCCATATCTACTCTTTGAACAACTGTTCCAGTCCTTCCCCTAAGTTGCCCTGTTGAAAACGGAGTTTATAGCTAGCAATTCTTTGATTATATTTCTCAGCAATATCATCGGGATTAATCAGCAGTACTTGGTCACAGTCATTAACAGTTTCTGGAGCGGCTTCTGATTCAGAGCCGCTCAGCCCTCGGCTAACACAGGCACTCGCATCTTTAGACCCAAGCCTTAATACTTGGTTGCTATCTTCAATAGCTCCCTGATAGTCTCTCATTTCTCTACGGGCATTACTCCTATTAAGGTAAGCCCTAGCATCTTGAGGATTGAGCCGCAGTACCTGGGTGTAATCTTCGATAGCTCCTTTGTAGTCTCCCAGCGCCGAGCGAGCATTACCTCTGTTAAGATATGCTTCTATGTTATTCTGCTCATTCAGTAGCGCCTGGGTATAATCTTCAATTGCTCCTCTGTGGTCTCCTCCCATAGTTTTTGCTAACGCCCTCATTTGTAAATCTTCATCTGATTGATTAACACTTGTCTGAGCTGAGTAATCATCTAATATTGATTTAAATACTAGTGACACTGTATTGGCAATAAATTTAATAATTTTCATAATTTGCAGCTTTATAGGTAGTTGTGTAAAAAGCATTAGATGATTGTCTCCAACAACTTCCTCTAATCATAAATATATAGTCCTCAATAAGCCAGAAAAACACGTTTTTGTTGCAAAAATTTTTAAGCACATAGGCTGCTTATTAAAATTTATCTCGGCGAATAGTTTCCTAAATCATCTTTTTGGGAACTTATTTGTTCGCCAGCAATTTCGTCATCATCTCCTCTGTACAAAACTAAATTTGGCAAAAGAAATTGACTGCTGCCTCAACAAAATAATCTTGGGCATGAGATGAGCTTAAAATTCAGCAGTTTTGCCAAAATAGGAAAAAGAA
>CAZZWA010000061.1:17001-19140 GCA_964657555.1 uncultured Microcoleus sp.
TAGGAGGCAGCGATGTCATCAGTCGCATCCGTTACAGACTCCACGTTTCGGCAAGAAGTCCTCGATAGCGAGCTTCCAGTACTGGTTGATTTTTGGGCACCTTGGTGCGGCCCTTGTAGAATAGTTAGTCCGGTGGTTGACGAAGTTGCAAACCAGTACCAAGGACAACTAAAAGTTGTGAAGCTGAATACCGACGACAATCCCAGTATTGCCAGCCAGTATAGTATCCGTAGCATTCCCACCCTGATCGTCTTCAAAGAGGGTGAGCCTGTCGATAGAGTGACTGGTGCAGTTCCTAAAACCAGTTTGTCCAATACTCTAGAGAAGCATCTATGACTAAGAATTTTAGGTTTTAGATGCTGGCTCTAGAGAATCTGCTGTGCCCCTGACGGGCATGTACGCGCTCAAAGTTTCCACTGGGCTGGAGACAGCGTTGGCGTCATCGAATTCAACTTTGAATATGTTGGGTGGTTACTGCCCGTGCGACCTAGTGGTCTTTCTAGGTTAATTTGATGGTTTGTTCGTAGGGGCAATCCCCTATGGTTACCCTAAACGTTGGGGGTAGGCATAGAGGCAATACCCCTAAAACCCGTCAAAAACAACTTGACAGACCACTGGTGCTCTAACTTAGGGGAACATTTCCAATATGTCCTTAGCCTCTTACCTTGCACGTCGTTCACTTCACTATGCCTGGATTGTAGCAGCCTTAACTTTCTTGGCTTTGTTGATAGCAGCAGGAATCCGCTCAGCTCCTGGAGTGCTGATTGTGCCTCTGGAGCATGACTTTGGCTGGACTAGGGCGACGATATCACTGGCAATCTCTGTTAACTTGTTACTCTATGGGCTGATTGGCCCCTTTGCCGCAACAGTTGTGGAGCGGGTAGGTATTCGATGGGTGATGTTGTTTTCGTTAGCCTTCCTGGCAATTGGCATCAGCTTAACCACTTTGATGTCGGCTCCCTGGCAATTGCTCTTGCTTTGGGGCATTGTCGTTGGTAGCGGCAGTGGCATGATGGCTCTAGTCTTAGGTGCCATTGTGGTCAATCGATGGTTCTCTAAGCGACAGGGTCTAGTTCTCGGCATCCTTACCGCAAGTACAGCTACCGGACAATTGGTGTTTCTGCCTATGCTGGCATCGGTAGTCGAGCGCTTCGGGTGGCGGACTGCCGTCCTGACTATTGCTGGCGTGGCACTCCTAGTCATTCCCCTAGTTGCAATATTTATGCGCGATCGCCCTTCTGACTTAGGCTTGCGACCATTCGGCGAGCAGACTACAGCGATAGAGATGCTCCAGCCCAAATCGAATCTCATTGCCTCAACCTTTGGCGCACTCTGGTTGGGAATGCGATCACCCGACTTCTGGCTGTTGTTCGGCAGTTTTTTCATCTGTGGTGCCAGCACAAACGGGCTGATTGGTACCCATCTGGTGCCTGCTTGTGTTGATCATGGAATTCCTGAAGTCAAAGCTGCTAGTCTTTTAGCAGTCATGGGTATATTTGATTTTGTGGGGACAACTGCCTCGGGCTGGCTATCTGACCGCGTGAACAATCGCTATTTGTTGTGCTGGTACTATGCTTTACGGGGTTTGTCTCTGCTCTTCTTACCCTTCAGTTTCGATTTCTCCGTCTACGGTCTCTCCATTTTTGCAGTCTTTTACGGACTCGATTGGATTGCAACCGTACCGCCTACTGTCCGCCTGACTAGTAACATATTCGGCAAGGAGAAAACTGGTGTCATGTTTGGTTGGATTGTGGCAGGACATCAGATTGGCGCAGCTACAGCTGCGTTGGGCGCAGGCGCATTAAGGACTTGGCTGGGCACTTATCTCCAAGCGTTTATCCTGTCCGGTGCTCTATGCCTAATTGCATCTGTCCTTGTCCTCCGCATTGGCAAAGTTTCAACAAGTTTAATTCATATTCAAAGCACGAATCAGTAAGATAGCAACCGCTCAATTTCTTATACCTGGTACAGTGATTTAGTCCCAGATATTTTGTCACTATCTTGACTCAAAGGAGATTTATTATGGCCTCTTTAACTGGAAAAGTGGCAATCGTCACTGGAGGAAGTTCAGGCATTGGTCGGGCGACGGCGATCGCCTTTGCTCGCGAGGGAGCTAAGGTTGTCATTGCTAGCCGCCGT
>CAZZWA010000062.1:0-2767 GCA_964657555.1 uncultured Microcoleus sp.
AGTTATTGAATTAGATGAGTTATTCCTAAAAAGAATGAGCATCAACCCTTAATTACAAATTATCATGCCCAAACCATGCTGTCAAAGCCACGGCAAGGGCATCGGCGGCGTCGTCTGGCTTAGGAATTTCCTCCAAATTCAACTCCCGCGCTACCGCCTGCTGCACCTCGTGCTTATCTGCATTGCCCATTCCCGTGAGTGCCTGCTTAATCTGAGCTGGTGTAAACTCAACAAACGGCACTTTGTGCTGCGCTAACACTAACATCAGCACACCCCGTGCCTGAGCAACCATTATGGTGTTTCCCATTCGGTAAAAGAACAGTTTTTCAATCGCTACCAGATCCGGCTGCCACTGCTCCATTAGAGTGTGCAAATCTTCGTAAATAGTCAGGAGCCGCTGCCCCATTTCTGTCTTTGCTGGTGTCTGAATGACGCCAAAATCCAGCAATGTTACTAGTTCGGATGCTTGTTGGAAAGGACGTTTGGTTCTATTTGCTGTCGTGACGGCCAAAGAATCAACTATCTGACAGAGAATTGTCCCAAACCCCAAACTTGCCAGTCCTGGGTCTAATCCTAAAATTCGCTTTTCCATAGAAATGACGTCTGAAAATAGAGTTTTATGCGTGACTATTAGCCCTTACCATCTAATCTTGAGATGTTTGCCTTCCACTTCTCTGATAAGTTTATTAAGACTTGCACAACAGCCCCCCTAACCACCCCCTAGTCTGGGGAAAGCAGATTTATTTCTCCCAACGTTGAGGTTGGTAGGGCCAAACGAAGGATGGTGCATCAGTCTCGTTTATAAAAGACTTATACAAACCCTCTCTAAGCCAAGCTTGGGGAAGACATCTACCCAAATCTATTCTGAGACTGCTAGTTAAACCTGACAGTCAGAGTATGTTATGTTTCACGCACTCCCCGTTCAGTATCCGACCCGTTCTGACACCAGAGCCTTGATGAGGTTGCTAACCACTGCAAACTGATCGTAAGCTAAGTCGAAAAGTCTAAGAATCAATTTCCTGGTTTTAGTCGGCACACTCTAGGGGACGCAAAAAATGTATCCTGATTGGCGCAGGCTGATGGTTAATCAAGTAAGTAGTAACTTTAACAAGCCAGTGTAAGTCAAATTGCCTATTGTAGGGGCAAGTTCACCACCATTTTGGTGAGTTTTAACCCTAATTGTCGATAAACACGCCCCTATGGGGTTTCTCCACTGGCGAATTAAGGCGAGTTTTGCCCTTTTTGTTCCCTAGGATTCAGTAATGTCAATCGGTCTCTTCAAACAAGCCTTACGCACCCTACAGGAAGAGACGCGACATGTCGCGTCTAGACGCATGACCTGGAGTTTTCAACCCAGATCCCACAAAGTCAACCATTGGTTTAAATGGTTGGCTCCCGGACTGTTGGTGAAACGCTGGTTACTAATCAGTGCAGGAGGTGTCCTGCTGACGAGTTTGGGGGTAGCGATTTGGGTCAAGCTAACCCCCATTTTCAAACTGATCCAGTTCATTGGAGACGTTCTAGAGAAGATTACCACCGTCATTCCCAATCATGTATCAGGTCCTCTAGCCATCGCCGTCGGTTTGTTCATGATCTTTTTGGGGCAAACCCGCACACTAGGAGCAATTACCTCTGTATTAAAGCCTTCAGGGGATGAACAGCTGATTGATGCACTGCTGGCTCATCGCCGATTAAATCGAGGACCGAAAATTGTCGCAATTGGCGGCGGGACAGGTCTTTCAACCTTGCTTAGAGGGTTGAAGGAATACAGCGCCAATATTACTGCTATTGTCACTGTGGCAGATGATGGCGGCTCCTCCGGACGTCTGCGGCGGGAGATTGGGGTGCTACCACCAGGGGATATTCGCAACTGTCTGGCAGCGCTGGCAGACGAGGAAAAGTTATTAACAGAATTGTTTCAATATCGGTTTCAAGCTGGTCGTGGTCTGGTGGGTCACAGTTTCGGGAACCTTTTCCTGACAGCGATGAGCGAGATTACAGGAGATTTAGAGCAGGCGATCGCCGCAAGTTCCCAAGTCTTAGCCGTTCGGGGACGGGTGCTACCAGCCACTCTCACCGATGTTCGCCTTTGGGCAGAGTTGACTGATGGACGCCGGATTGAGGGAGAATCTAGCATCACTGAGGCTCGGGGTAGCATTAAGAAAATTGGCTGTATTCCGGAAAATCCACCAGCATTGCCAGCTGCTCTCAAGGCAATTGAGGAAGCCGATTACATTATTATCGGCCCTGGGAGTTTGTATACCAGCGTGATTCCCAATCTGCTAGTCCCGAGTATCGCTGCGGCGATCGCTGCCAAGCAGGTTCCTCGCATTTATGTCTGTAACATTATGACCCAGCCTGGTGAAACTCAAAGTTACACTGTCTCTGACCACATCCGAGCTATTGATATTGCCTGCGGTCAGCAGTTGTTCAACGCAGTGTTGGTGCAGCGGAAAGTGCCTTCGGCTAATGCTCTCATTCGCTACGCCCAGGAAAATTCCCATCCAGTATTTCTGGATCGAGAAGCCGTCGGGCAACAGGGACGTCGCATTGTTTTAACGAATGTGATGGATGAAGATGAGCAAACAGGGTACGTGCGCCACAATCCCCAAAAGCTGTCGCGGGTATTGCTGAGGTGGTACAGTCGCGCCCAAGCAATGGAGTTTTGAAGTTTAAGTTTTGTAATGGGGTGAACGGACAATCAGGCATTACCAAGATATCCTAAATAAACTCACCCCTAATAACATAATTAATAATTTGTAATTCG
>CAZZWA010000062.1:2777-18597 GCA_964657555.1 uncultured Microcoleus sp.
AACTACGAATTAGCAATGAACAATGACGGCATACTGGCAATTTATCTTTCAAATGTAGAGGCGACTCGTCAGCTTGGCGTAGCTTTGGGCAAGTCTCTCCCAACGGGCAGCATAATTTTGTTAGAAGGAGATTTAGGCAGTGGCAAAACTACTTTGGTTCAAGGAATTGGCAAGGGTTTAGGCATTACAGATCCGATTATCAGTCCTACCTTTACTTTGATTAACGAATACATAGAAGGACGCGTTCCATTATATCATCTAGATTTGTACCGCTTACATCTCCCAGATGTTGAGGCTCTTTGTTTAGAACAATATTGGGAAGGTGTCGAGATGCCGCTGGGAATTGTGGCAATTGAATGGGCGGAACGGATGCCATATTTACCACCTAGCTATCTGCAAATCCATCTGACACACTTATCTGATGATGGTCGCCACGCTGAAATCACCTCAGTAGGTGAAGCTGTCAGCTATCAACTTTTTGAAAAGCTATCGTGGTGGGTTTAATTGTTGTACTCTAATTAAATAGATATAACTGCGCTCAAGTAGGAGTCTTTAACAATGTAAGTCTAAAAATTTACAGGTATTTGCTCGGATAAAATAGATGATGCTGTTGTTAGTGGTTTGAGCGCTGGTGCATTTACCCATACCAACGAAAAACCCCTAGTCGCTTTCAACTAGGGGAGATTGGTGGTTGTGAGGTGTTGTTTAGATTTCATCATAGGATTTGCACGCAGCTTGTTGCATGAGTAAAAAGTCATGCGTTGCGTAGATAGAAAGTCATGAATCTAAGCATGACTTTTGTCCTAGCACTCGGTTTGTCTTCAACCTTCAACCCGTCGCCACTGCTTGGTAGGAATATTGATTCGGGTGGCCTCACTCACAATCATTCACCTAATCGTACACTGCGGGCAATGATGACTCGCTCACTAGTTGCTGCTGAATGTAACGCTGATCAAACTTGATATTGGTTGAGCGCTCTGAAAACAGTCATCAAGAGTGACATTTTGCACCAAAAAACTCCTTCTTGATCCCTTCAATCTCCCCTTTCGGGGGGAAGATTAAGAAAGAATTTAGTCCGCACAGGGGAAGTACGTTCCTCCTTTCCTGCAAGGAAAGGGGCTGAGGGTTAGGTTTCTCGCTGCTGGGGGGCATGTTACTACTTTGGAGCAAAACACGCACTATGGAAGACGCTGAGAAAAAAGACTTAGCCTTAGACAATCAGCAACTTGAGATCTCAGACTGGGCAAGGATTCCCCAAGCCCCAGAGGGATTCAAATCTGGCTTCATTGGCATTATCGGACGCCCCAACGTCGGCAAATCGACTTTGTTGAATCAATTGGTGGGGCAAAAAATTGCTATTACTTCACCAGTGGCACAGACAACGCGCAATCGCCTGCGGGGTATCCTGACGACGCCAAAAGCCCAGATGATCTTTGTGGATACGCCAGGGATTCACAAGCCCCATCACCAGTTGGGGGAAGTGCTGGTAAAAAATGCCCAAATTGCCATTGAGTTGGTTGATGTGGTGCTGTTTGTGGTAGATAGTTCGGTGGAAGCTGGCGGGGGCGATCGCTTTATTGTAGATATCCTAGAGCGAACCAAAACTCCAGTTATCTTGGGCTTGAACAAAATAGACCAACAACCACCCGTTCTGACTGAGAGGAACTCGTTAGATGATAGCTACGCTCATTTGATTGCACCTCGCAATTGGGAAATTGTCAAATTCTCTGCCCTGACTAGTGAAGGATTGGCAGCCTTACAAGAATTATTAATAAATTGCCTGGAAGTAGGGCCATACTACTATCCTCCTGATTTAGTAACTGACCAACCAGAACGCTTCATCATGGGTGAATTAATTCGCGAACAAATATTACTGCTCACCCGCGAAGAAGTTCCCCACTCCGTCGCTGTCACAATCGATCAAGTCCAGGAACAGCCTGCTATAACTCGCGTTCTTGCTACCATCCACGTCGAGCGAGATTCTCAAAAAGGTATTTTAATTGGCAAAAGTGGCAGTATGCTTAAGGCAATTGGCAGTGCTGCCCGCGAACAGATTCAAAAGTTAATTGCTGGGAAGGTTTATCTGGAACTGTTTGTCAAAGTGCAACCTAAATGGCGGCAATCCCGCCTCCGGTTGGCAGAGTTGGGCTACCGCGTGGAAGAGTAGTAATAAGCTACTAAGTAGATGGACGGAAATCAACGTAACTGGTGGTGGCTGAAGGATGGCTAATGGTAATCAGGTAATTAGCCATCCTTCAATCTTTACCAAGGTTTTATTATCTCCAGCTACTTACACACTTAAGTTGCATCATTGTTTTTTCACTCCGGCTTTATATCAGTTGTCTGGGAGGCTGCTGTTTGCTTAGGTATAACAACAGTAAATGTGCTTCCCTTTCCGACTTCGCTTGTCACTAAAATCTCTCCACTAAAGGGTTTTAACAGTTCAAGGCAGGTGTAAAGCCCTAATCCTGTTCCTGTCGGTTCACCCGCTTTTCTTTTACTACCTTGAGATGGTTTTGATGTATAGAAAAGCTCAAAAACCTTTGACAGATGCTCAGGGGCTATTCCACACCCTGTATCTTTAATATCCATGTATATGCTAGCTGCATCTTGCCTAGTAGCAATAGTTAGTTCTTGATTTTCCCTATTCCACATAGCATCAATAGCATTATTTATCAAGTTGTGAAATACCTGAGAGATATGAGTAGGAATCAAAGGAATGCTAGGAATATGTTCATCAAATGAATATTTTTTTTTAAGATTGTACTTAAAATGTAAATTAGCATCTAATAATTTAATTTCATATTGCAAAATTTCATTGAGATTAACAGACCTTAATTCTAAGTTTTTTTCTCTGTAGCTTTTAAGGAGCAGGTTATCCATGATCTGCTTAATACTTGTGATCGCAGAATTAATCGTTCCGCTATAATCTAAAAGTAGTTTATTTTCAAGTTCTGACGCTTTTAACGCAATTAAGTCATTGCAAATCATGATAGCTTGGAGAGGGGTTCTCAAGTTATGAACCATTCCTTGAGCCCAGCGACCGATCAGGGCTGTCTTTTCCTGCTCTATTAGTTGTTTGCTTCTTTGTTCAACGAGTTTCTCCAGATTTTGATTGAGGTCAGCTAATGCTTCATTTTGTTTAGTAAGTTTCTTTTGTAAATGTTGAATAGTCAATTGATTTTCAACGCGGACTATCACCTCTTCAATTTGGAATGGTTTGGTTATGTAGTCTACGCCACCAACAGCAAAGGCTTTAACTTTGTCTAACACATCATCTAGTGCGCTTAGAAAAATCACTGGGATTTTGCAAGTTTTATCATCAGCTTTTAGTCTTTGACAAACTTCATATCCATCCATTTCCGGCATCATAATATCAAGTAAAATAATATCTGGCAGGATTGTTTGACAGGCGATCATAGCCATCCGGCCATTTAAGGCTTTGCGAACTTTATACCCCTGATTCATCAATATATTTGATAGAAAATGCAAGTTAGCGGGCGTATCATCAACGATGAGAATATCTTTCTGTAAGGGGTCAATTCGTTCTTGATTCATTCTTTTTCTGACTTTGTTAACTCCATAATTCTCTCAAACTGGAAGTCAATTGCCAAATTATTTAGAGTTTTTGCTAAAGCAGCATTCTCTTGAGGAATTTGCTCAATCAACTTAAAAATCATCTGATCGTTGCATTCACAAGATGCGCTGTGGAGTTTGGCAATCCACTCAGCAGGCATTCGAGAAAAATAGTACATCCAGTCAGCACTTGTCAGAAGTTCCTCATTTTTGTACCTTGCTTTTTTTATGTTCCTATTCTCTTCTTCATAAAGATATCGCACTCCTAAATGTTGGCTGATTTTTTCCAGTAATACCTCTTCTTGAAAGGGTTTGCTGACCAAATCATGGCACCCTGCTGACAGAATTGCCTTTCGTTGTTCCTCGAAAGCGTTAGCAGTCAGGGCAATAATTATAGTTTTGGGAAGAGCGGGAAATTCTTCTCCCATTTCCCTTTCCTTAGCTTTAATCTGTTTACTCGCTTCATACCCATCCATCACTGGCATTCGCATATCCATGCAGATTAGGTGAGGTTGCCAACTTTCCCACAAAATAACTGCCTCTCGACCATTTCCGGCCTCGCGCACCTGAAAGCCAATTAACATAAATAGTTTGATCAGCACTAGGCGACTTTCAGGAGCATCATCAACTACCAAGATCCGGTATTGAGGTTGATTTGGTGCTAAACCAATCACCTGGCGTTTACTAGAGGTCATCTGAATTTCTGTGGCGTCAGCTTGGGTTATGTAGATATCAAAGGTAAACAGACTTCCTCGACCTGGCTTACTGCTGACCGTAATATCCCCCTCCATCAGCTGCACGTACTTTCGGCTGATAGGTAAACCTAATCCAGTTCCTTGTTGAGATTTTCGACCCGTTTCTGTTTGCCCAAAAGCTTCAAATAGCAGCTCCAGTTCTTCAGAGGCAATACCAGAACCAGTGTCTTCTACTTCAAATCGGATTGTCATTTGTTTGTTATTAGTTGTCTGTCGTTTTTTGCCATTGACAACTGACACGCGCAGCGTTACACTACCTTCAAAAGTAAACTTGATAGCATTTCCCAATAAATTAATCAAGACTTGACGCAACTTATTCTCATCAGTTGTGATCAATCGAGGTAGGTTAGGGGCATATTCAAAAATGAGTTGTAGTCCTTTGGTTTTTGCCCTTAGTTGCAACAAGGTTTCTAGACCTGTCAATAAATCAATTAAGTCAAAGCTGTTTTTATTCAAGGAAATTCTGCCTGCCTCAATTTTGGACATTTCGAGAACGTCATTAATTAATGTCAGCAGATGTTCGCCAGCCCGATTGATAATGTCTAGGTTTTGCTGATGTTCTAGAGACAGAGATGAGTCACGGCTCATAATTTGAGTAAAACCGAGTATGGCATTGAGTGGCGTTCTCAGTTCATGGCTCATATTGGCAAGAAATTCACTTTTAGCCCGGTTAGCTGCTGATGCAGCTATGACAGCTTGTTGTAGTGCTGCTGACTGCCTTTGAGTCTGTGCTAATAATTCTGCTTGCTGCAAAGCCACTCCCAACTGATTGCCGATCTGAACCACAATATTGATTTCTGCGGCTTTCCAGAAGCGGGGAGCAGAATTTTGATAAGTGACCAGTAATCCCCAAAGTTGATTGCCACAGTAGATAGGTACAGTAATGTAAGCCCTGGCTTGAAATTGCTCCAAGAGATTGATATAACAAGACTCAAAACCCTTGTTGTAGATGTCGCAGACAGCTAAGTATGATACGCCTAGGCTATACGCACCACCAGAGGTTTCTTGTAGATAAGTATCCTGCACTCTGGTAGAAGCATTATTGAATGTTTTCACAGTGCAACGCCCGTTTGAGAGTGAATCCTCTTTTAGATGAGGATTATGGGCTTGTTCCTGCATGAGAGAAATCCACTCACTCCCCACAGACTCAGCGACGAACTCTCCACTCCAGTCAGGATCGAAACGATAGACAAGGACGCGATCGCAGTTGATCGCTTGCCGTAATTCTTGGGTTGTGACGTTGAATATCGTTTTTAAGTCCAACGTCTGGCGCATCCTGTGAATGGCTTTGGCGAGTGCTCTCTCTCGCTGCGCACTTTCTTGCAATGCTTCCTCTACCAGCTTGCGTTGGGTGATATCGGCGATTGTGCCTGTGACTCGGTAAGGTTTGCCAGACTCGTCAAGCAGGCATTTTCCTTTGACCTCAATCCACACCCAGCAACCATTTTTGTGTTTGATTCGCTGGGTATTTTGAAAAATGGGTATTCTACCATCAAGGTGGTCTTGAAAATCCGCCTGTACTCTCAGCCTGTCATCAGGATGTACCCTATCCATCCAAGTGCTTGCTAGACGCGGCAGTTCTTCTTCACCATAGCCTAAAATTTTCAGCCAAACCGGAGAATAATAAACTTGGTCTGTTCTTAAATCCCAATCCCAAATTCCATCATTGGTGCCAGATACAGCCAGAGTGAAGCGTTCTTCACTCTGTTTGAGGGCAGCTTCTGCCTGCTTGCGATCGCTGATGTCTACCCAATAACCAACGCACTCAATAGGATTGCCAGCCTCGTCACGGACTAATCTCAGCTGATCGCAGATCCAGCGATAATTACCATCTTTATGGAGGAAGCGGTATTCGTGTAAGTGCTCTCCCCTCTCAAACAAGTGGGAAATTCCGGATAAAACGCACTCTACATCTTCCGGATGAATGTGGCTAACCCAGAAATTGTCATCCTCTAGAAATTCCCGCGCTTCATAGCCCACAATAGCTTTAACATTCTCACTAATAAAAGTAGCCCCATAATCTCCGGAAACCTTGCAGCTATAAATGATCGCTGGACTGGAGGTGAGCAGATATTGTAGACGTTGAGTCATCAATCGCAGTGCCGACTCTGCTCGTTGACGTTCTAGTTCTGCTCCTGCACGGGCAGCAAAAATTTTCAAAATTGACTCTCTGCCCGGATCAGGTGTCATCGGTTTTACATCTAGCACAGCCAATAACCCTAAAATACTTCCGTTAGAATCAATCAGCGGGATTCCTAAATAGCTTTGAATGTTTAATTGAACTAAAAACAGAGCGTTGGGAAATAATGCTTGTACATCTTGAGAATAATAGAACGCTTTCCCCTCTAAGAGATGCTCGCAAGGAGTATTTTCTAGGTTATATTCAAAGTTTTCTTCCCATGTTTCACCCTGCCAAAATGCCAAGGTATGAGCTGTCGTTTTTACCCCATGCACCACTTTAGCAATCGCAGCATAACGGACTTGCAGCACACAAGCCAGATAACGGACACAAGAGCGAAAGAATTCATTACCCGTTGTAGAGGCTGTCCCCTCGACAATTAAGCGCAGCGCTTCCTCCCTCTGTTTGCGTTCCGTAATATCCGTAACGCGAACTAAATTCATCCTCTGACCAACTACATAAATCTGCTTCGCCGCTAAGTTGCCCCAAAACAGCTTTCCTTGTTTTGTAACATATTGCAACTCCTGACTCCAAAAGCCGTAAAACTCTACCTCAGCAAAGATAGAATTCACCTCTTCTGGTGTAAAACGTTCTTTTTGTAAAGTATGTCCCTCAATGTTAATTAATTCGGCTTTGCTACTAGCCTCAAACAATTCTACTGCCCGCTGATTGCAGTCTATAACTAAACCTGTTTCAGGACTTACCAGAAAAATCGCATCAGCCGATTCATTGAAGATAGATTCCAGTAAGTCCTTACTGCGGAGAATTTCTGCCTCTACCTGCTTATGCTCGCTAATATCCCGTGCTACCCAGACCACTGAATGCTCGTTTATAGGGAAAATCTTCGCTGAAAACCAAACTTGTTCCTGACCAACGGATAGACTGTAATCAAAATTAAGTATCTGTTGTGTATCTAAAGCCTGCTGAATTTTGTCCAACCAAGTCTTAGTAGTCTGAGCTTGAAAAAATGCTTCTATTGTCTGATTAATTAAGTAAGAGCCAGCTTCACCTAAACGGCCAGGATTCGTTGGTGCGATTTCTAGATTCCCAATCTGACCTTCTCGAATCTCAATGACAATGACAATATCAGTCACGGCCTCGAAGATTACCCGCATCTTTTCATCAGACGTGATTAGCTTTTCCTCAAAAAGATTGCGCTTGCCGAACTTCTGCTGAAGTTGCTGGTTCAACTGTCTGAATTTAGCAGTGTTCTCGTCATGTGGCATTTCGACAGTCTGGTTGATTGCTGCCATCACACTAGCCTGAGTCACCAAACCAACTAAGTTTCCTGACTTATCCACTACGGGAAGATGGCGAACTTGATGCTCGCAAAGCAGCTTAGTTACTGCAAAGATATCTCGCGCCTCGGTTTGGGTGATTGCGATCAAATGCGTCGTCATCACAGCAGCAATGGGCGTGTAGAGGTCAACACCAGAGGCAATGAGTCGCACAACATCTTGTTCTGTCAACATGCCAACTAGAGGACTGGAGCGATCGCGAGCAGCTAGAACGAGAATGCAGCTATCACCCTGCTGACTCATCAGCGCGATCGCCTCCTGCACAGAGATATTTGGTGTGGTGGTGAGAGGGTAGCGATCAATAGCAGGACAGTTCTCAAAATTCTGCATAAAAAGTAAGATTTATTAACTGAAGTAGGAAAGCTTACCCCTGGCATCATGAACAGGCACTTCCACTGACACTACTTCTAGCAACTGAATGAGGTGGTTGTTGACTGTCGTGTCACTTGCTCTGCTTAACTTAACTTCCCTGGTGTAGCTTGGCGTAGCCTTTACAGTTGCAGTTTAACAATGGCTGACTAAAGTTACGTCTTAAGCTCTCATAGATATTTTAAATAGGTTGAGAACAATAGGTTGCTCTGATACAGCCTAGTAACCAGGATAACTCAGAGAATGAGTATTTTCATAAAGTTGTTGTTAAATTTATCTCCCACCTAAAGGTCGGGACATTTTTTAGTAATTGGTAATGGACAATTGTTTTTTTACTTTTTTTACCTATTACCTATTACCCATTACCGAGATCGGCAAGTAGTAGTTACTCCCCCGCCTAGAAGCACAGGGGTAACACCAGCAAACTTTCTCTGATTGCTTCCTCTAGCAATTTTTAAAATTTCGATGTGACTTCATAAGATTTTTAGTTTCAATTCGATTATTCTTCTGAAACTTCCCTATTTTTGTGCATCTGTCGCAGTACCTGCCGAATCAAATCTGGTGGCACTTGGTCAGTCACCGTTGCCGCACCAATTTGGGTAGGGAGAACGAATCGCACTTTACCAGCTTCGACTTTCTTGTCAGTTTGCAGTGCCTCGATAATTGCTTCAATATCCAAACCCTCTGGCAACTGAGTCAGTAAGCCAGCTTTTTGAATGAGGGCATCTTGACGCGCTTGTGCTGCCTTGTCCCATAACTGGAGATGAACAGCCAACTGCCCTGCGGCTACCATGCCAATAGCAACTGCCTCACCGTGATTCACTAATCGGTAGCCAGTTAAGCTTTCTACAGCATGACCGATAGTATGGCCATAGTTGAGAATTGCCCGCAGTCCAGCTTCTTTCTCATCTTTACTCACAACATCTGCTTTAGCTTGGCAAGAGCGTCTGAGCACTTCTGCCAACACATCCATACCCAAAGTCCGCAGCTGGTCAAGACTTTCTAAAAGGGCAAACAACTCAGAATCCCAGATGACACCGTACTTAATCACCTCTGCCATTCCAGCACGAAACTCCCGCGCTGGCAATGTCGCTAGTACCTGTGGGTCGATTAAAACTAATCGTGGCTGGTGAAAAGCACCAATCAGGTTTTTGCCTTGGGGATGATTGACTCCCGTTTTGCCTCCAATTGCAGCATCAACCATTGCTAGGAGGGTGGTAGGTACCTGTACAAAGTTGATTCCCCGTAGCCAAGTCGCTGCCCCAAAGCCAGTCATATCCCCAATCACCCCACCACCCAAAGCAACCAAAGTTGAGGAGCGTTCTAGGCGATTTTCTAAAGCAGCATTATAGATTTTTTGGATAGAGGTGAGGGTTTTGTAGCGCTCACCAGGTGGCAGAGTCAATTCGGCAACTTCAAACCCAGCTGAGGTTAGGGAAGCGATCGCTTGCTGCCCGTAACGCCGAAAAATTGCCGGGTTAGAAACTATCAAGACTTTCTTCCCTAAATGCAGACGGGTACACCATGAACCCAACTGATCTAAACTTCCAGCCGCGATCGTAATGTCGTAAGGCTGCTGAGGTACTTCAACACGAATGACAGATGGCATGGTAAACAACCCAATTAACTACTGCATGTGGGCTGTATTCTATCCCACGAGATGCTTCAATGATCTTAAATCGCGTTCTAGGTTAAAAATGGATATCTCTGCCGTCATAGCTTATTTTTTGATTTTGGGTGGTGCCTTCGCCATCGCCTTGCTGCTGTTTTTCGGCCTCCGAGCTGTTAAACTCATCTAAAATAGCAGGGGCTCTGGGGAGAGAAGGGAGCCAAATTTCCCCTCCTCCCCCTGCCCATACTTCAACCCTTTCTGTATGTTGCTGTATAACTACAGATTGAGACTTGGTAGCTCAACGCGCCATTTGCATCTTTTGTAAAGTAATGTACTGTCATATGCTTGCAAAATAGTGTTAGTCACCATCAGGGCCGCGATGCTGCTCTGGTAAGCGGTTGCCTGATGGCAAAATCTTCAGAATTTTCACTTAAGTTTTAGTATTACAAGCACTACAGTTGCAGACAGATGCAAGCAATAACAAGTTCCCTTACCTAGTTATTCACTGGAGGAAAGGTGTTTCCGGAGAATAAGCAACTCTAAGGTTCGTTAGTAGAGTGGCGAGTGAGACATATGTCTTACAACTGTAGTACATAAGACTCAACAAGGAAATATGGATGTCCTAGCCTTGTCATTCAGTAACAGTTTACCAGATGCATCGACGCTAAAGTCTTGCCCTGGCGTGAATCCCTTGCCAATTAACTGCTTATAGATGGTAACTGAAGTAATTTTCTGAATTTCCTGCATGATGTCGTTAGGAATGAGATTTTTTATAGTCCAGAAAACTGAGTCGATGTCAAACCAGATTAACCGCTCAATACTGACGATCATTACACCCGCCACACCTTCAAGGGTAAGCTGAGTTCTCAGATGGGCTATCAGCTCTGTCCCTATTTGGGTGTTACGGGTCATCATTGCCCTAGCCATCTTTCCGATTTCTTGTTCTAGCTCTAGAGAGTTTATGCTTGGCACTTGCGCTTCCTTCCTAACGGTGATCGCAGTTTTGCCAAGTATACCTAAAGAATGAGGCAAGGTATATCCCAAGACAGATGTCCAATATATTTTTTTGTATTCAATTACACACAAGCTCTTAGAAGCACAACTTGGGAAAAACTAGAGAAGTGCTATACAGCAGCCTTTTCTAGATTTTTTCCTTGAGCAAGGCCATGACTTATCGCTCAAATATGTCAAGAATAAGTGACGAAAGTCAGCCATAACTTGGTGATTAACACGCGTACCGCTTAACTGTCAAACTGGGCTTTTAACCAATTGACCTTATGGGAACCACTTGGGTAGTGATGAATTTGAATTGTCGCTAGTTATTTCAATGGTTTCTAGTACGGCCAAACCAATGTAAGAAAATGCGATTAGCAATACTGCTGAGAGCAGGTAAGCGTTGGCTAGCAGCCGCAATGCAGTTTCAATCGAAATATAAGTTGTCATTACTTTGGGTTTCCAGATGTATGTTGTTACTAGTACTCCTTTACTTTTCCCTCAACATAGCTATTAACTGCCACCGAGAGATCACCAGATCTATAATCCCTTCAAGATATAGCCTCTGTAATTGCACGTATAGGGTATGGTCTATGCTATTAAAGTAGACCAATCTGACGAGAATCACCTGGCTCTAATCAAGAAGTGTTAGATCATAGAGAAAATTGCGTTCATCTACAACCTCTGAATCCCAACCTACCACCGGCTTTCAGTGAACCATTTGGGTAATGGTGGATGATCTTCAGCTTCAAGGGTTTGGAGCACTACCAAACCAATGTAAGAAGCCGCAATTAGCACTATTGCTGAAACGGCGTAGGCAGTTGCCAGAATTTGAAATGCGGTTTCCCAGGAAATGTAAGTGGTCATGAATTGAGTCTTCCTAAGTTTTAGACCATAGCTCCTATTCTCTTATGACTTCAGCCCCTGAAAGTTAAATTCCGCGATTTTCCTTGTCCTCTTGGCCTCTGAGCGCTCTAAACCAAACACTGCTCAATTGTCGCTACGCAAGACTGAGCCAGTGCCCAGAGATCGTAACCACCTTCAAGGCCAAAAACAACGCGACGAGTCAGTTGGAAGCAGTAGCTAGTCAACAGTCCAAAATCTTGTGGTTGTAGGTCAATGCCTGCCAAAGGGTCAGCAGCATTGGCATCGTATCCAGCGCTGACAATTAACAACATTGGCTGAAACTGAGTTAAAAACGGCATCACTTGATTTTCAAATGCTGCTCGATATTCAGTGACAGTACTGCCTGAGGCCATGGGAATATTTAGCACATTGTTATGCATGCCCTGCTCCCCTGCATACCCCGTACCGGGATAGCAAGGCGACTGATGTAGCGAGCAGTAGATAATTTGCGGGTTACTTTCTACAATCGCCTGTGTGCCATTACCGTGATGAACATCCCAGTCGAGGAGCGCTACCCGTTCAATCCCTGGTTGTGCCAAAGCGTAGAGAGCCGCGATCGCTGCATTAGAAAACAGGCAAAACCCCATACCAGTTGTGGGTTCAGCATGATGTCCTGGTGGACGCGCCAACACAAAAGCTGGGCTGTTTTTCGCGAGGACGCAATCAACTCCATCCAACCAAGCACTTACAGCTAGCAATGCCACATCGTAGCTGCGGGGGGAGACTGGCGTGTCCCCATCAAGATATCCGCCACCGTTCTGAGCTATCAGCTGCACTCTCTGGATGTATTGTTGAGAGTGCACTTGTTGCAGCAACGGTATTAGGGTTCTTTGCTCTACGGGCGTCGGTAGTTGCCACTCGATTTGACGAGCCCAAGGAGCAGCTTTTAAAGCCTCCACAATTGCAGTCAAGCGTGCTGGTTGTTCTGGGTGGAACCGCCCAGTTTGATGATCGAGGAACTCATCTGAGTAAATTACAGGCAGCATAAGTCTGAGAAAGGTTAGCAGTAGGATCGGTTACAGACTGCAATAAGCCTTTCTGGATTGTAGCTGAGGTTAGCACCGCACCCCAGTTAATCTCGTTCCAAGTCACCCCTCAAATCTCTCATGTCGCCGAGCATTTCAGGTACTAGAGTCGGGTTACTTGTCCGTTCGGCTGCTGTCTCTTCCTTCAACTCCTCATTGATTCCCGGAGGATGTTTGATTCTTTCAATCTCCTCCTCCAGTCGCTGCGCATCTGGCTTGACTTGTTGATTCTTTGTTTCTTCTTGAGAGATTTTTTCACTGCTCATGAGTATTGCCCCAAAACGACTTGCACTTATCTGACTTAGCTTAAACTTGTCTGCGGTGCGGCACACACCATCTTGGGGCTTATTACTACAGTCATAGCAGGAAGAGAAGGGGATCGACCGTTATTTGTTTACTTTCTGGGCAAGGAGAATAGTTTGTTTGGCAATACCTAACACTAACAGACGTAGCCTCGCTGATAGCATATCTTGGTTCCATAGCAATTCCGAGGCGGCACAGCGTATTATAATCTAAGATTGGTCTTTAATCGCACCCAGAGCATCCCACTTTTCTGGTAAAGATGAGGAGCAGCTTTGGCAGTGGCTTGCGTTGTTGTTGAACTAGAGCCAAGCATCTATCCCACATTGACATTTATTATGACTGATTCGATTCGCTTTCTCATGTGCGCTCCCGACCACTATGACGTGGATTATGTGATCAACCCCTGGATGGAGGGGAATATTAAAAAATCGTCGCGCGATCGCGCCGTCGAGCAGTGGCAAAAGCTTCACCACATCATCAAAGACCATGCCATTGTCGATCTGGCCAATCCCCAACTAGGTTGGCCGGATATGGTGTTTACCGCCAACGCTGGGCTGGTACTGGGAGATAATGTTGTCCTCAGCCGCTTTCTTCATAAAGAGCGGCAAGGAGAAGAACCCTTCTTCAAACAGTGGTTTGAGGAAAAGGGCTATACTGTGCACGAACTTCCTAAAGACTTACCGTTTGAGGGCGCAGGTGATGCGCTGCTGGATCGGGAAGGACGCTGGCTGTGGGCGGGATACGGCTTCCGCTCAGAATTAGACTCCCATCCCTATCTGGCAAAATGGCTAGACATCGAAGTGCTGTCGCTGCGGCTGATGGATGAGCGGTTCTATCACCTAGATACCTGCTTCTGTCCCCTGAAAGGGGGCTATTTGCTCTATTACCCACCAGCGTTCGATTCCTACTCCAACCGGATGATTGAAATGCGGGTTTCAGAGGAGAAGCGGATTGCGATTGAAGAAGCTGATGCCGTGAATTTTGCCTGCAACGCCGTCAATGTTGACCACATTGTCGTCATGAATAAGGCAAGTGACAACCTCAAGGCACGCCTTGCGGAAGCCGGGTTCGAGGTGATAGAGACGCCGCTGACAGAGTTTCTCAAAGCTGGCGGTGCAGCCAAGTGCCTGACGCTGCGGGTGACTGAGCCAGTACGAACCGAAGTTCACGCCAATGTGTCGGTCGAAAGTCGGACAATCCGGTTGGAAGGGCATCTACTGGACTCTGGCTTAATCAACCATGCCTTAGACTTGGTGATGGAAAACGGCGGCAGTTTCCAAGTGCTTAACTTCCATTTGGGAGAGCAACGGCAAAGTACCTCAAAAGCTGAGGTTAGGGTGTCGGCTCCCTCCCACGAGGTCATGGAAGCGATTTTGTCCCAGCTGATCGACCTAGGAGCAGTGGATCTGCCTCAAGACGAGCGCGACGCCGAACTGGAAAAGGTTGCGCTTGCTGGTGTGGCACCAGATGATTTCTATGTGTCAACCATCTATCCCACTGAAGTACGAGTGAATGGAGAGTGGGTGAAGGTGGAAGGGCAACGCATGGATGCGGCGATTGTTGTCAACACTGGCAAGTCGTCAAAAGGTAAGTCGAAGCAGAAGACTGCCACCGCTCAATGTAAACTGTTGCGAGATTTAGAGAAGGGAGACTTAGTCGTTGTCGATGTCGTCGGCATTCGCACGGTGCGCAAGACGGAAGCACGAGAACAGCGCAACACCCAGGAATTCAGCTTTATGTCAGCTGGTGTCTCTAGCGAACGCCGTGTGGAATTGGTGGTAGAACAGGTGGCATGGGAACTGCGCCAAATCCGCGATCGCGCTGGCAAAGTCGTCGTCACAGCTGGGCCAGTTGTGATCCATACGGGTGGCGGGGAACACTTAGCGCGTCTGATTCGCGAAGGCTACGTGCAGGCATTGCTAGGAGGCAATGCGATCGCCGTTCACGATATCGAACAATCTCTAATGGGCACTTCGCTAGGCGTGGATATGCAGCGGGGAGTTGCTGTGCGTGGTGGACATCGGCATCACCTAAAAGTGATCAATACTATCCGTCGCTACGGCAGCATTGCCAAAGCTGTTGAGCAAGGTGTCATCACTAGTGGCGTGATGTACGAGTGCGTCCGCGCTGATGTGCCCTTCTCCCTTGCTGGTTCCATCCGAGATGATGGCCCACTCCCAGATACTCAGATGGATTTAATTAAAGCTCAGCAAGAGTATTCCCAGTTGTTGGCAGGAGCAGACATGGTTTTGATGCTGTCGTCCATGCTGCATTCTATCGGAGTAGGAAATATGACTCCAGCAGGTGTGAAGATGGTCTGTGTGGATATTAACCCAGCCGTAGTAACCAAGTTGAGCGATCGCGGTTCGGTGGAATCTGTCGGTGTGGTTACAGATGTGGGTTTGTTCCTCAGCCTGTTGTTGCAGCAACTAGACAAATTGACCAGCCGTTATCATGTGGTGAAAGTTCTTAATTCTTAGTTCGTAGTTCGTAATTTCAGATTTGAAAGGGGAATTAACCTACTTTCAAATCTGGGTTACTCATATAGGACTCATATTTGATTTTTGAAATCCACGTAGGGTGTGTTATGCCGTAGGCTAACGCACCATCCGAAGCTCTTGGTGCGTGAGGACTGAAGTCCGTCATGCACCCTACAAATACTAAAATAGAAACTTATGAGTAAACTTCAAATTAAACCATTAACTGATACCTGGATTGATTGCACTTGGGATAAGTATATTCAAGCTATGGTTACTCATATAGGACTCATATTTGATTTTTGAAATCCACGTAGGGTGTGTTAT
>CAZZWA010000062.1:18697-18797 GCA_964657555.1 uncultured Microcoleus sp.
TCATGCACCCTACAAATACTAAAATAGAAACTTATGAGTAAACTTCAAATTAAACTATCAACTGATACCTGGATTGATTGCACTTGGGATAAGTATATTC
>CAZZWA010000063.1:0-3735 GCA_964657555.1 uncultured Microcoleus sp.
CAGTAGAGCAACTTTCGTTATTTACTCAATCTCCCTCGCCCAATTTGGCACCAGAGCTGAAACAGGTGTTGCAGGCAATTCCCTCAGAACCAATTTCTTTGGATTTCATTGTCCAACAAACTGGCATGTCTGCTGGGGAAGTTTCTGGTAGGCTGTTGCAACTAGAACTGTTAGGGTTGGTATCTCAACTCCCAGGAATGCGCTATCAGAAATGCTGAAGCAATACTGTGCAAAGCACAAGCTAACGGAATCTTTTCTCAGTTCAAAAAGCCCGAGAAGGGCGAGTCGGTGGTGGCGTTAAACATGACGAGCATTAGCAGGGTTTTTAGGCGATCGCTCTTATTTTATTTTAGTAACTGCAAAAAATAAATTATCCAATTCCTGCATCTAACACAGGTATCAAATTCTTCTTCCCCTGCTCCCCCTGCCTCCCCAAGATTGGACATTTTTTATTTGGAAGTCCCTAAGCCACGATCTTCAGGCGATCGCCAAATCTTGATAGTGCGATCTGCACTGCCACTAGCAATGCTCTGTCCATCTGGGCTAAAGGTGACAGAGCTAACATAGTCTGAATGACCTTTAAGGGTATAGAGTTCCTCGTCTGTTTTCAAATTCCACACTTTGATTGTATTGTCCAAACTGCCACTAACAAGCTTCTGTCCATCTGGACTGAAGGCAACAGAAAATACCCAGTTGGTGTGTCCAGTCAGTGTGTATAGTTCCTGTCCTGTTTTCAGGTTCCACAATTTGATAGTTTTATCCATACTGCCACTAGCAAGCGTCTCTCCATCTGGGCTGAAAGCAACAGAAAATATCCAACTGGAATGTCCCGTCAGAGAGTAAATTTCCTTTCCAGTTGTCAGATTCCACAACTTGACAGTATTATCATAACTGCCACTAGCCAGTGTCCCCCCATCCGGGCTAAAGGCGACAGAATAGACCAATGATAAGTGTCCTGCCAAAGTGCGAATTTGCTGCCCTGTTTGCAGATTCCACAGTTTGATCGTGTTGTCGAAACTACCACTAGCAAGCACCTTTCCATCGGGGCTGAAACTTACAGAACTAACTGAGGATGAATGCCCCCTTAAAGTGCGGATTTCCTGCCCTGTTTGCAGATTCCACAGTTTGATCGTGTTGTCTTCGCTGCCACTAGCAAGCGTTTTGCCATCCGGACTGAAAGCAACAGAAAGAATCTGCGACGCATGTCCTCTGAGGGTGCGGATTTCCTGTCCCGTTTTCGGATTCCATAATTTGATCGTTTTGTCCTTGCTGCCACTAGCAAGCATCTTTCCATCCGGACTGAAAGTGACAGAATAAACTGAGGATAAATGTCCCCTCAAAGTGCCAGCTACAGTCACCCCTCCCTGAGGGATGATTTCTGTGGGGCTGACAGTGAGTTCGTTAGCAGACTCAGAAAATGGCTGTAGGAGATCAAAGTAACCATATACCGCTAATCCCAGCAAGAACACACTACCTACCAGCAATTTATTTCTCAACTGGGTATCTTTTTTCTGTACATGAGGTCGGTAGAGAAACTGTGGCGGCTGTTGGATATTCTGGATTCTTGCAGGCGTTACAGGTGCAGGCGGTTTCAGTGTTTGGGAATTCTGGATTCTTGCAGGCGTTACAGGTGCAGGCGGTTTCAGTGTCAAGTCGCCGATCGCCTCATCTGCCGACTGGTAGCGCTGTTCGATATCTTTTTGCAACAGCTTATCCAGAATATATCCTAGGTCATTACTAACCGGGCCGTTCACGTATACCCGCCAATTCAGCACCCAGCTATAGCCGTATTCCGCCCACAACTCCAAGGGATGTTGCTGGCTTAGCAAATGAAAGCAGGTTGTCCCTAGACTGAATAAATCGCTGGCTGGATGAGCTTCGCCACCGCGCATTTGTTCTATGGGAGCATATCCTTCGGAGCCTATTCTCGTAGCGATTTTCTGCTTTACCGTTGCCTTCAACTGCTTAGATGCTCCGAAATCAATTAGCACTAACTTCCCCGACTTCCTTTGGGCAAGGGTGGGAAGTACGAGGCGGCGCATGATATTCTGGGGCTTGATGTCTCGGTGAATGACATGTTGTTCGTGGATAAATCTCAGGACAGGCAATATATCTAGCAACAGTTCCCTAATCTGCCGTTCGCTAAAGCCACCTTTTTGTTGCAACTCTTGCAACAAGTTCTGTCCCTCAATATACTGTTGCACTAAATAGAAGTAATTGTCTTGGGAAAAGTAAGCATACAAGGTGGGAATCTGGGGATGCTCTCCTAGCTGTTGCAGACGCTTTGCCTCTTCTGCAAATAGTTCTACCGCCTTCCGTACCCCGGAAGCTCCTTGCAACTGCGGTACTAATTGCTTGACGACGCAGAGTTCATTAAGCTTCTGTTCGTCCTCAGCTAGATAGGTTCTACCAAATCCTCCCTCATCTGAAAGCAACCGGATAACACGGTAGTGTCCTCCCAGCAGTGCTAATTCAGTCCGGCAACTCTGGCAATACTTGTTACTATCAGGGTTCTGGGGCTTCTGGCAATCGGGATTGAGGCAGCAGAGCATACTTTAGAAGGGAATCAGCCGGTTGACTCTATGATAAAGCTGCCACAGAATCTAACCTTGTTGCACTGGAGCATAAAACGTGGATTGTTCATAGCTTTGATGCTGTTAGCATTAGTAACCACTGTGACACTCTCTCTGGCAAGTAGTACACAACCTTCGTCTCTACGTTCCATAGCACAACACCGAGGAATTAGCATTGGTGCAGCAGTGGATGTCAGTCCCTTACGTAATGAGCTTACATACAAGCAAGTGCTGGCGAGTGAGTTCAACACTATGACTCCAGAAAATGCTATGAAGTTTCAGCCACTACGGCCTGCGCGCAACACTTATAATTTTACAAACGCCGATATCATTGTCGCCTTTGCCAAAGCAAATCAGATGCAAGTCCGCGGTCATACTTTGGTATGGCACAATCAACTCCCCAAGTGGCTAACAGAGGGAAAATTTAGCCGCGAGGAGCTGTTGTCTATTTTACGAGATCACATTCAGACAGTCGTCAGCCACTATCGGGGACAGCTTCTGAGTTGGGATGTGGTGAATGAAGCTATTGCTGGTGATGGCTCCCTCCGAGAGACGATTTGGCTGCGGGGAATTGGGCCAGAATACATTGAGATGGCCTTTCGCTGGGCGCATGAGGTAGATCCCCAGGTTCGCTTGTTCTACAACGACTATGGCGGCGAGGGATTAGGGAAAAAGTCAGACGCCATTTTTGCCCTGGTTCGGGATTTGCGGCAACGCGGCGTCCCTATTCAGGGCGTGGGTTTGCAAATGCACGTTAGCACGGTTTCAGCACCAAAGCCAGAAGATGTTGCTGCCAATATCCAGCGCCTTCACACCTTAGGGTTGGAGGTGCATATCACTGAGATGGATGTGAAAATTCAAAATGGTACTGGTACGCTAGCAGAAAAATTTGCTGTTCAGGCACGCATTTACAGAGATATGTTGAGAGTGTGTTTGTCAGCTTCTAACTGTAGAGCATTTGTAATGTGGGGCTTTACAGATAGTCATTCCTGGATTCCGTGGGTGACAAAAAAGCCGGATGCCCCGCTCATTTTTGATAAGTTGTATCGCCCTAAACCTGCCTACAACGCGCTTAGGGAAGTGTTGGCCAGGGAATAATATCAATTTCTCTCTCCCCAAGTAGAAGAGGGGCTGGATATGATAGTTCCTCAAACGGATTTGA
>CAZZWA010000063.1:3835-9323 GCA_964657555.1 uncultured Microcoleus sp.
GGCGATCGCTTGTTCATACTGCTGCGATTTGAGTAACTTATTTCCTTTGTGATACAAACTTTCATGGGGACTCATCAATCGGCGTCCCAGCAAAATAACGCCAATCCCTATCAATAGCAAAATGCCGGATGAAGTCTTGAATAACTGAGAGCCTGTGACGATCATCGTCATAGGAATGCCAAGGGTTTCGCCAATCCTAAAACTCAGTCCCCAAAGAGATAGATTAAACGGTGGGAGGAACCATAGCAAGATAAAAAGAGTAGTCATTCCATAGTTACCAAATCTTCTCAGCTGATTCTGAATTTGAGCGGGCAACCACGGTTCAATGATGCCATAGCCATCCAGAGGTGGAATTGGCAGCAAGTTGAGCAACACAACATAAATTTCCAGCGAAATCAAAAATGCTAAAGCAGGCCAGATCCAGTGTTGACTGTCTAGCGATGTCAAACCCATCCAGAAGGGGATCGCCAGCAATAAAGTGACTAGGATACTAGCCATGAGACCAGCGGCGGAAACTGCACTCTGCCACCAGCGATTGCGCAATCGTCGCCGATCAATATAAACTGCGGCACCAGGTAGAGCCATTCCCCCCATCAGCAGAAAGATCGTGGGTAGAATAAGACTCATCTGCGGGTCGGTATACTTGATCGGGTTCAGTGTCAGATATCCCTTATCTTTCACTGAAGTGTCGCCACCCCAATAGGCGACTACCGCATGGCCAAACTCGTGTATGCAGACTGACACTATCCAGCCGACGCATACAAAAACCGCGACAGACAACATGGTCTTACACCTTTAGGAAAAAGCATTCAAGAGCTGTCTCGACTTTAACCACTCTTGTCGTGTTTCTGCAAAAATAGGGTGCGATCGCTAGTTTCAACCGCTAGCTAGAAATGCCTCTAACTCTGGCACATCTACCCACCTTACCGTTGTATGAGATTGATGAGCTAAATCCATCAACAGCTGCGAATAAACTCCTTCCCGCAGCGAGGGCGTTATTGACTCATCAGCATCAATCGCCTTAACCCAGGTGTCAACTACCCTAATAAACGGTGCGATGCGCCCATCAGCGTAGCTTCGAGGAAACGCCAAACGCGTCGGGATTTCCACCTCTGTTAGGGGTTTACCTGCTGGTGCTGCCCATAGGCGAAAACCATGCACATAATCTTTCTGATTATCGCTGCCGAGAACCAAGGTGCCGTGATCGCCATAGACTTCTACCCAATGCCCCCGCCCTTGATAAGCGACTGAACTGATGCAAACTTGGCAAGGTGTGCCATCTGCCAACTCCAGCATCAGCAGGCAGGTATCATCTGCATCTACTGACTTCATTTCCCCAGTTGCCGGATCTGGGCGAGTAGGAATTGCTGTATTTAGATGAGCAGATAGCCGTTTCACAGGGCCAAACAGCCAGCTGATATAGTCAAAAGCGTGGGAACCCACTGCACCCAGTGCTCCGCCGCCCCGATCTTTGCAAGCATACCAGTTCCAAGGGCGCGTCGCATCGGCACGACTGGACACCAACCAATCAATCTTCACTAGACGTTTCTGCCCTACATAGCCTTGGGATAACAGTTCCGCGAATAATTGCCATGTTGGAACAAAGCGAAATTCAAAATCCATCGTGGCAACGACGCCTTGTCTCAACCCCCCCGCCTGCGGCATCCCCGCTTGATAAGGGGGAGACAGGGGAGGTAAAGTCAGTTGGTACAACTCCCGTGCCTCTTCGGCTGATAAGGCCGTGGGTTTTTCTAGTAACAAATGCTTTCCAGCTTGCAGCACGATCTTAGCCATCTCGTAATGCAGAAATGGCGGCGTTGAGATACTGACCCCAGCAACATCTGGCAAAGCTACGATATCTTCAAGAGAATTGCTAGCGTGGGGGATGTTGTGGGTGTGGGCGATCGCTCTGGCTTGAGCCAAATCCCGGTGATGAACTGCCACAATTTGAGTCCGGGGATGAGCCTGAAATCCAGGAATATGTACTTTTTGTCCAAATCCTGTCCCCACAACTGCTACACCAATCACAGGCTGTTCCATATTTAAGGCAGAAAGCATTGATTTACTTGAGAAAATGGATGGTGAAGGAAAATAGAAGACGCCAAGCCGATTAATACTAGTGGTATCCACCTCAAAGATGAGCAAGCATTCCCCAGGGACAAGCTACCTGATCATTAGCTAATGGCTCAGACTCTTGAACAATAGCCATTAGCCGTTAGCGCTTTCCCAAAACTGTTCTACCCATTCAACCACTTGATGCCCCAATCGAGTACCTTCTAGCCGGTCGATCTCTCGGATACCAGTAGGACTGGTAACATTGACTTCCGTGAGGTAGCCGCCAATCACATCAATCCCGACAAAAATTAACCCATCCCGTTGCAGCGTCGGAGCCAGTTGGGTACAAATTTCGCGCTCTCGTTGAGTGATTTCCGTCTGAGCAACTCTGCCTCCGACAGCCATATTGCCGCGAAATTCCTTGCCAGTGGGAATTCGATTCACCGTCCCAATTGGTTCACCGTTGAGTAGGATAATCCGCTTGTCTCCCTCTTTGGCTGCTGGTAAATAAGTTTGAATCATCACTGGCACTCGACCCTGAAAAGTACTGAGTTCGATGATGGAGTTAAAGTTGCGATCGCTCGGCTCTAGAAATAAAATTCCTTCACCTGCCTTGTTACCCAAAGGTTTCAATATGGCTGCCCCTTTTTCCTCAACAAACTGCCGTATTACCTGTTTTTCGGCGCTGACAATCGTTTCTGGAATTGCCTTTGTAAACTGTAAAGCATACATCTTTTCATTTGCCGCTCTCAGCCCTGTGGGAGCGTTGACCACTAATGTTTTACCTGGATCAATGTAGTCCAAGATGTAGGTGGAATAGAGGTAAGGAACTGTCACTGGTGGGTCAGTCCGCATGAAAACAGCAGCAAAATCTTCTAAAGGCTGTAAAGTGCGAGCGCCTATAGTAAACCAAGGTGACTCGGTAACCCAGCGTCCTTCCACTAGATGCACTGGCGTTAGCTGCACTGGTTCTAGTACCGCCCAAGCCTTGCTATCTACCACACTCAGCAAGTTAGCCTGAGTCACCCAAACTTCATGACCCCTAGCGTGCGCAGCTTCCATGAGAGCCACGCTTGTGTCGTGGGTGGGATCGAGCTGTTGGATGGGGTCAATAATAAAAGCAAGTTTCACCAGTTTCTCCTCTTAATCTGGCAACAATCACCTGTTGCGTTTTCCTAATTTATCTCTCGATAGCTTTCTAATATCGTTTCATCTTAGGGCGAATAGGGTTAAGAGCAAGTCATGAATGACCCCGACTCGCCCTAGCAATATGAGATTTCGCCTCCCACCAAGCTACTCTCAACCACCTTGAAGGATTAAATCCAGCTGGCCTTTTGCCTCCAGCGCGTACATGTCATCGCAGCCGCCGATATGTCTGTCATCAATGAAGATCTGCGGCACGCTACGGCGTCCATTCGCTCTTTGTGCCATTTTTGCCCGTGCGGCCTCATCACCATCTATGCTGTATTCGATGAAGTCAATGTGCTTGCGTTTCAGTAAGTCCTTGGCTCGTATGCAGAATGGGCAACTGCTCCATGTGTAAATTTCCACCTTAAGGGCCATAGTTTCCTCTGAATATTACGTAATGTTTCTTAACCTCAATTTTAGAGCTGGTAAGTCGTGGGGGTTAAATATCTAAATAATTCTGCCCATTTTGTCCGCTTGTAACTAGAAAGCGCTATTTATACCGTCAGCAATTCGCGTTCTTAAATAGAATAGAAGAGACGCGGATAGCCAGTGCGATCAGGGTGCAGCACTCGGCTTGTTGATCGAGATCACACTTGAGGGCGGCGCAATACACCAAAATATTGGTATTGGAACTGCTAATCTTTTTTAAAATTGGTAGTAAACAGCGACAGTCTTTGCCGTTAGAATGTGTATTCATACTGCATGCGGTTATGGACGTGTCTTTTCGCCTGCCCTTGATCACTAGGTTTTCCCTGAGTCAACCAATGCTCAAGGGGTTAGGACTAACGACAGTCTCAACGCAAAGCTCAGTTGTTGGACGCTGCTCAGCGTTTACAGTATAAATTGTTACCATACCTGCATCTGCAACAGCCTAATGAGCAATTATAAAGGATACTCTAAAGCAAAAAGTAAATGAGGTTGGGTGAGTAAGTTATTGATTTCTCATTGGTCAACTAGCTCAACTTTCGATTACATTGGATGGCAACTAAAAACAATTAAGGCGGTAAGGGCCATAGGTGGTCTTGTCTTGCATATAACTTTTAGGGTACCAATACTGGCAACTGGGCTTGAGCTGGATGGCACAAATACTATCAAAAACCAATCAGATCTTACTGATAGACCGCCTGAGGAATCCTACAGGGAACACCCATGTATAACATGAAAAACCTATTTACGATTCACTTCTGGGGCGTCAGAGGAAGTATCGCTTGTCCAGGACCGGAGACAGTCAGGTATGGCGGCAATACGCCCTGTGTTGAGATGCGAGTAGGTTGTGAGCGCCTGATTTTCGACGGCGGCACAGGTCTGCGCATCTTGGGTCAATACCTTCTGTCGCAAATGCCTGTGGAAGCCCACATGTTCTTCACCCACTCTCACTGGGATCACATTCAGGGCTTTCCCTTTTTCAACCCGGCCTTCATTAAGGGGAATTGCTTCCATATTTATGGGGCGATCGCTCCCAACGGTGCAACGATTGAGGAACGCCTACGCGACCAGATGCTCCACCCAAATTTTCCCGTACCCATACAGGTCATGGGCTCTGAGTTGCGGTTTCATGACATACAAGTAGGGCAGAAGGTGCAAATTGGCGAGATCATTATTGAAAATGCTCAGCTGAACCATCCCGGTGAAGCCGTGGGCTACCGTGTTAATTGGCGGGGATGTTCAGCAGCCTATATCACCGATACAGAACACTTTACAGGCAGATTAGATGAAAATGTCGTGCTGCTAGCCCGTAATGCTGATGTTTTAATCATAGATGCCGCATACACTGATGAGGAATACAACTCAGCTCGCGGTGGCAAGGTAGGCTGGGGACATTCAACCTGGCAGGAAGGATTGAAGGTGGCTAAGGCAGCCAATGTGAAAAAACTGGTAATTTTTCACCACGATCCTCTGCATAGTGATGATTTTCTGGATCGGGTTGGAGAACAAGCAGCTCGAGAGTTTCCTGATACGATCATGGCCCGTGAAGGTCTATCAATTCAACTAGTACCAACTGCTTCCCAGATTCCTGAAATCCTATCTGAGGCCAAGGTTTCTGCCAGAGGAAGCGATTAGCATTAGCTTAATTGACCTATGCTCTGTATCAGCCTAAAGTAGAGAAAAACCAGGGTTGGCAGCGCTCCTCTCAAAAGCTAAATTATGTAAAAATGTAAAGCGTGTGGGTTACTTCCTCTCTTAAAACTGCTCTAAAGCCGACCGCTGCTGCTCTGGGAAACTTTGACGGTGTGCATCGCGGGCA
>CAZZWA010000063.1:9423-18682 GCA_964657555.1 uncultured Microcoleus sp.
GAACTGGCTTCCCTAAGTCCACAAGAGTTTGTCCAAAAGATTCTGGTGCAGCAACTAGCTTGCAAGTTAGTGAGTGTGGGAGAGGATTTTCGCTTTGGTCAGCAGCGATCCGGAACATCAGAAGAGCTGCAAGCGATCGCCACCTCACATGGTATCGTTACCAACATCGTCACCCTACAAATCTGTGAAGGTGAAAGAATTAGTAGCTCTCTGATCCGTCAAGCACTACAGGAAGGAGATATGCAGTCGGCAAACCGGCTGCTAGGGCGTTCCTATACACTCACTGGCTTAGTGGTGCCAGGGCAGCAACTAGGCAGAACCATAGGCTTTCCCACTGCCAACCTCCAACTACCGCCAGAAAAGTTTTTGCCAAGATTTGGCGTCTACTGCGTTCGAGTCTATCTGGAAGAGGAAACAAGGGCAAGAGGAGAGCAACAGGAAAACCCATCTCCCTTGTTGCTCCCCTCTTCCCAATCTCCAATCCTTGGAGTCATGAACATTGGCTGTCGCCCAACCGTGGAAGGGACAATTCCCACGATAGAGGTTCACCTGTTAGATTGGTCTGGAGATTTATATGGGCAGAGATTAACGGTGAGCCTAGAACAATTTTTGCGACCGGAAGAGAAATTTGCGTCTATAGATGCTCTCACGGCACAAATTCAGGCAGACGTAAGGGCAGCCAGAGCCTTTTTAAATGCTGAGTGTTGATTGTGCTGAGGATAAAGATGGGCTAGTTGGCAATAGCAAGAAGGGAGTAGCTTACTGGAGTATGAGAGAACTGATAGAGCAGCTGACCCAGAATCTTGGTCGTACCATTGTCGGTAAAGCCGATGCCATCCGCTTAGTCATGGTTGCACTGCTAGCTGGAGGTCACGCCCTGCTAGAAGACGTGCCCGGTGTTGGCAAAACCCTCCTAGCAAAATCTCTGGCACGCTCTATTGACGGGCGATTTCAGCGCATTCAATGCACCCCTGACCTCCTGCCTACAGATATCACTGGTACCAATATTTGGAATCCTAGCACCCGCGAGTTTGAATTTCTCCCTGGACCAGTATTTGCTAACATCCTGCTGGCTGATGAAATTAACCGAGCAACGCCCCGCACTCAATCTGCTTTATTGGAAGTGATGGAAGAACGGCAAGTCACAGTGGATGGGGTTTCTCGACCTGTACAAAGACCATTTTTTGTGATTGCCACCCAGAATCCGATTGAGTATCAGGGCACATTTCCCTTGCCAGAGGCACAGATGGATCGGTTTACCCTGTCTTTAAGCCTAGGCTATCCTAGCGAAGTAGAAGAACTCCAGATGCTCCAACGGCTGCAAGAAGGGATTGGAGCGAGCGATCTAGAACCCTGTATTTCCTTAGAAGAAGTCTTGACATTACGCCGTCTTTGTACTCAGGTGAAAGTTGAGACCTCCTTGCAACAGTACATCCTCAATTTGGTACGGGCAACGAGGGTAGATGAAGAAATCACTCTGGGAGCTAGTCCTCGCGGGACAGTTGCCTTACAGCGATCCGCCCAAGCACTAGCTTTTCTGGCAGGACGCGACTATGCCATTCCCGATGATGTGAAGTTCCTGGCACCCCACGTACTTGCTCATCGTCTCATCCCCACTGGAGGGCGTCGAGCCAGGACGATTGTTGAGCGGTTGTTACGCTCAATTCCAATTACATAGAGCTTGTTGGCGAGGCCAAGGGCAGGCTACTGATTGACCATCTAAACTAACTGAGCCCACTAGGAGCTTGACAAAGAGTTTGTAAATATGAATAAGCTTGTTCGTTCAGAAATTCGGCAGCGGCAAAGAGCGCTAAGAGGAACTCGTCCATATGCTTCGCGATCGCCCTGGGTTTTGCTCCTGTTGCTTTTGTTATGGAGTATCTGCTTAGGATGTGGACTAGGATTGGCAATGGATGTCACCAGCAACCCCTCCTTATCCCCTGTTTTCAAAGGGGAGACAAGGGGAATTGAGACGTCTGGCAAATTATCTCAAGCAACCATCATCGCACCTGAAACCCCAGAGGGCACTGTTGACCCAGTTCCTAGCCGCTATCGCTTGGGGCAAGAAGTTTATCGAGAAAGCTGTGGCACCTGCCATATTGCCTTGCCACCGGCAGTTCTACCCGACGAAACTTGGCGCAATCTGCTGCAAGACGAGGATCATTACGGCGAAAAATTGCAGCTGCTGATCGGCCCCTCTATTCTCGTTGTCTGGGAGTACATACAGAATTTCTCTCGTCCTCCTGCGGCTGGGGAATCAATCCCCTATCGCCTCAGCGAATCCCGTTTTTTCAAAGCCCTTCATCCACGAGTTAAACTGCCCCGCAACATCAAAATTGCTTCCTGCGTGACCTGTCACCCCAGTGCTGCTCAATTCAACTTCCGCCAGCTGACTTCTGAATGGGAAAATTCCCCCTAAAGGCTATCCTGATCCCCGTACCGCGTAGCCAGAAGGGAAATGATACTATTCAGAAGTATGATGTGTTAAGTATGAAGAATAAGAAAATCTTCATTCATACTATTGTTTTCATCCTTAAATAGCTCCTTAATTTCTGCTATGTTAAAAAATTTACTAGGCGATCCTAACGCACGCAAGCTTAAAAAATATCAGCCTTTCGTTGCAGACATTACTGTTCTAGAAGAAGACATGCAAGCCCTGTCTGACGAGCAGCTGACAGGTAAAACAGCAGAATTTAAGCAGCGTCTGGAGAAAGCCGCAACAGATAGAGAACGAACTGAACTGCTAGATGACCTGCTGCCCGAAGCCTTTGCTGTTGTGAGAGAAGCGGCGCGCAGAGTCCTGGGAATGCGCCACTTTGATGTGCAGCTCTTGGGTGGAGTTATCTTGCACAAAGGGCAGATTGCTGAGATGAAAACTGGCGAAGGAAAAACTCTAGTCGCCACCCTACCCTCATATCTCAATGCTCTTACCGGCAAGGGTGTACACGTTGTTACAGTGAATGATTACCTAGCCCGTCGTGACGCTGAATGGATGGGGCAGGTGCATCGCTTTTTGGGTTTGAGCGTAGGTCTGATTCAAGGAGGAATGGGGCCAAATGAGCGCAAAAAGAATTATGAGTGTGATATCACTTACGCCACAAACAGTGAGTTAGGCTTTGATTATCTGCGCGACAACATGGCGACAAGCATGGTTGATGTTGTGCAACGCCCCTTCAATTACTGCGTCATTGACGAAGTAGACTCGGTACTAATTGACGAAGCGCGGACGCCACTAATTATTTCTGGGCAGGTAGAAAGACCGACTGAGAAGTATTTGCAGGCTGCTGATATTGCTTTGCGTCTACAGTCAGAAGATCATTACGAGGTGGATGAAAAAGCTCGCAACGTCCTGATGACTGACGAAGGGTTTGCTGAGGCGGAGCAGCTATTGGGGGTGCAAGATTTGTATAACCCAGAAGACCCTTGGGCGCACTACATATTTAATGCCATTAAGGCCAAAGAACTGTTTATCAAAGATGTGAACTATATCGTCCGCCAGGGAGAAGTAGTCATAGTGGATGAGTTCACAGGACGGGTGTTGCCGGGACGCCGTTGGAGTGACGGACTGCACCAAGCGATCGAGGCCAAGGAGAGGGTAGAGATTCAGAACGAGACTCAAACCCTAGCAACGATTACCTACCAGAATTTCTTCTTGCTGTATCCAAAGTTGGCGGGAATGACGGGAACGGCCAAGACAGAGGAAGCGGAGTTAGAAAAAATTTACAATTTGACGGTGACAATCATTCCCACCAACCGGACATCAGGACGCCAGGATTTGCCAGATGTCGTCTATAAAACAGAGAGCGGCAAGTGGAAAGCTTTAGCTCAAGAATGTGCCCAGATGCATGAACAAGGGCGACCCGTGCTTGTGGGAACGACAAGCGTAGAGAAGTCGGAACTGCTGTCAGGACTGTTGAATCAACTAAGCGTACCGCACAATCTGCTAAATGCACGACCAGAGAATGTGGAAAGGGAGTCGGAAATTATTGCCCAAGCAGGTCGCAAGGGGGCAGTGACGATTGCCACCAACATGGCAGGACGAGGAACAGACATTATCTTGGGTGGTAATGCCGACTATATGGCAAGACTGAAGGTGCGGGAATATTTTATGCCGAAAGTGGTGCAGCCTGAGGAAGAAGATGCCTTTGCTGGGGTAAGAGTACCAGATCGGGCACCTGCTCATGGGTTTGTGCCTGGGAAGAAAGTGAAAACCTGGAAAGTGTCGCCCCAGATTTACCCAACTCAGTTATCCAAAGAAACGGAACAACAGTTGAAGGAAGCGGTAAATTTCGCAGTCAAGCAGTATGGAGAGCGGAGTCTGCCAGAACTGGAGGCTGAGGAGATTGTGGCCATTGCGGCAGAAAATGCGCCCACTGAAGACATGGCTGTGGCTCGGCTACGGGAGATCAATAGGTCGATCCGCAAGGAGTACGAACAGTTTACGAAGAGAGAGCATGATGAGGTGGTGCAGTTGGGAGGACTGCATGTCATTGGTACAGAACGCCATGAGTCGCGCCGCGTTGACAATCAGCTGCGGGGACGTGCAGGACGGCAGGGAGACCCTGGTTCGACGAAGTTTTTCTTAAGCTTAGAAGATAACCTGCTGCGGATATTTGGTGGCGATCGCGTGGCAGTTTTGATGGAGAGATTCGGGGTGGAAGAGGACATGCCCATCGAATCTGGAATGCTGACGCGCAGCTTGGAGGGCGCACAGAAGAAGGTTGAAACCTACTACTATGACATCCGCAAGCAGGTGTTTGAATATGACGAGGTGATGAACAACCAGCGGCGGGCAATTTATGCCGAACGGCGACGGGTGTTGGAAGGGTTGGATCTCAAAGAGCAGGTGGTTGCTTATGCCGAGAGAACAATGGATGACATTGTGGACGGCTACGTGAACCCAGATTTGCCACCTGAGGAGTGGGACTTGCCAAGTCTGGTGGCCAAAGTGAAAGAATTTGTCGAGCTGCTGAAAGATTTGGAACCAGAGCAGATTGACGATCTTAGTGTAGGGGAAATCAAAACCTTCTTGCATGAAGAAGTGCGCAAAGCCTATGACATTAAAGAGAACTTGGTAGACCAAATTCAGCCCGGTCTGATGCGCCAAGCAGAGCGGTTCTTTATTTTGCAGCAAATTGACACCCTCTGGCGAGAGCATTTGCAAGGTATGGATGCCCTGCGCGAGTCTGTGGGACTGCGGGGCTATGGTCAAAAAGACCCACTGATTGAGTATAAGCAGGAAGGGTATGAGATGTTTTTGGATATGATGACAGACATCCGCCGCAATGTGGTGTACTCACTATTCCAGTTCCAGCCACAGGTTCAACCACAAGCAGTTTGATCAATAGTTTTGAGTTATAAGTTATGAGTACTGAGTAGATCTAATCAATTAATTCAAAACTCAAAACTTAGCACTTTAAGAGGGGCGTGGGAGTAATAATCGACTGGTATATTGGCTCCCCTCTATCTGGTAGAACTGGAGGTCACCGCCCCAAGAGCGCACAACTCGTTGGCAAATTTTTAGGTTTAAGTTAGTCGGTTCTTGATTTATTCTGCTGCTTTCAGAAGTCATTCTTTCAAGAGCAATCTTGTCGGTAATTAAGACTTCTAGAAGAGAGGAGCTGATTTGATGACACCAAATGTTCATTTGGCCTCCAGGTGGGCAAGAACGGGCAGCTGATAAGAGCAGTTCAAATAGGATGCATTCGAGTTTAAGCCGATCACCACAAACGCGCTCAGTACTAGGAATATGAACCGAGATCAAGAGTTGTCGCTGCTTTGTCAGGGGCGTTAGTAGCAAGAGACATCGCTTCAGGAGATTGGCTAAAGGAATCTGGGTAAGGGTGAGAGTGAACTGCCACTGTTCCTGATTAAGCAACGGGGAGAGAGTGGCAAGCGTGTTTTCCATATGGTGCAAAAGTTGTGAGGAGCGCATACGCCGGAGGGACTCTGGGGTAGAATGAGGCTGGAGTTCTGGGATGTTGGGGGGCAAGGGAGAAGAAGGATTCACACTCCAAGCTGCTTCCTCTTTCCTGTTTGTTGCTTCGCTGACGCTAACGCTAACAGGCATACCCTTTGAGAGCGGCAGTTCAACCAAGGCACTGATGCTCGTGGCGACAGCATGATGGAAAGTTTCCAGGCTCCTGTGTTTGTACCAGTTCATCTGCTGTAGGTTGCTCACTTCACGCTCAAGAGATTTATGAGAGCGCAGGTAGCTACTGTAGGTAGCGAACTGTCGCACTAGGGTTTCCACAACTGGGAGCAGGTCGCTGGGCCACTGACGTTGTACTTTGTCGGCTAGTAGCACAATCGCACCTGCTTCTGGTATTGCTGATTGGGGAGTGTTGCCAAATCTCCCTTGTTTTGCTTGTCCCCAGTCCTCAGTCCCCAGTCGCCTAGGCAGAACCATAACCAACAGACAGCCAGTACTGGTGCTACTGAGCCACCTTTGCGTCTCTGGAGAGAGCTCTTTGAGACGGCGTTCTAGAAGGCCATCTGTAGTCAAAGCGTCTTGAATGAGAGCATCTTGATTGGGATGGATAGCCAGTTCTAGTGGTAGTGCAAAGCTAGGGGAAGCAACAACCGAAACTGCCACCTGAGCTAGGGGCTTTTCAGGAGTCCATCTTAGAAGAGCAGCCAGGGGACATGCCAGCAACTGGGCCAAGAAAGTGATAAAGGCTTTCTCAAAAGCATCTGGTTCTTGTGGGAAGGACAAGAAAGCGTTTAAGCCAGACTGGAGAGTCTGCTGCGACGAGGATTCAATTTGAGCAAGGGTTTGAAGAGACTGAATTTCCCACATCAGGGCAATCTGTTGACTGACAATACCCACCAACTCCTGCTCAGCGCGATTCCAAGTTCGGGGATTTCCATGGCCTAAAACTAGCAGACTAGTGGTTGGGGGGCTGCCGATCCGACAGACTAGTAGCGATCGCACTCCCACCTGCATGAGAGTGCTCTTCCAAGCCAGCAGTTGCTCATCCTCTTCCCAGTCTTCAATCGCCACGATTGGCGCTTCGATGCTAACGGTTGGTAAGGGAGTGGTTATGGCACGCCGATTAGGCACTCTAACATGCTGGTAGACGAGCTGTAGGGCGACACGAGAGTTTTGAGTTGAAGAGGAAGAATTCTCCGGCTCTTTTTCTGCCTCTTCAACACTCAACACTCCTAACTCAGGACTTTTTAAAGTATCTTCCTTGAGCAATAAGAAGCGTTCGACACCAAGGCGTTCTAAGAGCAACATAGCGCATTTTTGCAGCGCTGCCTGAGTATCGGTGTCGCCCGCGGTATTTGCCACTTGCGCAACCAGTTGCATGTTAGCGACAGATTGCTCTTGTATTTTGATCGCTGACTCGCTTTCGGCAACTAATGCCACCAAAGTGGCAGCAGCACGCACATAGTTTTTCTCTGCCTCTTCCCAAATACGGGGCTCATTACCTTCTACTGCCAGAAACCCTATGAGTTGCTTACCTACAATGATTGGTGCTGCCAGCAGAGACCTAACCCGCAACCGCTTCATTAAACGCCCAGTCACTTCAGCTTTCAGGGGGCTTCTCCCAGCACCAATCGCCACCGTCTGGCCTACTACAAGTGCTAAATAGAATTCGTTAACCTCCTGCACCAGCAGTCCAGAAGACCCGGAGAGAGGGCTGGCGATCGCCCTCGCTTTCTGCTGGCTACCAACCCGCAACCAGAAGTAGCGGCCTTGGGGTTCAAACCAATAGAGACTAGTACGTGTGGGGGTCACAAATTGCTGAGTCGTGCTCACTACAGCCTCCAAGCGCTGCTGCATGGTGGCTGCCTTGGCGATCTGGTCGATCACTTGGAATAGAATCTGGTCGGGACGCTTGGTAGAGGAGTGTTGCCAATCTACTTCAATTTGATAAAGAGCTGAGGCCAATCCTCCAAATAGCAGTGACAAAAGAGCTTTATCGCTGGCACTGGGCGAGATACCCCACTGGTAAGACCCTAGCAGGGTGACACCATAACATCGGTCTTTGCAGCGTAAAGGAAACAAAAGCGTGCCTTGAATGCCAAATTGTTGAGCAGCCTTCCGCCATTCCCCCGCACGTACTTCTTCTCGCAGATCGGGAATACCTACGGGTCGCTGCTGGATTACTACCTGCTCTAGAATATCGCCAGGATTGAGGAAAAACTTGCTTTTTAGCAACGTAGTATCGCCGGTTGGAGTAACACCCCCTTTGCCGAACAATCTGTGATCGAGCCGGTCATAGAGGCCAATCCAAATTAGGTTATATTCAAACTCGGTTTGCAGATAATTCAGGGTCGTCTCAATCAGAACGTCGGCATTCTCCTCTTCCCTCAGGGTCTGAAGGGCACGCTCTAAGGCAACAAGTTGTTTTTCTTTGGCCGTCGGCATTTGGTATGACCCTGTTTTCTAAACAAAAAATAAAATTCTGAATTAAAACTTTACACAAAAAAGGCGGTATCTATAAGGTAAAAAAACTGGCGTCATTGGTTCCCAGTCTTAGTATCCAATGACGAAGGACAAAGAGTTCTGTGATACATGAATGCTTTACTCTACACACAAAGCCTATTTTTAAAGGCACTCTGGCATCAGCCCTCCTGGAAGCTAGGATCTGTGGACTTAACTTGGTTAAAATTGAACAGCGAAAACTAAACAATCTCTATTTGATTAATCAGCGATTTACGTTTATTTTCGCCCATCTACTGAGTATCCGGTGTATCAATATAGTCAAACTGGCTTCTAAGGGATCTGAGTAGCTCGACATGATTAAACTTACAATGAAAAAAAGCAGGGGGAGCAAGGGAAGTAGAAGATTCTCATTTTCAGTTTTTCAGTGTCTACCCACTTAGAGCTATTGGATATTTATAAAGTCGGTATTCATCCTCTCCTGTTTAAGGGATTGAAGGCTGATCCAGAGTGGTTGCATCAGCAGACTCTGCAAGTTTTGAGCAGGCTGGAGCAAATAGGCGATCGCCCATTTGCTAACTGGGTTCTGGCACAACTAGAGCAATCATGCTGTATAAGGAATACTCACCTGGAACAAACCTTATGGGGTTTGAAATTTCCTAATCCCATTGGTCTAGCAGCAGGATTTGATAAGGATGGTGTTGCTGCTAGTGTTTGGCAACACCTGGGCTTTGGCTTTGCAGAACTTGGTACGGTGACTTTCCATGCTCAACCTGGTAATCTCCGTCCCCGTCTGTTTCGCTTACCAAAAGATCAAGCCGCCCTTAACCGCATGGGATTTAATAATCAAGGGGCAGCGGCGTTAGC
>CAZZWA010000064.1:0-11321 GCA_964657555.1 uncultured Microcoleus sp.
AAATGACAACGGACAACGAACAACTGACGCATTGCCAAGGGTAACTGATTGCTGGAATCAAATTGGAGTTTGGGGCGATCGCTCTTGCCCAGAACTCAAAACCTATATTCATTGTCGCAACTGCCCTGCATACAGTGTTGCCGGACGCAAATTGCTAGAGCGTGAAGCCCCACCAGAATATCTAGATGAGTGGACTAGCTTGCTCACTCAGGAAAAAGAAGAACAAGCAATTGACATAATATCTGTGGGCATGTTTCGGCTGGGAGAAGAATGGCTGGCACTCCCGGCGCCAGTCTTTAAAGAAGTCACAGAACCATCTCTCATCCACAGTCTACCGCACCGCAGCAATAAAATTCTCCTTGGTATAGTGAGCATCCGGGGTGAAATTCACATATGCATCTCCCTCAGCGATCTCTTAGGACTAGATGCAGCCGCTCCCAGTCAGAATATGAGCCCGATCATCTATAAACGGATGGTAGTGGTTGAAAAAGAGGAAAATCGCTGGGTTTTTCCAGTTGATGAAATTTATGGTATTCACCGCGTCCACCCTGCGGATTTACGGAATGTACCCGCTACCGTTGCTCACGCTACAGGAACCTATACAAAAACGATGTTTGTATGGCAGGATAAAAGTGTTAGTTACTTAGACGATGAGTTATTGTTTTACACTTTCAATAGGAAGATTCTATAAAATATTTGTTAATTTTTTGTTATTCGTTAGTAGTTAGTAGTAATTACTTATGGAATCAATTAACCACTAACCATGACAGATCAAGATTTAAGCGACTTCTCGATGCTGGATTTATTTCGGATGGAGGTAGAAGCCCAAGCAGAGATACTGAATAACAACCTTTTAGCTCTGGAAACCCAATCACATACTTTAGAAGCACTGGCATCTTCAATGCGTGCCGCTCATTCTATTAAGGGTGCGGCACGTATCGTCCAGGTCGAGCCAGCTGTCAAAGTTGCTCACGTCATGGAAGACTGCTTTTTTGCAGCTCAAGAAGGAAGAATTACTCTATCATCAGATCAGATTGATATTCTCCTGCGAGGGGTCGATCTACTCGTACACATTGCCCAAGTTCCTCTTGCCAACTTAGAAAATTGGCTATTGGCACAGCAAGCCGAAGCTGAAGCTTTAGTAACTGCTATCTCTGCTATCTTTGAGCAAGACCAACAAAATCCCTCCAACAGCTTGGAGGAGCAAGCAGCAGACTCCTTTAGCTCTTTAGCAAAGCAGCACGTTTCGCTAGGCGATCTAAAAAGTGTAGCCACTCCGCAAGAGCTAGTGCAGGCGGAGTCACTGGCAGCACAAAGCTCTTGGCAAAATGGCACAGATAGAGGAGTGCGTGTCAGTAGAGAAAATTTAAATCGCTTAATGGGTTTGGCTGGCGAATCACTTGTAGAGGCAAACTGGCTGCTACCTTTTGCAGACTCCTTACAGAAACTCAAACGACATCAGAACTCACTTTCTGAAGATCTGGAAAAGCTACAGGTATGGTTAGCAGGTTTACCCCTGAATCAACGCATTGAGTCACAGATGGATGCGACTCGCCAAAAAGCCAACGAATGTCATCAACTGATAGCTGAACGCTTGAGCGAACTAGAAATTTTTGCGCGTCGCTGTACCAATCTTTCTGACCGTCTCTACCGTGAAGTTATTGCTACTCAGATGCGACCTTTTGCTGATGGGGTCGAGGGGTTTCCCCGGATGGTTCGCGATTTGGCAAGACAGCTGGATAAGCAAGTCAAATTTGAAATTCTGGGAAAATCCACCCAGGTAGACCGAGATATTTTAGAGAAGCTAGAGGTGCCACTGATCCAGATCCTGCGTAACGCTATTGATCATGGCATTGAGTCACCTCAAGAGCGCTTGAGTGTAGGGAAGCCAGCTGAAGGAACTGTGCAGTTAGAAGCAGTGCATCAAGCTGGGATGTTATCAATTACTGTTGCCGATGATGGTCGAGGGGTGGATTTAGAGCAACTGCGTCAAAAAATCGTTAATCAGGGAATGGTTAGTGCTGAAATAGCCGACCATCTGACAGAAACAGAACTCATGGAGTTTCTGTTTTTGCGGGGATTTTCTACAGCAAGTGCAGTCACAGAGATTTCTGGTCGTGGTGTTGGTCTAGATATAGTTCAGACCACAATCCAGCAAGTGGGTGGCAACCTAAAAGCTATAACCCAATTGGGTAAAGGCACGAAATTTCACTTACAATTGCCGCTAACTTTGTCGGTTATTCGTGCCTTATTAGTGGAAATCTCAAAAGAAGCTTATGCTTTTCCTCTCACACGCATTGACCGACTTTCGATGATTTCTCCGTCTGATATTGCTATGACTGAAAACCGTCAGTTTTTTACAATTGCTCAGCAAAATTTTGGATTGATAGCAGCTGATCAAGTCTTAGAATTAGCTCCTTATAGTTTGCCATCAGAATTAGAAGCTTTACCAGTTGTGACGATCAGCGATCGCTCAAAACATTATGGTGTTGTTGTGGAGCGGTTTTTGGGTGTCCAAGACTTAGTTGTCAGACCTTTAGATCCCCGTCTAGGAAAATTACAAGATATTAGCGCTGCTGCCCTCAGCTCAGACGGTTCTATTGTGTTAATTGTGGATGTTGATGATTTAGTTCGCTCTATTGAGCAACTGTTAGCTGCTGAACATCTCAATAAGGTTGGTCAGACTGCGGCGATCGCCTCATCCAAACCGCCTAAGCACATTCTCATTGTTGATGACTCGATTACTGTGAGAGAAGTCGAGAAAAAACTACTCCAAAATCATGGATACCAAGTTGAAGTCGCTGTCAATGGGATGGATGCTTGGAATGCCGTCCGCACAGGTCAATATGATTTAGTGATCACAGACATTGATATGCCTCGAATGAACGGTATTGAATTGGTCAGTCAGATCAAAAACCACCCCAAGTTAAAGTCATTACCAGTAATTATTGTATCTTATAAAGACCGTGATGAAGACTATATAAGAGGGTTAGATGTCGGAGCAAATTATTATTTAACTAAGAGCAGCTTTCATGACAATACATTATTAAATGCCGTTACAGATTTGATCGGAAATTAGTCATTTCTCAGTAGCCCAAGAAGGAATAACAAATAAATTTTGACAACTAACAACGGGCAGCTGACGATGCGAATAGCTATTGTTAACGACACACTCATAGCTGCGGAAGCACTGCGGCGCGTTTTAAAGACAGTTCCAGAGTATGAAATTGCTTGGTTGGCTAGCAACGGTGCCCAAGCAGTCGCCAAATGCCTCAAAGACACCCCAGACTTGATTTTGATGGATTTGGTCATGCCAGTTATGGATGGTGTTGAGGCGACACACCAGATTATGACTCATTCTCCCTGCGCAATTTTGGTAGTGACAGCCACAGTTAATAGTCATTCACCTAAAATTTTTGAAGCGATGGGATACGGAGCACTAGATGTAGTCCGTACACCTATTATCGGCCTGAGCGGATATACTGAAGGTGGGGCGAATTTGCTATCGAAAATCGCCACAATTGCCAAATTAATTGGCAAACAATCTCGAAGAAGATCCACATTAAAATATTATAACTTACCCAAGCTAAGCTCTCTGTTGGTGGTCATTGGGGCTTCTACGGGTGGCCCTCAGGCTCTAGCGACAATCCTCTCTCACCTAGATAAAAATTTCGCCGCCGCCATTGTGATTATCCAGCATGTGGATGCGCAGTTTGCGCCGGGATTAGCTGAATGGTTAGACAATCAGACACGCTTGTCAGTAAAGGTGGCGAGTGCAGGTTGTCAGATAGAAGTTGGGAAAGTCTTAATTGCCGGAACCAACGAGCATCTGGTTTTGCAGTCAAATCGGACGCTGATCTGCACCAAAGAGCCACGCGATTATATCTACCGCCCTTCGGTAGATGTTTTTTTTAAAAGTGTAGCCCAACATTGGCCAGCAAGGGGAGTTGGGGTGCTGCTGACTGGTATGGGAAAAGATGGTGCAGTGGGTTTGAAACTTTTGCGGTCTGCGGGTTGGCATACCATTGCCCAAGATCAAAGTAGCAGTGTAGTTTACGGAATGCCAAAAGCAGCAGCAGAGTTGGGAGCTGCCCTGGAGATTTTGCCCATTGAAGCGATCGCCCCTGCCTTGATGGAAGCGCTGAGGTATTAGGTGATCGGTTAGGGTGTAAAAAGATATTACTTCTGCTAGTTGGAGCATCGCTAACTATACCCTAAGTTGAGCGCTCATGTAACTCATCTGATTAGACGATGGACTTAACACGCAACTGAATACGCCTTTAAGTAATCTCTACCTATTACCTCAAGCTTGCCCAAAACTACTATGAGTAGGCAGAATGCCAAAGCTACCCAATCAGCCTTATTTTTGAAAAAACACCAAATAAAAGTATTACTTATTGACGATCAAACCATAATTGGCGAGGCGGTACGCCGGATGCTAGCTACCGAAGAAGATATTACTTTTCATTACTGTAGCGATCCCGTACAAGCGATTCATCAGGCTACAGAAATAGCTCCAACAGTCATCCTGCAAGACTTAGTCATGCCTGAGATTGATGGATTGCTGCTGCTGCGTTTTTTTCGAGCCAATACAGCCACCCGCGATATTCCGATGATTGTGCTATCAGCCAAGGAAGAGGCAAAGCTCAAAGCAGACGCATTTGCCGCAGGAGCTAATGATTACTTAGTTAAACTCCCCGATGCGATTGAGCTAATTGCTCGCATCCGCTACCATTCCAAAGCTTATATTAACCTGTTGCAACGAGATGAAGCTTATCAAGCCATCCAGGAGAGCGAACAGCGCCTCCGCACGGTACTAGAGAATATGCCTGTGATGATGATAGCGTTTGATGCTCATGACAATATTATCGTTTGGAACCGGGAATGCGAACGAGTCACGGGTTACACTGCCGCAGAAGTTGTCGGGCAACCTCACGCTAGCTTACTCTTCTATGGAGGCTTAGGAGATGTAGAGGCTAGTTCTGGGAGTCAACAGGAGCATAATGATCGCGATCCGACTACGCAAGGCGATCGCGAACGCGAATGGGAAATAACTTGTAAAGACGGCAGCCTGAAAACAGTCGTCTGGTCAAACATCAGCGAGCGTTTCCCAATTCCTGGTTGGGCGGGATGGGGAATTGGTGTAGACATTACTGAGCGCAAGCAAGCACAAATCACCCTAGAACGAGAATATCAGCAAGTACGAGAAATTATCAAAAATGCACCAGTACCAATGGCAATGTTGGACACTCAAATGTGCTATCTTGCCTACAGTAATAAGTGGCTCACTGATTTTGGTTTAGAGGGACAGCCTCTGTTGGGTCGGTGTCATTACGATGTGTTTCCCGACCTTAAGGAAGAGTGGAAAGCTATCCATCAGAAGGGTTTACAAGGACAGTTTATTTTTAGAGCTGAAGATAAATGGGAGCGTGAGGATGGCTCGGTCTTCTATTCTCGCTGGGCTATCCAACCCTGGTACACTCCTGAAAATAAAGTTGGCGGTATTATTATTGTTGATGACCGCATTGATGAGTTAGTACAAGCACGAGAAGCTGCTCTAGAAGCAGCACAGGTGAAGTCTCAATTCCTGGCTAACATGAGTCATGAAATCCGCACCCCCATGAATGGGGTGCTAGGCATGGCAGGATTGCTGATGCAAACTAATCTTAGTGCCAAGCAGCATGATTATGCCCAAACTATCCGCACCAGTGCTCAGCACCTGCTAAGTGTGATTAATGATATCCTCGACTTCTCCAAGCTTGAAGCTGGAGAAATGCAGTTGGAAACACTGGACTTTGACATCTACAAATGTGTTGAAGAAGTCTTGGATTTGTTGGCTCCTCAGGCACAGGCTAAAAAATTAGAACTATCTGTAAACTTTGATCGTAACTTGCCTCACCTCCTACAAGGCGATCCAGGGCGATTACGCCAGATTTTGTTTAATCTAGTCGGCAATGCAATCAAATTCACTCCCACCGGCGAGGTCAAGCTCCAAGCTGCTTTGCAATCTGAAACTGCAAAAACTGCACTCGTTCACTTGACAATCATTGATACTGGCATTGGCATTCCGGCTGAAAAACTGCCAAAACTATTTCAATCCTTTTCACAAGTAGATGCTTCAACGAGCCGACAGTACGGCGGCACTGGTTTGGGACTGGCTATTTGCAAGCAGTTGGTATCACTAATGGGGGGAGAAATTGGTGTTGAAAGTATGGAGGAGCGGGGTTCAAATTTTTGGTTTACAGTGCCTTTCCAGAAAAGTCAGGCGTCAGTAGTAATGGGGGATCGGGAAAAATCGCCGCCAGCCCCAATTACCAAAAACTTAAAAATTTTAGTAGCAGAAGATAACTCAATAAATCAAGCCGTGATTTTGAGTCAACTGGAAATGTTGGGTTATCAGGCTGACTGTGTTTCTAATGGTTTAGAAGTGTTGGAATGGCTGACGAAGCAAGATTACGATTTGGTGTTGATGGATTGCCAGATGCCGCTGATGGATGGCTATAACACAACCCAGGAACTACGTCACCGCGAGGGGAATAAACGCCATACCATCGTGATTGCCCTGACTGCCAATGCCATGTTAGCTGATCGCGAGAAGTGTTTGGCGGCAGGCATGGATGATTACCTCAGTAAGCCCCTTGAACAAGAGGATTTAGCAACGATTATTCAACGCTGGACACCTCAAAAAGAGGAAAGCCACTCGCTGATCGCTCCTCAACCAAATCCTGCCCAAGTGGCGATCGCCCCCCAAGATGCTGACTCGCCAATAGACTTAGAGCGCCTCAAAAGAATCTCTCGCGGCAAGATAACTGTACAACAGCGACTTATTGCGATTTTTTTAGACACCACTACTAAAGATCTCGAAGCGCTAGAAAGCGCCATCCAAGCCTTAGACTATGCCCAAGTCGAGCACTATGCTCATCGACTTAAAGGCTCTGCGGCTAATCTGGGCATTGCTAAATTGTCAGCGCCAGCAGCAAAATTAGAGAGGATGGCTCGACAACATACTCTTGAAGGAGCAACAGAGCTGTTAGCTTCTTTCCAGCAGATTACAGAACAGGTACAAGCTTTAGTGGCGTTGCCCCAAAAATGGACATGACATAGCAATCCTCAATGAGATGCTCTCCCCTCTCCCTTGTCCCTCTTGTTGGCAAACTCTTCTATACCGAACCTTTTTCTTTCTCCCAAATCAGTGAATTCTGCATCACATCAGAGCTAGTTGGTTTAACAGCTGTCGTCGCCTGTTGTTCTTTGTCTTCCATTTCAAACAATTCCGGCACTGTCACAAATTTATAACCCTGATTTCTTAATTTGTCGATAATTTTTGGTAAAGCTGCCACTGTCTGAGAGCGATCGCCCCCACCATCGTGCATCAGCACCATCCCGCCTGGTTTGACTTCTTTCATCACGTTGTTAATCAGTCTTTCTATACCGGGACGGCTGTAGTCTATAGAATCAGCTGTCCACATGGTAATCAGGTAGTTCTTCTTTTTGGCATAGTCAGCTACGCCATTGTGCAGAAAGCCTCCAGGAGGACGAAACAGTGAAGTTCTCACCCCAGTCGTTTTGTAGATCAGTTCTGCTGTATCCTCAATTTCATGGGAAGCTGTATCCTCACTCATCTCACGATACCAGTGGTGCCAGGTATGGTTGCCGATCGCGTGACCGTCAGCTACAACTTGCTGTGCTAGTTCTGGATATGCTTTCACATTTTTCCCGATCCAGAAGAACGTCCCCTTGATGTTATTCTTCTTCAAGATTTTCAGCACCCCTTCAGTGTTACTGGGATAGGGGCCGTCATCAAATGTCAGGGCGATGACTTTCTCTTTAGGATTTAGTTTCACCTCCTCGACTGTTTTCCCCTGAAACTCCTTAGGCACACTAAAGGTGAGACGTTCTGCTTTGGCTTCCTCTTCCCAACTGGCGAGCAGTTTGGCAAATGCGTCATTTTGCTGCGCTGCCAACGCTCCGTCACCGCTGATCTGAGAGCCTTTCTTTAGGTTCTGCAACTGGTGAATGGTGGACACGGGAATTCCTGGCTCGGCATGTTGGTTCCAGGGCAGAATCAAGCTAATGAGAAAACTACTAACAGCGGCAATTAAACCGATCAATATCCTTCGTTGCCAAACAAACCGAGCACGATTTGCCACTTGGGGTCTCCTTACACTCCTCTTGTCTTCTTCATATTATTAATGACTAGTTACCTGGTTGGGTGTTGCCGCTGTCACTGCTTGCTCTTGCTCTTGCATTTCTAGTAATTCGGGCAGGGTGACAAACTTGTAGCCTTGCTTTTTCAGTTCGCTAATAATTTCTGGTAAAGCCGCTACTGTGTTAGAGCGGTTGCCGCCACCGTCGTGCATCAGCACAATACCACCTGGTTTAGCATCTCTAAGCACGTTGTGGGCCAGCCTCTCTGGAGAGGGGCGGCGATAGTCCGTGGCGTCATCTGACCACATGACAACGACATTATTCTGCTTTTGGGCGTAAGCTGCTAATCCGTTGGTCAGGATGCCACCGGGAGGACGAAATAGAGATGTCCTCACTCCTGTGGTTTTGTAGATCAGTTCTGCTGTGCGGTCAATTTCTTCAGACGCACCTGCCTCATTAAATTGATGGTAAGGGTGAGTCCGCGTATGATTGCCTATAGCGTGACCATCCAAGACCACTTGCTTGGCCAGTTGGGGATAATCTTGGACAACTTCCCCCACCATAAAGAATGTGGCCTTGATGTTGTTTTTTTTCAGGATATCTAATATCTGCTCTGTCCAGCGAGGCCAAGGCCCATCATCAAAGGTGAGGGCAATGACTTTGTCTTTGCCACTTAGTTTCGCTTCTTTAACAACTTTCCCCTGAAACTGCTCAGGTACAGAAAAGGTGAGCAGGACTTCCTGCTCTATTTTTTGGGCCGCTTTTCCCAGCGTGTCGCTTACCCCACTTTGCCCTTGGTCATCTCCTGTCGTTCCACCTACGGCAGGGGAAGATGTCGGGGATTGGTTTTTGTTCTGGTTCTGTACTGGTAGATTGACTGGCAGGGAAGTTGCCTGACCAGCACGTCGGTTCCAAGGCAGGATGGTACCAATGATAAAACCGCTAACAGCGACAAGAACAGCTAGACCGATTAATGAGTTTCGCTGCCTGATAGACCGATTAACCTTCGACACTTCTGGTCTCCTTCACTCCTCACAATCACAATGATGCTATTGCAAATTACGCTCAAATGGGAAGGGTGTCCGGGGCTTCCCACTGCACAAATTTGAGTTTTTTGATGATTGAGACCGATCCCCGCCGTCCCAGCTACACTGAAACAGATAGTTTCTGATTATACAGGTTGACTATCAGCTCCGTCACTTCGACAATACTAAGACCATTTGTCTGGATTTCGATGGCATCCACTGCCTTTCTCAGGGGTGCTAGAGTCCGGCTGCTGTCGCGGGCGTCGCGCTCAGAAATCTCCGATTCCAACTGCGCTAGATCGACGTCAGGGAGACCTTGATTTTTGAGGTCTTGTTGACGTCGTTGCGCTCGCTCTTGAACAGAGGCTGTTAAGAAAATTTTGAGTTCGGCATCTGGGAAGACGTAAGTGCCGATGTCACGCCCTTCCGCAACCACTCCTCCTTTTTGACCCCATTGCTGCTGTTGTTTGACTAACTCTCGACGGACAGAGCAGAGAGCGGCGATCGCCGATACCTGCCTAGTTACATCAAGACTACGAATGGCTAGCGTGACTTCTTGACCGTTAATCCAAACTCTCATTGGGGAACGGGAATCTTCACTGGCGGCCAGATGAATCTGGGCAAGGCTTGCTAACTCGGCGATCGCTGGTTCATCCTCAACAGAGAGCCCCGATTGTAAAACTAGCCACGTTAGGGCTCTATACATCGCTCCCGTGTCTAGATAAAGGAGTCCTAAAGACTCAGCCACCAAACAGGCTACAGTGGATTTTCCCGCCCCAGCTGGGCCATCAATCGCGACGATTGGCTGACGATCAGAAAGAAGTACGTTGTCAATTAACCGAGTCGAACCAAGCCGCGCTGCGATCGCTAGCAGTCCTGTATCATTAACTTTGTCTAAATGCATTAGAGTTATAGGGTGGACAAGTTCGACGTAGTCCACATTTAAGTCGCTCACCGTTGCTAATTGTAGCTTGACTACATCAATTAGACAGCTACTATCTCGCTCGCCTTTCAGGAAAGCCGTTTGTGCTTGCTGCAAACCACGGTAAAGTACCGCCGCTTGCTCTCTCTGTTCTGATGTTAGATACTGATTGCGCGAACTTAGTGCCAGTCCCGATGCCTCCCGCACTATGGGACAACCCACAATCTCCACTGGCAAATTCAGATCCTTTACCAGACGCCGAATAATCGCCAGTTGCTGGGCATCTTTCTGCCCAAAATAGGCCTTGGTCGGTTGGATCAGGTTTAATAGTTTTGTGACAACAGTAGCCACCCCCTGAAAATGTCCTGGCCGAACGGGGCCGCATAAAGCTGAGGTCATCGTTTCTGGTGGGACAACTATTGTTGATTGTTCACTGTTATGAGCCATGAACAATGAACTCCGAACAGATTTCCCGAACATTTCTTCAGCAGAGGGAGCAAAAATTGCATTTACCCCCACTTGCTCGCACAGCTGTCGGTCTTCCTCTAACGTGCGCGGGTACTGATGAAAATCTTCCATCGGGCCAAACTGCAGGGGATTGACGAAGATGCTGACAATGACAATATCATTCTCCCGTCGAGCCTGCTGGATTAAACTCAAATGTCCTGCGTGCAGGGCTCCCATGGTTGGGATCAAGCCGACTTTCGCGTTCTGTCGGTACAGACCCAAATAGCAACGCATCCCAGAGATGGTCGTAAACAGGCGCACAACAACCCCGTCAAAAGTGAGAATTTATTCCTCCCCAAAATAGAAGTCAGGGGATTTTAAGCATTTGTTACGCAGGGGTCTGTAGGCTTTGCCTTCCCGTAGCGCAGCGTACGTTAGCTTAGGGTAGACACCCTGCTTCACTTCTTCTTAGCTGTCACTGGAATTTCACCAGTGTTTTGCCATGTTGAGCTACCAAGGATGCTTTGGGCTTCTACCTGCTGGAGCATTTCCCAACGTAACCTGCTAGTCCAAGTTTTCAATGTGCTATTATGCGTACCATTATACACAATATTGTATATATGGCTAGTAGGGATAAGCGAATTCAAGTTGTGTTGTCAGACAAAGAATTTGAGTGGTTTAAAGCCTACGCAAACTCGCAAAGCACATCCATGTCTGAGTTTCTTAGAGATCACATTAAGGAGCTGATGAAGACCAATACAAAAGGCTAAAGCCTTTCG
>CAZZWA010000064.1:11421-18630 GCA_964657555.1 uncultured Microcoleus sp.
AGATCTAACCTGTTCACAGTCTGCTGTATTATTCCTATTCTTCTTGAGCGAGAACTGAGCGCTGTTGAGTGCCTAAAACCTCTATACGTACAGGTGCGATCCCGGTTGTCATCATTCCTAGAACTCTGGCAGCACCAGTTGAGAGGTCGATCACCCTACCCCGGATAAAAGGCCCACGGTCATTAATGCGCACGACCACAGAGCGACCATTGTTCAGGTTAACCACGCGCACTTTTGTCCCAAAAGGTAAGCTGCGGTGGGCAGCTGTGAGGGCATTTTGGCGGAAGGGTTCACCACTAGCTGTGCCAGAATCATATCCATACCAGGATGCTATGCCTCTGATCTGATACAGCACAGTAGATACAGTAGATAGCAAAGTTTGTCTTCGCTGCTCAACAGGCATACCCGCGATCGCCTGCAAGGGTGGAGCGTTACCCATCAGACGTCGCAGTCGATTGGTGGCTTGCAGCGCGTCTGTAGCTCGGTTACGGATGGTATCTGCCAATACTGTTTTAGCGTCAATCTCCACCAGTTCCTCGGACTTCGCTTGGATAGAATAACACTTGCATTTAGCCTTCCAACTCACAGTGATGGCGTCAGCATCTACGCTATCTCGACTCAGTTGATTGAGCTTGGCCGCAACGACACTAGCTCGCCTAACTGGATCGTCATCAGGTTTGTTGGCATCTTCACGGGATAGCGACGCCTTTGTCTGCTGTGTCCAAGCGTTGCTCCCCTGCCCACTCCTGGTGCCGATCACTTCTCCGATCTTGGCATCTCCAGCTGCGGAACGAGTACCGAGAAAAGTCAGGATGGGAATGCTGCGGACATAGAGAGTTGCTGCCCGATGCCCCTGAAATTCATAGGGATGAATTTTAGCAATCACCGCTTGCTCTGCCTCAGTTGTCACTAGGGCTTGATACTCTCCTACCTTAAGCACCTCAGGTGGCTGAACTTTTGGGGGAGAAGAGACAGGTGTAAGTGTTACGGATTTTTCTACTTGCTGCCCAGAAGGCTGCTTAAATTGGGGATCTTGATTAACTGTAGGTGGTGTTTCGGCAGCATAACTAGAGGATGCCACACCTATGCTAGGCGCTAACAGGGTAGCAAGTATTCCGTTCCAAAATCGTTGGTTCATTCGTCCGTTTTAAAGCACATTTAGATATCGATGTCGAACAGGAGTCAACCGCTTTGACAGCTGCTCAAATTCATTTGCTAACTCGTACTCGTTCCGGTTTCACCCTTTTAGTGGAACTGCAACAGACTACCACGAAGTTTCTGGCTTGGGGATCAGTGTTTTTAACAAGTTCACTAGAGTTTAAGAAAAAATTCTCTGGCTGATTGACTGCAAATAACGCTATGATGGGATGTTGAGAGCTTTAATAGCTTTAGAGTAATTAACAAAATTCTTAATAAAACTTAACATTACTTTGGTTCTGTTCCGTCATTTTTTGGCGAGATGAGTTGTGGGGTAGGGTAAACAGGTAGAATACATCCGGCAATCAGTGCTTCAAAGGTTTTTTTCGATGGATTATCGAGAAGCGGGTGTAGATGTTGAGGCTGGTCGGACTTTTGTAGAGAAAATCCGCACTTTAGTGCGAAGTACCCATAGACCTGAAGTGCTGGGAGGACTGGGTGGATTTAGCGGTTGGTTCCAGATGCCGACAGGCTATGTAGAACCAGTATTAGTTTCAGGAACCGATGGTGTGGGCACAAAGCTGAAATTAGCCCAAGATCTCAACCGTCATCACACGGTGGGAATTGACTTGGTAGCTATGTGTGTGAACGATATCTTAACCTGCGGTGCAGAACCATTGTTTTTCTTAGATTATCTGGCTACTGGTAAATTGAATCAGGAGCAGCTGACTCAAGTTGTTGAGGGAATTGCTCAAGGGTGCCGCGAGTCAGGATGTGCCCTACTGGGTGGAGAAACAGCAGAAATGCCGGGTTTTTATCAGATGGGAGAATATGACCTGGCAGGTTTTTGTGTAGGAATTGTAGAAAAGAGCCAGCTACTGTCCGGCTTGCAAGTGCAAGTGGGAGATGTGGCAATTGCTTTAGCCAGCGATGGTGTTCACAGCAATGGTTTTAGTTTGGTGCGGAAAATTATCGAAAGCAGCAAAGCTGATTTGACAGGCAGCTGCCAAGAGAGTGACTCTAAGAGCTTAGGGGAAGTCTTGTTAACGCCAACGCGGATTTATGTCAAACCTGTTCTCAACGCTCGCCATACTGGTATTGACATTCATGGCATGGCTCACATTACGGGAGGCGGTTTACCAGAAAATCTACCCCGATGTCTCGGCGCTGGTCAATCCATCAAGATTAACCCTAGCAGTTGGTTAGTTCCACCAATTTTTGAGTGGATAGCCAAAACAGGTCAGGTTAGCCCTTCAGCCATGTTTAATACCTTCAACATGGGTATTGGTTTTGTCGTGATAGTGCCGCCAGCACAGGCCAACCAAACTATCAAATGGTTTGAATCTCAGGCGATCGCCGCTTACGCGATCGGTGAAGTGATTGCTGGTTCGGGTAATTTGGTAGGTCTACCTGTTTAAAAGGCGGCACCCAGATTCGAACTGGGGGATAAGGGTTTTGCAGACCCGTGCCTTACCACTTGGCTATGCCGCCGTCAGAGCAAGCTCTAAGAGACTTAACTACTAGGTATCTGGATCAGAGTTCCATAACCTACTCTATTCTTCAGATTCTAGCTTAAAGGTTGACCCCATGCATAGCTTAAAACCCAAAAAACAGCAATTCTCATCATGAGAATTGCTGTTTTTTCCCCTTGAGGCCTTGCACTAATTCGGGAGAGTTGGGGAGGGGTATACTATGTACACTAAAAATCAAGTGATCCTACGCATTTTAACTAGAGTGCAGTAGCAGAGATTGAGATGCCTGCAAACCTTTAGTTCTCCATTCTAAAAGGGCAAAGCCCTATAAATAAGCGGATTCAGTTCTAGAGTCTTTGAAAAGTAGTATGTGAGCGAAATCACAGGTTAGTAGGTCGTAGATCCCTAGCTTGCCCTGATGATTCATGTTAGAGTCCGGCAAATGACCTGGATAGTCAGTTTTTGGTCGGCTTTGTGCAGGCTCGCAGCTCTTAAACATCCAGGCGTTGCTGAAATAAATGCATCTGAGTTACCCAGATTTCCTGATTAGCCAAGCGGTCAGATGCCAACAGAATTCTCTCAAAGTTCAGCCAAAGTTCACCGTTATGAGTCAAGCTTCCCAACTTCTCGTTGCTCAAGTTACAGATATACACTTGTTTGCAGATGCAAACAGAGAGCTATTGGGTCTTCCTAGTGCCAAGTCCTTCCAGACTGTCTTAGAAAGATTGCAAACACTGTCGCCTCAGCCAGACATGCTGCTGCTGACTGGAGATTTGTCCCAAGACGGTACGGCTGAATCTTACCAACGGCTAGTAGACCTACTCAAACCTTTCTCGATTCCTACCTACTGGTTACCAGGCAACCATGACCAGCCTTTGGTGATGCAGCAGGTATTAAACCAGGCTCCGATTTCTGCACAAAAGTCTTTTAAAGTAAGAGGTTGGCAGTTTATATTACTCAACTCTCAAGTGTCTGGGTGCGTATATGGTAGGATCGCCCCAGAAAGCTTAAATTGGCTGAGCTTACAGTTACAATATAACCGCGAACTGCCTACTCTCATAGCTTTCCACCATCCGCCTTTTGTGGTTAATTCTGATTGGCTTGATAGCAGTACCTTACAGAATCCAGAGGAGCTGTTTGCTATCCTTGATCGCCATCCTCAGGTAAAGTTGGCGATCTTCGGTCACATTCATCAGGAATTTGATCGATGGCGTGGCCAAGTCCGCTACCTAGGCAGTCCCTCTACCAGCATTCAGTTCGAGCCAGAAAGCACAAAATTTGCTCTAGACCAGATAGAGCCAGGATTTCGGTTACTGATGCTTGAGCCGGATGGCACCTTTGAAACTAGAATTGAGCGAGTGACCTACACCCATCTACCGAATCTGGCAGCCAAGGGTTATTAGTTAGAATTTAGAGACGGGGAAAGGCTGAGCAGGGAAAGCCGCGCTACGATCGCAAATGTTACGTTCCCTACACTCAAGTCAATTTCTGATGAACTTTTTCACTCACCTCCTGCACTTGGTAGGCTCTGGTGCCACTGCCTATATCACTGCCCGTCAGATCCGCGATGCCAAGACGCGCCCAAACCTCCTAGCTATGTACCAACTGGCAGAATCTGGTTCGGTGCCGTTTCTGGAAACGCTAAGCGATCGCGCAGCCGCAGAAGGCGACACCTGGTTGGCAGAGAAACTAGTCCATCACGCCTCAGACGAACGGCGTCACGGTCAGATTTTTGCCAACGCTCTCAAACAAATGAACAAGCAAGTGCTTGACTTCAAGAACTTGCCCAAAACCACTGATCGGGCCAAGTCGGAACAGGAAAAGCGCAGCCCCTTTTTCGCCACTTTCTTCGAGGGGTATCCTCAAGAAAGCCTCAAACCTGCGGTGATTGATTGGACAGTATTTCTTGGCAGCACCTACATCCTGGAACTAGACGCCAGTAAAGACTTTGTCCGCGTAGCGCATGCGTTACCGGATGACGATCTGGTCTGTCGCAATATCAAGAAGGGCATCTTGAGCGTAGCCCAAGATGAGACAGGACATGCAGCCTACCTATATGAAGCACTAGGACGTCGCCTGTCTGCCGCCACTGTGGAAAAGGTGGTGGATGAGTGGCGGACTCGCAAGGTGAATGCCCTGCTAGCGCTGGTGACCAACACAATCCAGAAGGGCGAACAGACGCGATCGCTAGTGCAAGACGGTGTGCCTGATGAATCAGACAACGCCCATGATGCGATCAGTGCTGAGCAAGTTGCGGCTTAGAACAGATCGCCGTCTCACATAAGATCCGGCCCAATTCATTAGTGAGCTAAGCCTGCCTGCCCGAGTCTACGCCGTAGTTTCATAACTGTTATGCTGTCATCCTACTTAGCGAATCAATTTCCTAGTAGGTTGATAGCATTGCCGTAAATCCTACATTGATGATTTTGTTGGTTTTAGCTCAGCTCTTGGCAGTGCGTTCAATCATGATCAAAAGACCTTCTGACTTGCCTCAAAGTTGGCTGATGTCATCGAGACTGGATCTCAAAGTATCAATGTTTTTACTCATCAATTGAATATATCTGCTGTTCTGTGTTCATTCTGAATATCATTAATAATAATACCAACAATAAAATATTAAATCTCAGCTTTTTTGAATGTATTTATCTGTGGGGGTTCCTTCTGGCTAGTTGACTCTGGAAAAGGCAGTTTGTGTAAACAAGTATAAATAGTTCAAATATCAAAATTCAGAATATAGAAGAAATATGTTGTAAGATTATCCAATTTAGCAAAGTCTTAAAGAGAATTTTTCCGGAATCTTGAGCGTAGCCTTTGTAGCTAAAACACGCATTATTTGCTCATTTGACGGGATTCGATTCCCTATCAAAATCCCTATCTGCCCCCTGCTGCTAAGCCTAGCAGTGATGGTTATTTATCCTAAAATTATTAAGTGAAAATACTTAAGAGCAGCAAGAGGCACTCCTGGGCTAGCAAAAGGCGTCATAACTCGTAGTATCCAACGATTAAGGAGACTTTAAGAAATGGTGTCCTACTCCCCTAGCACGATTCTGGCTTGGAACATCGCGGCGATCGAGGCTAAGTCAGGGAATGCCATTGAGCTGGAGCCTGCCCATCTACTATTGGGAATCTGTAAGCTATGCGATCTGGACGGGGAAAGCCTGCCCATTGAGATTAATCAGGGTGAGACAGACCTAGTTCAAGAAATTCAAGCTGATATCGCCACCTTGAAACAGCTATTTGAGCAAGGGAAATTCAACCCTACCAATTTCCGACGTCGCCTGCGTGTACTTATCGCTAAGCCAGATACAGGTAAAGCTACAGACGAAACAATTCATCGCAGCACTGAATCCCGTTGCGTTTTCTTACGTGCTGAGGAGATTGCCGCTCAGATGATGGAAAATAATTTACTCCGACCGCTGCATCTGTTGCAAGCGTTACTAGAAATTCCTAATCCGAGCTGGTCATTGCTTCTATCTTATATGGGCATCCCCAACCCACTCACCCTAATGTTCGGGTCAACAGTTGACTTGCAGGTTGCTCCCCAACCAACTCACCGGACACCATTCTTAGATAGATTTGGGCACGACTTAACTCAACTGGCTCGCGACGGTAAGCTTGACCCAGTAATTGGACGGCACGAAGAAATTCGCAGCCTCGCTCGTACCTTAATCCAGAAGCGCAAGCGCAATCTCATCCTCGTGGGCGAGGCTGGTGTGGGCAAAACTTGCATCGTTGAGGGATTGGCCTTAGAACTGATTAGCTCCCGCGCTCCCTTGGTACTGCGACAAAAGCGAGTTGTCGGACTTTCGATGTCAGCGTTAGTGGCAGGCACCAAATATCGAGGTGAGTTTGAGGAACGGATGCAGGCACTGCTGGCAGAAGCCACGGTAGGAGAGGATATTATTCTATTTATTGATGAAATTCATACAGTGCTGGGTGCAGGTGGTGATGGAGCTAGTAATGCAGCAAATATTCTCAAACCAGCTTTAGCCCGTGGCGACCTTCAGTGTATAGGTGCAACAACTGTCAACGAGTATCGAGAGACGATAGAGAAGGATACCGCACTAGCACGACGGTTTCAGCTAGTCCGGGTTAAGGAACCAAGCCGTTCAGAAACAGTGACCATCCTCCAGGGATTGCGGCCTAAGTTTGAAGAGCACCACGAGATTAGCATCACTGATGCGGCAATTGAGGCAGCAGTTGAGCTTTCAGTGCGCTATCTGCCTTCCTTACGTCTGCCAGATAAAGCGATTGACTTGATTGATGAGGCGATGGCCTCTGTCCGGCTTGCTTCTATGTCTGAAGACAGCGAGCGTCCAGCCGTCCCTAGTATCAATGCGGCATCAGTTGTTGCTGTGGTGGCGCAGCGCATCGGCATATCGGTAGAGCAACTAACTGAGTCAGCCGCCCAGCACCTCTTAGGTTTGGCAGAATCCATGCGTCAGCGGTTGAACTCAGCTGCTGAGGCAGGGGAGATTATGCTGGAGAATGACAATCCTCACCCTACGCCAGCTAATGAGGCTGAAGTAATAGAGATCGATGAGCACGATCCGGATTTGGAGTAAGGAAATGGTGAAAGAGCGATCGCTCCTCCTCAACT
>CAZZWA010000065.1:0-2045 GCA_964657555.1 uncultured Microcoleus sp.
AAACTTCGGACACTGCGATCGCACAGGTGACTGATCAAGGTGTAATGCCTGTCAGCTAATCAAGTAGTCAAAATCACAGATTAATTCTATATCCTACGTTACTTAGGAATAACCAGCTAACAAAGCAGGATTATGAACACAACGAAGATTCCTACTCAATTGGCTTTGGCGGTGCTAATTATCTGTATACTGCCTACCTCACTAAATCTATTGGGAGTAGATTTTGGCTCTTCAACAGGCGCTTTCCATGTAGATGTCGCCTTGAGTAGGACTCCCAACGAAGTCATTGATGCTATGCATTACAAACTTTCTGGCAGCTTTACACATACCATTCTGGAGTGGAGTGCCTTTTGTACAGCCATATTTATTGTCATTTTATCCTTCACACATTTCTATCTGAAGCGCGATCCTGTCACTCCTGTTATTGGTGTGGCTCTTTTTTGCGCCGGGTGTATGGACGCATTTCACACTTTAGCCGCTGACCGATTAATTCAAGGTCTAGCCGATAACCAAAACCTCATTCCCTTCACTTGGGCAATTTGCCGACTTTTCAACGCCCTGATCCTGCTTTTTGGTGCTGGCATTTTTCTGACCAGCAAACAAGGATTGTGGAAAGGGAGTATCAGTTTTGTGATCAGCAATTCTCTAGTTTTCGGTCTTATTGCTTATGGAATTGTCTATGTCTGTGCCCACAGCGCAGTTTTGCCCACAACTATTTTTCCTAATTCTATTGTTACTCGTCCTTGGGACGTAGCTCCACTCCTGCTCTTTATTGTGGCAGGCGTTTTTGTATTTCCTCGCTTGTACAAAAAATCTCCTAGTTTTTTCTCTCATGCCCTCGTCATTAGCGCTCTACCCCAAATAGTAACTCAACTTCACATGGCTTTTGGCTCTACCGCATTATTTGACAACCATTTCAATATTGCTCATTTTCTCAAGATTGTTGCCTACTTCATACCGTTCAGCGGACTAAGTTTAGATTACATCCGCACCTATCGAGAAAAGACGAATTCAGTTAAGCAGTTAGAACAAGCGCAGGTGAGCTTGAAAGAGCAAATTGTTCAGCGCGAAAAAGTAGAAAAAGAACTCCTCATAGCTAAACAGGAGTTAGAGCATAGAGTTATTAAGCGGACAGAGGAACTGCTACGTACTAATCAACGCTTAGAGAGCGAAGTTATAGAGCGCAAGCAGAGCGAACTAAAAGCCTTTGACAAATCTCAGCAACTAGTAATAGCTATGCTTCAGCTCCAGCAAACTCAAAGTCAATTAATTCAGACCGAAAAAATGTCTGCCCTCGGTCTATTAGTAGCTGGAGTTGCTCACGAAATCAACAATCCAGTTAGCTTTATTAAAGGTAATATCAACCCTGCTTTGCAATATGCTCAAGACCTGTTGTGTCTGCTTCAACTTTACCAACAGCAATATCCCAATCCCACCCTGGAAATCAGAAGGCAAATTGAGGAAATTGAGCTTGAATTCATAATTGAAGACTTGCCCAAACTGTTGAATTCAATGCACACTGGAGTAGAACGAATTAGCGGTATTGTTAGTTCTTTGCGGGCATTTTCTCGTAAAGATTCTCTAGAAATGAAGGCTGTAAATATTCATGATGGGTTAGATAGCACTTTGCTAATCTTGCAGCATCGTCTAAAAGCTGTTGGTAGTCAATCTGAAATAGTAGTTATCAAAAATTACGGCAATCTTCCTCAAGTGGATTGCTATGCGGGACAGATGAATCAGGTGTTTATGAATCTACTTACCAATGCTATCGATGCGATAGACGAGGAAAATCTTCGTCTGACAAAAGAGGAAGTTAAAGCTAACCCATACTCAATAGAGATATCTACCTGTTTGAAAGATGAGAAGTGGGTAGAAATTAGAATTGCTGATAATGGTTCAGGAATACCAGACCATGTGTTGCCTCACTTGTTTGACCCCTTCTTTACTACTAAGCCCGTTGGCAAAGGTACCGGGCTTGGGCTTTCTATTAGTTATCAGATTGTGGTAGAAAAACACGGCGGTTACTTACATTGCATCTCAGCGCC
>CAZZWA010000065.1:2145-8145 GCA_964657555.1 uncultured Microcoleus sp.
ATCAAAACTGCCACTAACTAAAGTCTGCCCATCTAAGCTAAAAGCAACGGAACTGACCGTGCTGGAATGACCAGTGAGAGTGCAGATTTCCGTATCAGAACTCAACTGCCAAAGCTTGATAGTATTGTCTGAACCACCACTAGCGAGAGTCTGCCCATCTGGGCTGATGGCAATAGAACCAACTTTATCGGCGTCACAAGTGAGAGTGCGGATGTCTCTATCAGAATTCAGCGACCACAGTTTGATAGTCCCATCATCACTAGCACTAGCGAGAGTCTGCCCATCCGGACTAATAGCGACAGACCCTACTACATCAGTATGACCCGTAAGCGTCAAGATTTCTGTACCAGAACTTAACTGCCACAGTTTGATCGTGTGATCCAGGCTACCGCTAGCGAGCATCTGTCCATCCGGGCTGATAGCAACGGCATAAACATAGCTAGAATGACCAGTGAGAGTGCAAATTTCTCTGCCAGAACTCAACTGCCATAGTTTGATTGTGTTGTCCGCACTGCCACTAGCAAGGATCTGCGCATCCCGACTGATAGCAACCGAAAAAACTGGGTAGGAATGACCAGTGAGAGTGCGAATTTCTCTACCAGAACTCAACTGCCACAGTTTGATCATCCCGTCATCGCTGCCACTAGCAAGAAATTCCCCATCTGGGCTGATGGCAACGGAAGAAATTGGGTAGAAATGACCAGTGAGTGTACGAATTTCTCTAGCAGAACTCAATTGCCACAGTTTGATAGTCTCGTCTCCACTACCACTAGCGAGAGTCTCTCCATCTGGGTTGATAGCGACAGACCAAATATAACCAGAATGACCAGTCAACGTTTGCACGCATTGCCAGTTCAGAGGCACCTCTATAACGGGTAAATCTGGCAATAAATCTAACCACTCCTCTACTGACTGAGGACGATTCTTCGCCTCGAACGCCATTCCCTCAATAATTGCCTGATTCACGGCTTGACTGATGCTAGGATTAATCTGCTGCGGTGGGACTAAGGAAAGATTAGCGGCTATGGCTGCTGCCGGAGTTGGGACTGCTTGAGTGAGCAAATAATACAGCGTTGCAGCTAGGGCATAAACATCAGTGTATGCTCCCCGTCTTGCTTGAAAGGCATACTGTTCGATAGGTGCGAAACCAGGAGTGAATGCTTGAGTGTGATATTGAGTTACATCAGGGACAAAGTTCCGGGCAATGCCAAAGTCAATTAGCACTGCTTGTGAATCACCTTTCCTCAAGATGATATTTTGCGGTTTGACATCCCGATGCAACAAGTTTCTCTCGTGAACAACACTCAGCGCTTTGCCAATTTGCCGAATGTAGTGCAAGGCTTCTGCTTCTGGCAAAGCACCCCCTTTGCTAACTCTCTGCCAGAGGTTTTCTCCCTCAACATATTCCATAACCATGCACCACAGTGCTTCATTAGTGTTCTGGCTGGGTTGTCTTCTCTCCTGAAATACCTCATATACCTCCACGACATGAGGATGACTGCATTTTGCCAGCCTTAGTGCTTCGTTGACGAAATCTTCCTGCAACTGGACAAAATTAGCTTGGCCTTGCATGGCGTCATTCAGCGTTTTGATGACAACGCGATCGCCTTTTGTGTTTCTTGCCAAATAGGTGACACCAAAACCACCTTCACCCAGTACTCCATCAATGACGTATTGACCGTTTTTTAACAGCTGCCCAGCCTTCCAAACCATTATTTACACAGCTGTGAATTCAATAAATATTTGTAATCAAATATTTTTATTGTCAGAGTAATTCCTCTATAATTCTATCTTTTAAAATGCCTGGTTAGTATCTGATGTAGGAAGTAGATGACTTTAATGTACAAGTAGGTGTAATTAACCATTGCTCCTAGAATTTGGTAATTGGTAGCTGTAAATTGGCGATTGAGGAAGAGAAAGATTTATATCCTTCGTCTTCCCAATAACCCATTAACATGTATATCTGATGCATTCCCTGGATATAAGGTCAGAGGCGGAGCCGTTCATTACTGATTGTTCATTTTAACTTTGTCTTGAGCAATGAACAACGAATAAAACGGCAAACTACTGTAACTCCCGTACCCCTTCATGAGTAGTATTACTGCCTTAGGCTTCGCTCAAGCATCACTCAATACCCAGTTGACCAAAGTACGGACAGGATAACCTGTAGCTCCAGAATTGTTGTAGCCGTTCTCTTTATCACTCCAAACAGGGCCAGCAATGTCTAAGTGTGCCCAAGGGGTATCTTTGACAAATTGCTTTAGGAACAACGCGCCGGTAATCGCACCACCAGGGCGAGGGCCAGTATTTTTCATATCCGCAATCTGGGATTTTAAGCCTTCAAAGTATTTCTCTTCTAAAGGCATCCGCCAGAACTTTTCGCCAGCAAGTTCAGCAGCTTTAGCTAGATGGGATGCTAATGCATCATTCGGACTCCACAAACCACCTATATCATCACCCAAAGCAATGACGCAAGCGCCTGTGAGGGTAGCCAAATCAACGATAGCGTCAACTCCAATCTTTTCGGCAAACACTAAGGCGTCAGCGAGGGTAAGGCGTCCTTCAGCATCCGTGTTGTTCACTTCAATCGTCTTGCCATTGGACGCTCTGAGAATGTCGCCTGGGTGCATGGCCCGACCGCTAATCATGTTCTCTGTCGCAGCTGAGATAAAGTGAACCTCCACATCTGGCTTAATCTGGCCAATGGCCTTAGCTGCACCCAGAGTTGCTGCTGCGCCACCCATATCCATCTTCATAGTTTCGATGCCACTCCCAACACCTTTGATATTGAGACCGCCAGAGTCAAAAGTGAGACCTTTACCGACAATCGCCAGTTTGCGGCGGGGAGTTCCATCAGGCTTGTAAGTTAGGTGGATGAATTTAGGTGGCAAATCAGAAGCTTGGGCAACGCCCAGAAAAGCTCCCATACCTAGTTTTTCACAATCTTCTTTTTCCAAAATTTCCAGTGCCAAACCGTATTCGGAGGCGATCTGTTGGGCAGTTTCTGCCAAAGTAATCGGCGTCACAGCATTTGCGGGAGCTGCAACTAGTTCTCGCGCTAAGATGACACCGGCGGTAATTGAGCGAGCGCGGGTGATGGCAGCTTCCTGACCACCAAGTCCCAATAAATCGACTCGTTCCAACTTCAGTCCCTTGTCTTCAGGTTCTGACTTAAATCGATTATCCTGGTGCAAAGCAAGTTCTATCCCTTCGGTGAGGGCCTGAGCCGTTGCCACTGGATCGTTATTATACAGAGGCAAGCTAATAGCCAGAGTTTTGCTCTTCTCCTTCTTAGCCCATCGGGCAACAATAGCCGCTACCCGCCGCCAGATATCTAATTTTATAGCTTCTGGCTTTCCCAGACCCACAAAAATGATTTTGCGGACTGGAGCACTAACACCAACCCTTGTCCAAGTAATGCTACCTTCTTTACCCTTGAATTCTGTCTCGGCAATCAGTTCACTTAAGGTACCGCTAAGCCGTTCATTCAGTTGGGCTAAATCTCCTGTAAACTCAACAGCATCCTCAAACAATCCGATCGCCAAAGCATCTCCCGTCCAATCCAACCGTGGCTGATCAATTACTCCTATTTCCATTCCTTGGGTCCACCTTAAGGTACTCTTACCTGTAACAGTATGGAGCAAAAATAAGAAAGCCGCTTTCCATCAATAAATCTATCTCCAGACTGATGAGGAAGGATAGAAATCCTAAATCTACAGAAATACCCAACTTGTACCAAAGCTGGGATGGGAATCTCAGGGGAATTTATGAAGAATTTGAGAGAATCAAAAACTCAAAAGTCAATTTTCCGGCGACAATCCCTATGGGAGCAACGGAAAACCCAAATTTCTCTAGCAGTAGGAGCAGGTGTACTTGTTGTCATAGCTGGGGCAACGCTATTGGTACCGCATTGGCGCGGTTATTTGGAGAAATGGGGAGTAGTGGGTAAGCTACAAGGATCAGCAAACCAGATTCAGAGTCATCAACTGCCAGTTTTACCACTGTTGTCCCAACCATCCCAAAAGAGGGCAACACAACTGGAAGCGATCGCCCAGCAACCAAAATCCCTCGACCGCAATCGCGCCCGTTTTCTGCTGGCAAATGATTTGATTCAACAAAAGCAGGGTAAAAAGGCACTTGCTATGTTGGAAGGATTAGAGGCAGACTATCCGGTTCTGGCAGCACATATTGTCTTCAAACGTGCCCAAACCTATGAACTCCTTGGCGACAAAAAGAAAGCCCAAGAGTCGTGGCAAGATTTGCTCAAACGCTATCCTAAAGAGCCAGTGGCTGATGAAGCTTTGTATGCGCTCTCCAAATCGAATCCCAAATACGTGGAGCAAGCCATAGCGGAGTTTCCCAGCCATCCTCGCACCTTGGAAATTGTCCAACATCGCTTGCAGCAGAATCCCAATCAGCCGAACTTGATATTGGTGCTAGCGAAATATGGCTTCAATACGACACCAGCAGATACCTCCGGGCTAGACCGACTGGTTGCCAATTTTGGCCCTTCCCTGAAACCAGCAGATTGGGAAGCGATCGCCTTCGATTATTGGCAAAATCGGCAATACGTGAAAGCCAGCACTGCTTATGAGAAAGCTCCTCACACACCTCATAACGCCTATCGTGTTGCCAGAGCACTACAATTGGGCGGCAAAAGAGCAGAAGCCAAAACCGCTTATGAGCAGTTGGCTAGCGAATTTCCTACTGCTAGAGAAACGGGCATCAGCCTGCTCCAGATAGCTAAATTATCCAAGCTCGAAGACGAAGTCCCCTATCTGGAGCAGGTGATTGGCCGATTCCCAGACTCTGCTGGTGAAGCACTAGTCACCGAAGCCAAAGTCCTCGACCAGTTGAAAAGTCCCAAGGCAGCTGAGGACGCCCGTCAACTATTGCTAAGTAAGTACGGCAGTTCCGAGGCTGCGGCAGAATTCCGGTGGAACATGGCACAGAAACGGGCTGCTGCTGGAGATTTGCTGGGAGCATGGAAATGGGCACAGCCGATTAGTAGCCAAAACCACAACAGTAAGTTTGCTGCTAGAGCAGGCTTTTGGGTAGGCAAATGGGCGACCAAGCTAGGAAGGCAGCAGGAGGCAAAAGCATCCTACGAATATGTAATAGCCAAAAACCCCCAATCTTACTATGCATGGCGCTCTGCCGTATCACTAAGCTTGCCTGTGGGAGACTTCACCACAATGCGCAAGTTAACACCTGAAGTAGTGCAACCGAGTGAGCGAGCGGTGCTACCAGTTGGATCGGAAACTTTGAAAGAGCTTTACCAAATACATTTAGACGAAGATGCCTGGACGCTCTGGCAGGCAGAATTTCAAAATCGAATACAGCCAACCGTGGCCGAACAGTTTACAAATGGATTGATGCAATTGGGAAGAGGTCAAAACTTAGAAGCAATTTCTCTGCTTTCTACTCTAGAAGACCGAGAGACACCTCAAGAGCAAGCCGAGTACCAGAATCTTAGAAAGCAACCAGCTTACTGGCAAGCCCTTTATCCCTTCCCCTTCTTAGAGACAATCGAAACTTGGTCGAAACAACGCCAGCTTAATCCCCTACTGGTCACAGCTCTGATCCGGCAGGAATCTCGATTTACGCCAGCAATCCAATCTCCCGCAGGTGCTGTAGGCTTAATGCAGGTCATTCCCAGCACGGCCAAATGGATTGCGCCAAAAATCAATCTTAAGGAATATAAGCTGAACGATCCCAAGGACAACATTAACCTAGGCACATGGTTCTTGGATTCTACCCACCAGCAATATAACAACAACTCCTTATTGGCAGTGGCAAGTTATAATGCTGGCCCCGGTAATGTGTCGAAATGGCTTAAGGATAAAGCCTCTGTCGATCCAGATGAATTTGTCGAAACCATTCCTTTTGAGGAAACCAGAGGCTATGTCAAGAATGTGTTTGGCAACTACTGGAATTACCTGCGCCTTTACAATCCTCAAACTTCCCAAGTCTTAGCAAAATACTCAGCAGCTCAAGAGA
>CAZZWA010000065.1:8245-11345 GCA_964657555.1 uncultured Microcoleus sp.
CCCTCCCCTTGTCCTCTTCACTGGATACAATAGTTATCACAATCTTGGACTCTAGCTGACTCATGACGTCTTACCCAGAACTGGAGAGTGCAACCCAACAAGACTTAGATAACGACCTGGAGACGCCAAAATCCACGGCAGATGACTATCTCGACGAGCTGCCTGCTGATGTTGAGATGTCTCTGTTCGACCACTTGGAGGAGTTGCGATGGCGGATTTTCTATGCGCTGATTGCTGTAGTCAGCGGCGTTATCGGCTGCTTTTTAGCTGTCAAGCCAATTGTGCATCTGCTAGAAGTACCAGCACAGGGCGTTAAGTTTCTTCAGCTGGCTCCAGGAGAATACTTTTTTGTATCTCTCAAAGTGGCTGGTTATAGCGGATTGCTAGTAGCCAGTCCTTTTATCCTTTACCAGATTATCCAGTTTGTTCTGCCAGGACTGACTCGCCGCGAACGCCGATTATTAGGACCAGTGGTTTTGGGTTCTACCGTGCTATTTGTCGCTGGGTTGGTGTTTGCCTATTTGCTGCTGATTCCGGCAGCTCTTAACTTCTTCATTAGTTATGGGGCAGATGTTGTAGAGCAGCTATGGTCAATTGATAAGTACTTTGAATTTGTCCTGCTCTTATTATTCAGCACTGGCTTGGCATTTCAAATTCCCATTATCCAGTTGCTGCTGGGCCTCTTAGGGATTGTCTCTTCCGAGCAAATGCTTTCTGGCTGGCGATACACTATACTAGCCTCGGCTGTGCTGGGAGCGATTCTGACACCATCCACTGACCCCCTGACTCAAAGTCTTCTCGCTGGTGCGGTGCTGGGACTTTACTTCGGGGGTATAGGTTTTGTCAAGCTCTTAGGACGCTGAAAACTGAAAATCGGCTCCGTCAAGGTTAAAGAGTCTCATCACGCTGGCTGCGGCAGACAAGCTGCTAGATTAGCCATTCTGATGACCTTTCGCCCAAATCTAGGGGAATACTAACCGCTTTGCCAAGTCGCGGCCTCTCGCGTGTCTGCTCAATATACTCTTGTACCTGTGCCATCCCATCCCATGCTTGCAGATAGCTGGCCACTGTATCTAAATGGGCTAAGTACTCTGCCTCTGTAAGAGGAAAAGACGCCTGCTCCAGGTACTTCCACATGACCTGGAGAAAAATCTTGCCCTGAGTCCGCCGCAGTTGAATATCATACGAGTGGCCCCATTTGTTAAGCAGCATCTGGCGCAAATCCCGTCCGGTCATAGTTCACTTCTTCCCAGACTTTACATTTCTTAATAGATGAGACCGGCGTCAAATAATGTAATAATACCCGTAAAAGGTTGTAAACCAGTTTATCAAAGCATTGCTGCCTTGCTGATTCACATAATCCACAGTTGAGCAGCAAGGTATCAGACTTTCTGGAATCAGCCCAGAGTTGTTAGCAAAAATACACATCTGACGAGATTATGGCTCAAGTTTCAGGCTCAGCAGATGTCCCCGATATGGGGCGTCGCCAATTTATGAATTTTCTGACTTTTGGTACCATTACAGGAACAGCTCTAGGCGCACTTTATCCGGTTATCAAGTATTTCATTCCCCCCTCCAGTGGAGGAACAGGCGGCGGTTTAGTCGCTAAGGACGCTTTGGGTAAAGATATCCTAGTAAGCGAGTTTTTGTCTAGTCACAATCCAGGCGATCGCACTCTAGCTCAAGGCTTGAAGGGCGACCCCACCTACGTGATCGTGACTGAAGAAAAGACCATTGAAAATTACGGTATAAACGCCGTCTGCACTCACCTGGGCTGTGTGGTTCCCTGGAATGTCAGTGAAAACAAGTTTAAGTGCCCTTGCCATGGTTCTCAATATGACAACACGGGCAAAGTGATCCGGGGGCCAGCGCCTCTGTCCCTAGCACTAGTTCATGCTACAGAGGCAGACGACAAAATTACCTTCACGCCTTGGACAGAAACTGATTTCCGTACTGACGAAGCTCCTTGGTGGGCATAGTTGTCAGTTGTCAGTTGTTAATTGTCAGTAGTAAAAACAACAGACAACGGACAAAGAACTAAGAGCAATTTGTTTGGCATTTGTCATAGAACCGTTTCCCTACAGAGATGAGAAAATTTTCTTTATCGGCGATATTCCATCAAGCAAAGCAGGCGATTACTAAGATTGTCCTGCTGGCGATCGCCACCCTATCATTATTCCTAGCTAGCGATTTAACTCTTCCTCAGGCAGCTGCTGCCTATCCCTTTTGGGCACAGCAAACTGCTCCGGAAACACCTCGCGAACCTTCGGGACGGATTGTGTGTGCCAACTGTCACCTAGGTGTCAAGCCTACGGAAGTTGAATTTCCCCAAGCTGTCCTGCCGGACACCGTCTTTGAAGCTGTGGTGAAAATTCCCTATGACACTAGCGTCCAGCAAGTGCAAGGCGATGGCAGCAAAGGCCCCTTAAACGTGGGTGCAGTGCTGGTATTGCCAGAGGGTTTCAAAATTGCTCCTGAAGATAGAATCCCTGCCGAGCTGAAGGAGAAAATTGGAGATCTTTTCTACCAACCTTACAGTGAAACTCAGGACAACATTGTCCTAGTTGGCCCTGTTCCAGGTGATCAATACCAGGAAATTGTCTTCCCTGTTCTTTCTCCCAACCCTGCTACAGATAAAAAAGTTTACTTCGGTAAATATGCAGTTCACGTAGGTGGCAACCGGGGACGTGGTCAAGTTTACCCTACTGGAGAAAAGAGCAACAACAACGTTTATAATGCTTCCGTAGCTGGCAAGATTACCAAGATTGCCAAAGTAGACAACGAGGATGGCACCCAAAGCTATGCAGTCACCATTCAACCAACCCAGGGTGATGCAGTTGTTGAAAAAATTCCCCTAGGCCCTGATCTGACGATTTCTGAAGGGCAGGAAGTGAAGCTAGGAGAGGCTCTGACTATTAATCCCAACGTCGGTGGGTTTGGTCAAGCAGATACCGAAATTGTCTTGCAAAGCGCTACCCGGATTCAGTGGTTGTTGGTATTCTTAGCCGCAATCATGCTGTCTCAAGTCTTACTAGTGCTGAAGAAAAAGCAGGTTGAGAAAGTGCAAGCTGCTGAGATGAATTTCTAATTTCTGGGCTAA
>CAZZWA010000065.1:11445-18516 GCA_964657555.1 uncultured Microcoleus sp.
TTTCAAAAACTGAACCACCTGCTTCCACGCGGAGATTACCTGTTTTCCAGCCAAGAGAAATGGGAGCCTTGCTTTCTGTCGGTTTGTAGAGGTCGAAATTCTTGAACCAATCATACTGAATGCCGTTACGGACGACGATGGGCAGTTCTGTTTTGGGATTGTGAGTGAGTTTGAGACTTGTGCCATTTGCTCCCTTTAGTGTTACTGTGCCAGTGGCGATCGCCCTCAGATCCAGATTACTCTTGGTCTTGACGGCTTGCTTGAAATCAGCATAACTACCATAAGACTCCTGCTCTCCTACTTCCAGCGTCCACCCAGCATAGCTATTTCCCCTTGTTGTTGCTCTAATTGTCCATTCATTGCTGTAAAGCTTCGCTGAATTTTCATCCTGAATAGCAGCTTCCGTGTAAGGGCTGAGACTGATAGGATGAATGGCCAGCCAAGTTTTCTCCAATTGAAAAAACCAAATTCCATCTTCAATCTCTGCTTTGGTAGTCTTAGGTAGTTGGAAGAAAAATGGTTGATTGGATGCAGGGCGCAGCCAGATCGCTAGATTGCGATATTGCCCAATTTGGTCGCCAGGATTTTTTCCTGGCTGCACTCTGTTGCCACCTGTATTGACGACAAAAAAATCAACGCCACGCCCAGAGTTTTTAGCCATTAACTTGAAAGGCCCGACATCACCATCGCTGAACTCTGAAACAACACTACCCAGCTGATAGGTATGACCAAAGAATGTTGTTTCCCAATAGCCTGGGCGGTCTTCTCCTCCAGGTTGCCAATTTTCATATAAGGGCTTAGTGCTAAGTAATTCAATTGGCTTGCGAAACTGCTTGCGAGCTAAAGCCACAACTGCCAATGGTGGACGGTAAGCGCTGGTAATAACGTGAATTGCATCCCGTTCTGGCTGAGGGTTAGGCAAGGGACTATCGCCAAAGTATTGCCAGAGAAAACGAGCAGCACCAGCACCGTATACGACATTGCTTCCACCGTAATCGCGCTTGGTTGGCCCCCCAAAACCGCCTTGATCATATTTTACGGCTCCAGCCGCGGCCAGCCAATCTAGTGCTGCTTTACCTAGCTGTTTCACTTCCGGATCTTTGGCAAAATCATAGAGGTTTAGGTAAGCAGCAAAGGTATGACCTAGATAATTTTCTGAGTCCCACTCCCCCATACCAATGTGATAAAGTGCCCAGACATACCGCTGAATTTTTTGCTGGTAAAGGCGGCGGACGGCTTCGTTACCTGTCTCCTCGGCCATCAGGTAAACTGATACCTCCCGCATCGCCCTGAGATTATCTGTGTTGCGCCCATCTACCCAACCGCCGCGCACACTTGGACCCCAGCCATCACCACCCTTCCCCTTCCCGTAAATTGGGTGAAGACGACCAAGGGGGTCTTGTTCTGTCCACTTTTTAGCGCCATTAAACATCCGCTGTTTGTATGCTGGGTCTAAAAAGTTACCAAAGAAGAAGTATTTGCGTATCTGTCCCTTGAGCGTAAAACAGTAGTAATAGTCGATGCCCTCTGTGTGTCTGTTATCAACGGCTTGGGCATCTTCACTTTCAAGAAATGCCAGCGCTTTTTTTCGGTTTCCAGCCAAAAAGTCAAGCATGGCAAACGGATAAGATCGCTTTTCATTTTCCCCTTGAGTGTTGCCGTAGTTTTTACCCGCATAATACCGAATTGCCTGATTGGCTCGTTGCCAAAATTCTTTTTCTAGCTCATCTGGCCACAGATTCTTAAGCTTGGCATCCACAGGTAAAGGCTCAACATGAATTAACCCATTTGCTTGTGTTGTGATCGCTGGGGATGGATTGCTAGATGGTGTGGTTGGTGTATTGGCACTAAATATGGGAGTGCAGGAAAGTACTGAGACAGCTAGTAAATATAGTGCTACCAAATAACGCATAAGTTTTACATCTGCCGGAATAATGGATGCTTTGGTGGAACTTAGCAGAGGCACTCCAATGCTAATGTAAAATTTCTGCTTGAGAATCTGTGCTCAATTAGGGATAGTAGGAATAGTTACGATCTGCCTGTCAATGACTTGGTACTGACCCTTACGGGTACAGCGCAGCTGCGCTAGTAAACCACTCGGAAGAGTAGGAACTTTTTCTAGTTCCATAAAAGTCCGAAGAGCTACGTTATGACCGTTGTTTGGATATGTAGGAATATCCCCCACATATCCCTCCATTCCTTTCGTCGCTGCCCTTATGGAACAGCACTCACGCTCCTAGCGGAGTAGCTGAAGCTCTTACCGACTTTGACCAGACTCGGAGGCTATGTTCTCCTGTCAGACCAAGTTAATGATCGCTTAAACGCTACGCACAGGCTCCGCCTAGGCGCAGCATGCCCTAGCAGCACAACAGCATAACTATAGCCCTTTTCTTGAATGCGCGTCAGTGCTGTACGAACTATGTACGCGCTTACCGCTTGGCAATAGGTTATGTACACTTCTGCTCTGGGAAACCCGTTCTAAGAAAGCCCCTACTCAGCACGTTCACAATGCCTTGGTCTAGAATTCTTAGTGCAATAATCGCGATCCCCCTAGCTCTAGGGATGACCATTCTTGGCGGATGGTACTTCACCCTCGGCATTGCAGTGCCAGTCTATTTAGGTCAATTGGAGTATTTTCAGCTGGCTCGTGCCAAGGGCATTGCCCCAGCTGCCAAAACGACCCTGGTTGTCAGTCAAATTCTGTTAGTCATCTCCACCCTTTCACCGAGTCTGGCAGACGCTGTGTTTCCGGTAGCCGGAACTTTGATCTGTTTTTACCTGCTATTCCAGCCCAAGTTTGCGACAATTTCCGACATTTCGACATCAATTATGGGTCTATTCTACTGTGGGTATCTACCCAGCTACTGGGTAAGGCTACGCGTAGATATTTCGCCCGCTGTGGTTGGGGTCAGTAGGGGAGCACTACCTTTAAATGGCTACTGGCCCACTTCCTGGACAAATTTCCACGCCCTACCCGCAGAATTAACAACAACTCTCCTGGCTTTCATCTGTATCTGGACGGCTGACATTGGTGCTTACACTTTTGGCAAGTTCTTTGGTCGCACTCGCCTTTCCGACATCAGCCCTAAAAAGACTGTGGAGGGTGCAGTTTTCGGTGTTGCGGGTAGTATCGCTGTGGCGACAGTTGGTGCTTGGTATTTAACTTGGCCCAGCTGGCAGGTGACCGGAACTGCCTTAGGTCTACTGATTGGTATTACTAGTCTCCTAGGAGACTTAACCGAGTCGATGATGAAGCGAGATGCTGGTGTAAAAGACTCAGGGCAGTTGATTCCCGGACATGGTGGGATCTTAGACCGCGCTGATAGCTATGTTTTCACTGCCCCACTGGTTTACTATTTTGTGACCTTACTTCTACCCCTATTGCCTCAGTAGTAAGGTGTTGCCAGGAAAGAGGTTGTCGCCTCTTCATCCTGAATTTTTGTAGTGTTTCTAGACTGGAATTGTCTGCTTTTATAGCCTACCCGCTTTTGCTAGAAAAATTTCATCCCTTAAGGCAGGGAGGAAAGCTAACAACCGTCTTTTGAGCATAGGGTATTAGGACATTGCTATTTCTATGCTTTATGGCGCGTCCAAATCCCCGTCCTTTATATAAGGCAAGATTTTTCTAGCTAGGTGCCTGTCCTGCTCATACTGCTACACAGTCTAATTCCGGAGAGCGAACAAAATAGTATGTATGGATAAATGTGTAAAACATTAACAAACTATCAGGATTATTTAATGCATCTTTAGACATAAAAGTTTTAGTTACATAGCAGGCAGAAGTGTTCACTAAATATGATTGAAATCTTGGGCGCACTCTCAGCGTCTGCGGCAGCAGGAATGAGGATTGCCTTACCCCTGCTTCTGATTGGACTATACAGCGACAATCTCTGGTTCCGAGTCCCACTGCTGTGTCGTATTCCTCCACCAGTGGTGCTAGGTATCCTCACCAGTTGGTCTTTGTTTGAGCTTTTTGCCTCTAAGAAACTGTTAGGACAGCGCGTGTTGCAAGTTGTCCAGTTAGTGTTCAGCCCAATTGTCGGAGCTATTATGGGTGTTACAGTTGCTCAGCTCACGGCGGTTCCAGTCTGGTTACTTTGGATAGTCGCTGTGGTAGGTGGTCTATTGGCCTTGGTGCTCCAGATCGTACAGGTGGGCTGGTTTTACCGCTTACGAGGCTTACCCCTGTGGATGGTATTTATCCAAGATGCCCTCTGCATTTCCCTAGTTATCTTCGCCTTTGATGCTCCGAAATCTGGAGGATTAATTGCCATGCTCCTACTGTGGCTGGCAATTCGTAGTTCTAAGGAGTGGTATCGCTGGTATCAGAAACGAGATCGGTAGCTGATCGCCTATCCTCTTGTGGGTGGGAGACAGCTTCATCCTCTAGTTAGGATGTAAGTACTAAGCAGTTTCTAACCAATCAAAAATTCTCTCCAGCTGTTCCAAGCTAACTAGCCCGTATTGCCAAAGTACCATATGCAAGAAGCTAGGAGAATGTTCGCTGTGTCGCTGTGCCAAAGTAATTGAGGTTATAGGCACGCTCAAATCTTCCTGTAAAAATTTAATTAATCGAGTCTGTAGTGTAGATTCCATTTGGATGGGTAAGTAGCAATTTTCCAGAGATCGTGATGTCAATTAACAGCCTTTGAGAATATATTGGCTTGACTGTCTGGCCAGTGACCTCATGGACTCGGGTCATCCAATCGGGTGAATTGCCAGTTGATTACAACTTACCCATAGATCGGCCTCAGTAAAGATATCCACAGATAATCAATTTTAAATTTTGGATTATTTTGGAGCACTTTCTCTGACTGTGCTGCTTCCAAATTGTTCCACTTGATGATCGCGGTCGTTAGGCAAGTTGACAGTAAAGGTAGTTCCAAAACCGAGCGCACTCTTAACAGTAATCTGACCACCATGCTGCAAAACACACTTTTTGACAATAGCTAATCCCATGCCTACGCCGGAAATATTGCCAACATTACTAGCACGGAAGAAGGTTTCAAAGAGTCTTTGTTGCTCAGCTAATGGGATGCCAATGCCAAAATCTTGAACACAGAAGATGACCTGGTTATCCTCACAACTTACGGAAAGCGAGACAGTACCACCCCTAGATGAGTATTTAACTGCGTTACTGAGCAGGTTAGTCAGAATATGTCGCACAAGTTGTGCATCGAGATTCGCCGTAGTTCGGTACCCTCCCTGATAGATGAAATTGAAGGTGTAATCAGATCCAGAGGATAGCTGCTGCGCTTGAATCAGGTCACGGCAGAAAGCTTCTAGAGGCAGTGACACAGGGTTATATGGAAGTTGACCCTCCTCAGCTTTATCGACGGTCAAGGCACTTTCTACCAGCATTGTCATATGCTCGACTGCATCTTGAATCCGATTAAAGTGTTTCTGTTTTTTCTCTTCCGACCACTTGTGACTGTATTGTCGTAGTATTTCACAAGAGCCCAGAATGATAGTCAGAGGCGTACGATATTCATGAGAAATCGTTGTAATCATGCGAGATTTAAGCTCGCTGAGTTCTCGTTCTGCTTCCAAGATTTTGCGAATTTCTGCCTCAGCTTGTTGGCGTTGAACCACTTCTTTCTCAGCAATCTTACGTAAGATGAATTGACCAATCTGGCTGCCGATGTCAGCCATCATTTTCAGTAAATCCTTTTGTGGCTCCTGAATATCGTGGCTGAAGAAGGTCATCACGCCTTTGACTTCCCTCCCGCTTAAGATGGGAAAACCGAAGGCTCCGTGTAGCCCCGATCTGGCAGCGCCTGCTGTCCTTGTGAAAGCAGGATCGCGGACAACGTCATTAACCCACTCAGGTTGGCTGCTAGCCCAGATGCGACCCGGCAGTCCGATGCTTGGCAAAAAGGTAGTTTGCTTGGTGAGCAACTCAAACTCTAGGAAGTTGACTGACGGTGCGTGCCAGGTTTCAACACAGCGCAGTACGTTGGCTTGCGGGTCTACGCTCCAGAGTTCGCCTACTTCCCATCCCAGGCTAGAGCAGATAGCTTGAAGAATTAAAGGGGTGGCCTCATCAAGTGTGGCGGACTCTGACAATATACGTGTCGTAATGTGCTCTACATCCTGAAGCTGTTCAATTCGCTTGCGCTCAGTGATATCCCGACCGATATAGACAAAATTCTCTTCGCCCTCTATCTCAGTTTGAATGACCGAGCAGGAAAAGGCGACAGTTAGCTTGCTAGCAGTTTTACTCTGACAAGCCACTGAGTAATCCTTGAATATTTCACTTTGAGAGTTAGAATTTTGCTGAAAGGCTTGTTGTAAGAAATTTTCGTCAGTAATAATAGTGGAAATTGGTTTGTTGATTAATTCTGCTTGAGAATACCCAAACAAATCAGTAGCTGATTGATTTACCGTTGTTATAGTTCCTGAAGGTGTTGTGACTAACAACGCATCTGCCATCGACCTAACAATTTTATCAATATAATTGTGGGAAGCAGCGAACGCAGTCAATAAAAGATTCGCTTCATGCCCTCTCTGCACTAATTTTTGATGCAGCACCATTGTTGAAGTGACATCTTCCAGGAATATAATTAGGCGGTTATCCAGAGTTTTGATATATAAATCAATATAAATATGAGAGCCGTTCTTACTCAGGCGTGCAATACTTTTGAGTTCAAAAACAATCTCCCGCCCTTGCAGGATATCAATGAGAAAATCTTCAGCTCCTATTAATTCAGGAAAGCCTAGCCGGACATCTTTACCCGGTATCACCTCTTCGGGGCGCTCGACTAACTGTGGAACACCTAAAGATGTTTCTATGATCCGCAAGTCTGGCTCCACGACGAGGTATTCTGTGTAGTGAGGGGATAAAAGTTTTCCTGCAAAGGTATTCATGACAGTTCGGCGTAGGGATACGGTGACAGTTTTTAAGGATTATTTATATATTCGCTAAAGATTTAATTTTATTCCTTCAGTAGAATCCCTCAAAATGCTTTATCAAGATTGCTGGACATACTTAGAATTGCCATATTGACAAAAAGTCCAATGAGAGCTGGCTTTGGATTCTGGGCATAATTCCTGGAAGCGATCGCTACTCAG
>CAZZWA010000066.1:0-10227 GCA_964657555.1 uncultured Microcoleus sp.
TTGATTATAATGCCACCTACGGGAGGAGAAACAGGAAAAAGTAATTCTACTATTAACGCTCAAATATGGTTCTGGAACGATCAAAATCAATTGGGCGAAGTTTTTGATTCATCAACTGGATTTACTTTACCTTCAGGGGCTGACCGTTCTCCTGATGTTTCTTGGGTGGAAAAATCTCGTTGGGCTGCTTTGACTAAAGAACAAAAAGAAAAACTTATTCCTCTATGTCCTGATTTTGTGATCGAGATACTTTCACCTAATGACAGCTTGAAAAAAACTCAGAATAAGATGCAAGAGTATATCGAAAATGGTTGTCGTCTAGGTTGGTTGCTCAACCGAAAAATACAGGAAGTAGAAATTTATCGTCCTGGACAAGATGTGGAAGTTTTAAAATTTCCTCAAACTATTTCCGGGGAAAATGTTTTACCTGGTTTTGTACTCAATATACAACGAATTTGGTAAAAGTTCGTAGCGGGGACTTCAGTCCTCATATACTTATAAGATGGACATTCAAGCGTCTACTCAACTGGAATAGCCGAGAGGAAACTAGAAAAATATCTACGGCTGCACACAGGTTTCAGGCATCGAATTTTTTCAGGTTAATCTGGGACAACTGCATGAGTGAACGCTATTCATCTTTATTAGGACAGGATGTTTTGACCGACTGAACGATAGTGCCAGATCTCAATCGATGATAGTTTTGAGGCTATTCCCAACTCATCCCTTAATCGCACCTAGAGCGGTCTCTTGTTGTGACCAATAAGTTCCGCACAAATCACCATCTGTCGTCGTTTATGGCACCATCAGCCAGCAAGTTGGTATTAACGGGCAAAGTTGTCCTAAATTGGCTCAAACATCAGATTCTGAAGAGATTCGAGCAGTTAACTACCCACAGAGAGTCGGCAGATTACATTGCTTGGCGAGACCAGTTTCTGTTACGAATCCGTTGCGGTGAAAGTTTTCGACTTTGGACAAGCAACATGTGTTGGGTTGTTGAGTTGTTGGGTTAAGTGCAGTTCCCATCGCTAGAAGGTGCGATGTGCCAGATAAAGTGTCTGAGTGAGTCGCTTTTCCTCAAACCACACACTTTAGTCTTGGGATAAGTTTTATCCTTGACTGGTGCCTGGATCGGTGGGTAGCTGTTGCCCCAATTGAGGTTCAGTACCAGCAAGCAAGCGCTGGATATTGCTGCGATGTCGCCAGATTACATATAAACCAGCAGCACCAGCAAACAATTGATAAGGTAGCGGCTGCTGGAAAAAGATCATCAGGACACAGACAGCGATCGCACCCGCAATCGAACTCAAAGATACAATCCGCGAGATTGCTAAAAACACGCCAAAAATCCCTAATGTCCCCAAGCCTACTTGCCAGCACATGGCCAACAAGATGCCCAAACCCGTAGCGACTGACTTTCCCCCAGTGAAGTTTAGCCAAATAGATTTGCTATGACCTAAAATGGCAGCTAATCCAGCCAGCGCTGCCAGCCAGGGTAGAGACTGGTCTTGTGGCTGACCTAGATTGACCAGAGTTGGTGCCAGGAAATAAACAGCGAGCACAAAGGCGATCGCGCCTGCCCCTTTCAAAGTGTCAACAAGTAAAACCACCAGTGCTGGCCCTTTCCCTACAGCTCTTAGCACATTAGTTGCACCTGTAGAGCCAGAACCCACCTCCCGAATATCGATCCCTTTAATGATTCGGCCTGCCAGATAGCCGGTAGGAAAGGAGCCTATTAGATAGGCGGCTATCAACACTAATCCGCTCGTGATCAACCCTATAGCCATAGATGTTTGTTATTCCATTAGGATTTTGGATTGCGATTGAGGAAGGAATTCAGAATTTAAGGAGTCAGGCGTTAGAACCAACACTCAATTCTGAATTGGGTAGTCAAATCTCAATCTCTGGCCGTGGGCATTATATCAACAAAGGGACTTTTCTACTGAGAGCCAACTAAAATCTATAGTCGGAAGACATCTGCATGGGTGCGGGGGCAAAAGCAAGCCACAGAGGGAATTGTAGCAGAGCCAGATTAATTTGGTCTTCTGTTTCATCTATGACAACCAACGGCATCTGATTTTCAGAAACTAGCCTGTCTGCTTTTTGTACTAAAGCTTCTGCAGTCTCAAACAGTACAACTCCCTTCTCTGGGCCAAAATCACTGCGAGAAATGCCCAGACAGTCTTGTAAACCGCGCCGCCATTCCCCCAGGCGTTCTGGGGTGTTGGCAAGAACCAGAGTGCGGACGCGATCGCCATAAAGTGTATGTAAGACAGAAATAATCGCAGAAGCGACCAGGATATTTTGCAAACGGCTGCCCATTGTTCGTAGAGCCCCCCGACCCCCTTGAGAGAAAAACCAGTTAGAAACTCGCTCAGCGTGAACAGGTTCAAAAGTGCGCCGTAGTTGCCAAGGTGGGCCGTAGTAGTCAGGTAAGGTACGGTACTGGTCGAGGATGGTACGAACTTGCTTAGCTGTTGATTGGAAACTCTGTTCTGCAAATTTGGGTGTTGAGGGCGACTCTGGTGATTGTACTGGGCTAGGCTGGCGTGTCTCTTCAGATGGCCCTATTTGTTCCTGACCTGGCAGTTCCAGTTGCTCGGCAGCTACTGCCAGATCTTGTAAACTGCCCACCAGATAATCTTTAAAGCCCTGTACCCGAATCGCTAGGTCTTGGGAGACACCAGCAAAATTCTTGCGCATTTCCTCGCGGATGCGTTCTCGCCGTCGTTCCAGTTGTTCAACGGCGATTTGTAACGTCTGCTTACGTTGCTCTAGCTCACTCAAAGACTCTTCCACCAAGCGTCCCAAAACTGCTTGGGTTTCAGCCACTTGGTCTTGCAGCATTTTGTTATGAGAAGCTTGTAACTTGGCAATTTCCTCTCTCAGAGCCTGTTCTTGGCTTTGCAATTGTGCCACTCTTTGCTCTTGTACAGACACAATTGATTGATTTTCTCCTAATTGAGTTTCTATGGCCCCGTTACCATCTGGTTTTACCGCTGGTTCAACAGTAGCACTTTGCTTCTCTAAATTGTCTGATGCCTCAACAATCGGCTGCTTTAGATTTTGGGTTTGGGGTTCGTCTGAATTCATAGAAAAAACTGAAAAGTCAAAATTGAGAAATGAAAAGTGAAAAATGACAAGTGAAAATCAAGAATTGACCAGTGATCATCGACAAGTAGAAATAACCCTCTCTCCACTTTTCACTCTTCACTTTATGACTCCTTTTTTGGGCAGCGTTGCTCTAAGCAATTCTGTAGCATCTTTGGAGCGAACAGAATCGGTAGGAAGTGGATACTCTTGACTTCCCTGAAGTAGAACAAAATCGGCACCGTCGGCCAAAAAATTTGCCAACTTTGCCACTCCTGATAAGGAAAGCACCGAATTAAGGTCTCATAACGGTAAAGCTCTAAGGCTGTTTCTGTCAATTTTAGGCGGATTGTTGACGTTTGAAATAGCAGGAAAAACCCCAACAAAGAGATTACTAAACTTAACCAGGCTTTGACCAGCAGCAGTGGAATAGCAAGGATTACCAATACTACAGGTATTGTGTAGCTTGGTTGCAACTCAATTGTCTGTGCTGGTAGAGAAGAAGATTCAGCAGTAGTCACTTTTCTCGAATTCCCTCATCTCAATGCACGTTACTCTGTATTTATTGTGACATACTCCCATGCCAACCCTAACGAGTATAGCGTAGGCTTCTATACCAAGCAGAATCCAGTTAAATAACTGATACTGGTGAGCAATTTTCACATGTAAAGAATAGAGCGTCGGGCAATTATTTTCCAATTTGGCAGCGGAGTTAAGCAAATTTGACAGGAAACCTGTCTTTTTGCATTCCGCTTACTTCATAGCTTCTTGTAATGAAGTTATGGTTGAAACCTGGAAGCAATATGTGAAACCAACTAGATTCTCCGATTGATACTGAAGCCCGCTCTTCATCTTGCCCTCACTCCCAATACGGTTCGGTTAAGCATAATTGTAGGTTGGGTTTCATGACCTTAACCTGACCTACTTGACCTCTGTTTTCAGGACTAACCAAACTGTATTGCCCCCACGCCTTAGGGACGAGGTTGGAATTCAACCACCAAGCCCTTTAATTGCGGCACTGCCCAGTCCCTGAAACATCAGCCAGGACAGAAAAAAGTTGGAGATAAAGATGGCAAGCAGAGATGTGACTACGGCATCTGTCGTTGCTTGTCCGACGCCCTTAGCACCGCCTGTTGTTGTTAAGCCCCAATTACAGCCAATCACGGCAATGAGCACTCCAAAGCAAAATGCCTTAATTGCTGCACTACAAACATCCCACGGATCTAGGAAGTTCCGGGCCGAATCGAGAAACGTTGTTGTGGAAAGTTTATCACTGTATAAAGTTGTGGCGACCAGTAGTCCCCCAGCCATCCCAGTCACAATCGATAGAATTGTCAAAATTGGTAGCATCAAACAGCAGGCAACCAGGCGGGGAATGACTAGGTAATCAATAGGGTCAGTTTTGAGAATGTAGAGGGCATCGATCTGCTCTGTCACCTTCATGGCACCGATTTGAGCAGCAAACGCTGAACCGACTCGCCCAGCCAAAACCACAGCAGTGAGAACTGGTGAGAGTTCCCGAGTCAAGGCCAGTGCCAGCACGCCACCGACTGTTGTGCCTGCTCCCAGGTTGAGAAACTCTCGTGCCACCTGAATCGTGAACACCATGCCGACAGTCAGAGCTGTTATCAGAGCAATCATCACCGAATCTGGGCCAACTATTGCCATTTGTTCAAGAACGTTACGCCGGTTAATCCTGCCACTGAGGATGTGGACAAGTAGCTGTCCACTCAAAAAAGTGGTGGAGAGTGCTCGCTGCACCCACAACTCAAAACCAGAAACGGGACTACTACCACTCACTACAGCAACAGGGACTCAACAACTGGGTTAAAGCATAACCCATTCCGGGGGATTAGGGAGTGGAAGGCGACACAGGGGGAAATTTAGAGCCCACAGATAGAAACTTTTCCCTCTCTTCCCAGTCCCCCAAAAATGAGAGATATTTACGGAGTTTCACCAAGATTTTTAAGGAAAATTTAAGATTTTTGACATCTCCAGGCGCTGCGAGTGATCGCCTCTATCGTAGAGAAGGCAAGAATTGTTCCATTTTCCAACTCTCGATCAGTTCATTTGCAGTATTTTCTTCCTCATGAGAATTTTTTCCAATTTTCTTTGCTCCCTGCTTCTGACGAGTGTTCTCAGCTTTGCTGCCCCGCTCCTGTTAGTGGGAGGAGCATTGACTAGTCTGTCCCTACTCGGTTACATTCCTGTGCTAGAAGCAATCGGTCAAACTGGCGCACAGCAGATTTTAAAGTTCCTTGCTACTTTCGGTAATGGGTGTCCGATAGAAGGCATGTTGGTGATTAGCTGTACCTGCGGCTTTGTAGGAGCTTTGTTTGATACTTACACCTTCTATCGGTATCAAAATCTACGCAGCCCATAAGGTGAAGTTAATGCCATCTCGTCAGCTACTACACGTTGTAAGTTGCGTATTGTTCATCTTGTTTGTCTGTTGTCCCTAGTTGAAACCCTGATCAGATAAATTTTGACAACTAACTAAGGACAATCGACCGCATCGGGCTAGGTATTGCAGTTTATGCATCTATCAATATCCAGTGCGATGTCAGTATTCCCGAGCCAATACCCCACGGTCATCCGATTGGAGTTGACCTAGGGTTGGAGAAGTTTTTGGCAACTAGTGATCAGTTTACAATCAGGCGTGTTCGTTTCATGATGCTAGAATCCAGCCCCCTCATCAGATTCAGGCACAATGGCATCAGGCACATCTGAATTTCCAGCTCGCTGACTCAATTGTACTGTCGCTGTTTTAAGCCTCTGTATATTGCTGTTGCTGGTCGAGCATATCTATAAACCTTTATGATCTCTCTGAGAGGAACCAGATCTGAGAGTGGCGAAATGTAACTTAATTCACAGGTAACTGCCATTCTACCTAAATTTACCAGGAGGGGCGATCACTAAAAAGCTTAAAAACTCTGTTGATTGAGTAGCTTTTAAGGCAAACTACATAAAAGACTTATTATGTCCCTCGAACCAATTTCTAGCAGGAGCGTCAGATGCCTGTAGGATTACCTGAATTTGTTGACAACCCTGAAAATCGTTGCCCAGTTATCCTGTTGCTCGATACGTCTGGTTCCATGTCGGGTGCGCCAATTATGGAGTTGAGTCGAGGACTTGGTGTTTTCAAGGAGTCAGTACAAGAGGATGCGATGGCGTCACTGAGGGTAGAAGTGGCAATTGTCACCTTCGGCCCAGTGCGACTCATTCAAGATTTCGTAACGATTGATCACTTTATCCCACCAAAACTGGAGGCAGTCGGTGCCACCCCAATCGGTGAAGCTATTGATTCTGCTCTAGATTTGTTGGAACGCCGCAAGGCGACTTACAAAGAGAATGGTATTCAATACTATCGACCTTGGGTATTTTTAATTACTGATGGAGCACCAACTGATAGCTGGCAGCATGGAGCACAGCGCATCAGGCAAGCTGAGATAGAGCGCCGACTTTGTTTCTTTGCAGTTGGCGTAGAGGGCGCAGATCTGAATACCCTCAGGCAAATTGCCCCACCCGAACGTCCACCTTTGCTGCTCAACGGCTTAGATTTTCGCTCCATGTTCGTCTGGCTGAGTACCTCAATGAAAAAGGTTTCCAGCAGCCAGGTTGGCGGAACGATGGTGGCGCTACCACCTGTAAGTGGATGGGGTCAAATTACAACCTAGCCTAGAGGACATTTTGTGGCGTGGAGAGCAGTTGCACGTTCCGCTATCGGAACCAGTCATCAAAAACAGCAGATACCCTGCCAAGATTATGGAGGCTATCGTATCCTCAACAAGGTGATTGTTGGGGCTGTTGCTGACGGCGCTGGCAGTGCCCAGTATGCAGAGATTGGAGCTAAGTTAACAGTTAAGACAGTACTTGGATATCTAGCAGGTATTGAGGAATGGCTTCAGAAACGGAAACGCTTTTGGCAGGAGGCTCCTGGGCCAATATCAAGAGAGCAAGTTGAAAGACTCTTTGCTAAGACACTGAAAAAAGCGATCGCAGCTTTACAAAAACAAGCTTCCAGTGGTGGCTACTCTGCAAGTGAGTTGGCTTGTACCCTTTTAGTATTCATCGCGACTCCCCAGTGGATTGCCGCCATGCAGATTGGCGATGGATTCATCGTAGTGCGCGAATCGCGCCAAAAAATTTATCAATTACTTTTTCCGCCAGATAAAGGAGAATTCATCAACGAAACGACATTTGTCACGTCAGACAATGCTTTAGATAAGATGCAGGTGGATGTGCTAGCAGGCGAGCAAGAGTTTATCTGTGCAGCAACAGACGGACTGGAGAGGGTGGCAGTTCGCATGAGTGACTGGTCACCTTTTGCGCCCTTCTTCCAGCCTTTGGAAGATTACTTGTGGGAAACCAGCAATCACGAGCAGGAGGATGAATATGTTAAGAGCTTTTTGGAATCTGAGAGATTGAATGCCCGCACCGACGATGATAAAACGTTAGTTTTGTGCCTCTATAGAAAGTAAAGTCCTATGACAGTACTTACCTGTGCCAGTACAGGTCAATCCATTTCTCTCAAGAAACAGATTGCCAGTAGTGGTGAAGGAGAAGTTTGGGAAACTAATCTCAATGGCTATTTGGCAAAGGTTTACCACTCTCCCAACCATGAGCGAGTCAAGAAGCTAGAGGTGATGGTGGCGCACCCACCAAAAGACCCAAATTCACAAATCAACCATATTTCGTTTGCTTGGCCCAAGTCGCTGCTGACAACTCATAGCGGCGCTTGTGTCGGCTTTTTGATGCCAGCAATCAAAGGAGGTGTGGATCTCTTTCACGTCTACAACCCCAGCCTCCGTAAGAAAAAGCGGCTAGAAGTTAATTGGTATTTCCTGCACACAACGGCGCTGAATGTTGCCTCAGTTATCCAGGCAATTCATAGTTCTGGCTATGTTTTGGGTGACATCAAGCCGCAAAATATTCTCGTCAACAATCGCGCTTTGGCTTCTGTGATCGATACAGATTCTTTTCAAGTTTGTCATCCCAGCACAGGCCAAGTTTATCGCTGTTTGGTTGGGTCAGAGGGCTTTACGCCAGTTGAACTGTTGGGAAAAGATTTCGCGATCGCCGATCAAACAGAAGCCCACGACGGCTTCCGACTAGCAGTGATTATTTATCTGTTGCTATTTGGCGATCACCCTTTCAAGGGAAAATGGACTGGGGCTGGGGATGCACCTGAACCAACAGAACTGCTACGCCGGGGATTGTGGCCCTATGCCTCAAACAATCTGATTCGTCTAGGGCCAAATACAATTCCTTTAGATATTGTTCATCCAGAAATTCAGAGATGCTTCCGACGATGCTTTAACGATGGACATAACAAACCTCACCTGCGCCCAACAGCCGCCGAGTGGTATGAAGCTTTGCAGGTGGCGATCGCCAATCTTTCAGTCTGTGGCAAGCTCAACAGCCATTACTACAGCCGGACTTACAACAGGTGCTACTGGTGCGAACGGGCAAAAGACCTGAAAGTTGACATCTTTGCCAGCGTTTCTGGGGTCGCCAAAACTCCATTGCCCCCACAGCCACTTCCACCAATTCCCAAGATTCAGTCTTCTAGTGTGACTTCTCCTCAACCTGTTACTGCACCTCCTCCATCTCCCCAAATTTCCCGAACAGCAGTCCTAGACATCAAGCAGCTGCTGTCAGGATATACTAATTCCACAAGTGCATGGGTGGCAACTGGGGTCGTCTTGCTATTTGGATTAGCAGGATTTAGAGACTGGCAGATGTCCCACAGGGATCAGGGTGTTTTCACCAAAGTTGCACTTGCACAAAGTTTCAATTCTCCTACGGAGGATGTTCTGACTGCCCTTGCCCAAATTAGAGATTTAGGTTTATTTTCCCTTCAACCCAAGAAGAACACTATAGGGTGGTCTATATGGAACAACCATACTTTTAAAGACATTGATTTTTCAGCAGATTTGGTAAAAGTAGACGGCCCTGAGGATCAGGGTTTCGGTCTGATTGCTCGTAGAAGTAAAAAGCAGTTTTATTATTTACTAATTTCAGGTAATAGCAAATTTGTGATGGGGAAATTCTCTCAAGGTAAATGGGGACAGAAAGTGAGTTCAACTAGAGATTGGCAGCACTCTGACGCCATTAATGGAGGTAACAGTAGTAACAGATTGAGAATAGTCTGCAAGGGGAATTTGATTATGGGATGGATTAACCAACAACTGGTTGGCAGTTTTACAGATGACTCTTTCACGGCTGGCAAAATTGGCTTTGCATCGCATCAAGGCGAGGAGCAAGCAGTGACTGCCTATGTAGATCATGTCGTAGTCAAAGATAAAGTTGAAGAGGATGTTTTAGTGCAGGAATAAAAGGGAACAGCTTTACAGTCTGACACTAACCGAAATGAACCGAAACAATCTGGAATTACCAGCCTTAGCAATCTTGGAATTACTGTAATGCCAGCTGTCAACATACCTCAATTTGAGAATTGATTGAAGTCTAACTTTGGGGTTGAAACTGCTACAGGCTCATATCATGTCCGGCTATATAGTTACATTTCGCCACTTGACGCCGTCGAAAGAGAGCGAAACTGCTGACAAAGACGAAGGTTGAGCAAAGGTCTTAGTGAAATGCATTCGGTGCAGCCGTTCGCAGTATTGATAAGGCTCCATCGGCAATGAACTGAACAGCGATCGCGAGAATGAAGAATCCCAAGACTCGATTTAAGGCTCCAATCCCATTTCTTCCCAGTTTACTGATTAAATCTTCTCCTAATGTCAGAAATAGATAGAGTATAGTGCCAAATAAAGCCAGCCCGACTAAACAGCCTAAATATTCGTTCCACTGAGTCAACTTGGCCGCCAGACCAATCACCACGCCGATCGCTCCCGGACCTCCAACCAAAGGAATCGCCATTGGAGTAAACGAGATATCCTCTTTGTCCACCGCTTCTTGATGCTCTGAATTGGTGAGTCGTTGCCGTGCTGTGACCATTTCCCAAGCGGTATGGGCAACGAGTAATCCTCCAGCAATCCGCAATACATCTAGAGAGATGCCGAAGAATTCGAGAACTGATCTGCCACAGACGAGAAAGAGTGCGAGAATCCAAGTTACGTTGATGGCAGTTTTTCGGGCTTGTTGCTTTCGATAACCAGGGGTGTCAGTTACCGT
>CAZZWA010000066.1:10327-18508 GCA_964657555.1 uncultured Microcoleus sp.
GCTAAGGGGAAGTTCCAGGTTTCATCAAATCGAGCCTTGGAATAGCTAATTAACCACACCTACTGCTGGTTCTAGAGTTGCTACTAACTTGACGCCGTATTCCGCTTCAAAAACCCCTTTCTTATAATCCAAACTCCAGAGTTCTAAAGCACAGTCATCATTAGGATGAGTCGGTTGTAAACGCAAGTTCATTTCTTTATTTTCTGGACAATACTCACAATTCACAACCATAATTGCGCCAATTTGTCGCCGATCAAGAGCAACAGCTATTCGCAACAATGCACTCAGTTGATTGACCATCTGCCGATGTTTTTTACTGGGCAAATTTTGATAGCTTTCGTGCTTCTTCCTAGGAGCACTTTTACGATGGTAGCGGGCTAAATTGGCAATAACTTCAATTTCTGCTTCTGTATAACCTAAAAGCTCACCATTGCGAATCAGGTAGTAGGTGTGCTTGTGATGGGCTGAATGATTGACAAACAAACCGCAGTTGTGAAGAATAGCAGAGGCCCAAAGCAGTTCTTTTTCTTCTGAACCCCAGTTATGGAGCAGACCTTGAGTTTGGTCAAATAGGTCTAAGGCAAACTTAGAAACTCGCTCACTGTATTCCAGATTAACTTGGTATTTTTGAGCAATGTTGATAACACTCCGTTGGCGCACCGAACTCTGGAAGCACAGCCGGTTTTCAATCAAGCCGTGAGTGAGCATCCAGTCAACGATAATGCCTTCCCGGAGACTCCGCTCGCAAATTGTCACTGCCTCGACCTTAAGTAGTGTCATTGCTTCTTGTAAAATCAAGGCACCCGCTAAAATAATTTCTGACCGTCGGTCTGACATACCAGGGAGGGCAGCCCGTTCTGAGTTATTGAGCTTGCGCAAGCGATTGACCACATCTCTAATATCTTTGAGGCTCAGCTGGTAACCATTAAGCGGACTTGGTACCATACCCAACTTTTCTCTAGCATGGATAGTTGCCAGAGACTCAATCGTGCCAGCAGTTCCTACTAAACGAGGCAACTCGCTAAGCTGTAAGTGAGCTTGCAAGTCCTCAACAGGTCGCTCTAGCATACCCCGCACATAAGCTTGCAAATACTGAAATTCAGTATTGCTGATAGGGTCGGTAGCGATCAATTCAGATGTGAGTCGAACAGCACCCACTTTAGTACTGCTGAGGGAACGGGGTTCATGACCATCCCCTAAGATTAATTCCGTAGATCCGCCGCCAATATCAATGATGATGTGGGGCTGGTTGTGGAAGTCCATCCCTGATAAGACACCCAGATAAATTCGTCGGGCTTCTTCTTGACCTGAAATCAAGTTGACCATCAGACCCAACTTAGATTCCACCTGTTTTAAAAAGTCTCGCCCATTGGGAGCTTCTCGCACCGCGCTAGTTGCTACAGCGACAATCTGTTCCGCATTCAGGCTTTGAGCAACTTTTTGGAAGCGTTGCAAAGTGGTAATAGCACGTTCCATAACCTCAAATTTCAAGTTGCCAGTTTGCTGGTCGCGATCGCCTAGGCGGACAGTTTCTTTTTCTCTGGCAATGATGGTAAAAGTAGGGAGTGCGGGTTGAATTCGCACAACTACCATGTGTAGGGAATTTGTCCCTAAGTCAATGGCAGCGAGAATTCGATCTTGCTCGATATCCTGAGTGGAAATACTTACGAAATTATCTTTGACTTTGGCGGCTAAATTGACCATTCCTAATGTATGTATGGTTGCAGATCCAGCTGAGATTCTATGAGTAACGATATTCTATAGGTGTTCAAAAAGCGATGAATCGCACCTATCTATTAGTACATTCTTCATAGATCATGCTGACCGATCAGGAAAAAACACAAATAGAACCTACCTGGTTTACCATCATGCGCCTTCTGCGATGGGATAAACCAGCTGGACGCTTTATATTAATGATTCCAGCTCTTTGGGCTGTATTTTTGGCTGCCGGTGGGAAGCCACCAATACCCCTAGTGAGCGTCATTGTCTTAGGCAGTTTAGCTACCAGTGCTGCTGGTTGTGTGATCAACGACTTGTGGGATCGGAATATCGATCCGGAAGTAGAACGCACGCGATCGCGCCCCCTTGCTGCTCGTGCTCTTTCTATCAAAGTTGGTGTGGCTGTTGCTTTTGTGGCTATGAGCTGCGCTGGCATTCTCGCCCTTTATCTCAACCCCCTCACTTTCTGGCTGTGCGTAGCAGCAGTCCCGATCATTGTCTTTTACCCCTCAGCCAAGCGAGTCTTAAAAGTCCCACAACTGGTGCTTTCTATTGCCTGGGGGTTTGCAGTTCTCATTAGTTGGACAGCAGTCACAGCTCATCTGGAACCTGCTATGTGGCTGCTTTGGGGTGCCACGGTCTTTTGGACATTGGGATTTGATACTACCTATGCTATGCCAGATCGTGAGGATGACCGCCGCTTAGGCATTAACTCCAGTGCCCTGTTTTTTAGCGATCGCGCCGCTGAGGCGATCGGCTTTTTCTTTGCTGGCACTACTGTGTTCCTGGGTTGGTTAGGCTGGGTAATGCACCTGCATCTGGGCTTTTGGCTGGCACTTGGTGTAGCCAGTTTCATCTGGGTTTGGCACTACATCCGACTGGGCTCGGCAAATTTGTTGCCATCTGTCTATGGCGAGATTTTTAGGCAGAATGTCTGGATTGGCTTTGTTTTACTCGCTGGAATGATTTCAGGAATTTTGATTTGAGCAAGCCTAATGAAGAGTAGAGAAGTCCCATGGGGACTTCTCTACTTGTAAATAGGTGCTCCTGCTGCTATCTCAGCACCAATGTTCTTGGCGCAAGTAGGGAGCAAAAGGATTTGAGCCCACTCCTCAGAAGTGCTTGATAATGGCGTCGGCAAACTCGGAGCACTTTAGCGGCGCTACTGGCGGTTCCAGGAGTCGAGCTAGGTCGTAGGTAACTTGCTGGTGAGAAATTGCTCCGCCAATTCCCTGCTTAATCAAGTCAGCAGCCTCCTGCCAGCCCATAAACTCTAGCATCATCACACCTGAAAGGATGACAGAACCGGGATTGATTCGGTCTAGCCCTGCATGTTTGGGGGCAGTACCGTGAGTTGCCTCAAAGATGGCACACTGGTCACCAATATTGGCTCCCGGTCCCATACCTAGCCCCCCAACAATTGCTGCTGCCGCATCTGATAAATAATCACCATTCAGGTTCATTGTGGCTAGAATGGAGTACTCATCAGGCCGAGTCTGAATCTGTTGGAAAATGCTATCAGCAATCCGGTCATTTACCATGACCTTCTCTTTCCACTGGCTATTTCCGTGAGTATCCCAGATGGTACTGAGGACTGCTTTTACTTCCTGACAAACTTTAGCCTGCTTTTCAGCAGTGAGGGCGTCGTAACCGGGCTCAATCTGACGGGCGTTTTCTTCAAAGCTAATGTCTGGATTGCGCTCTTTATTGCTAAGAATCCAGGATTCCTGTTCTGTGACACACTGAGCGCGGAACTCTGTGATGGCAATTTCGTAGCCCCAGTCACGGAAAGCTCCTTCCGTGTACTTCATGATATTGCCCTTATGTACCAGCGTCACCTGTTGCTTATGTTTAGGTAGCCGCAGGGCATTCTGGATTGCACGGCGCACTAGGCGCTGGGAGCCACCCTTGCTAATTGGCTTGATGCCGATGCCAGAGTCCAAGGGGATTTGCTTTTTACCGTGTTCGGGCGTTGCTGGGATCAACTTAGTATTGAGCAGTTGAATCAGTTGGTTAGCAATTTCGCTACCTTGGGGCCATTCAATTCCTAGATAGATGTCTTCTGTGTTTTCCCGATAGATGATGACATCCAGCTTTTCTGGAGTCTTGTGGGGCGAGGGCGTGCCTGCATAATACTTACAGGGACGGACACAGGCATAAAGGTCGAAAATTTGACGCAGTGCTACGTTTAGGGAACGGATGCCACCCCCCACAGGTGTTGTCAGTGGCCCTTTAATAGCAATGCCATATTCTTTAATGGCTTGCAGGGTGTCTTCGGGCAAATATTGGTAGGTACCGTATTTCTCGCAAGCTTCATCCCCAGCGTAGACTTTGAACCAACTGATTTGCCGCTTACCACCGTAGGCGTTCTGAACAGCTGCGTCAATCACTTTTTGAGCGGCTGGCCAAATATCGATGCCTGTGCCGTCTCCGCGAATGAAGGGAATAATTGGGCGATCGGGAACTATGGGTTCACCATTTTTGAAAGTAATTACAGAGCCAGTAGCAGGAGGAGTAATCTTCTCGTACATACAGTTACTTAGCCATTGTTTCTCTGGTAGGCTACCAGATTCTCATAATTGAGTAGTAACAAATCAAGCTTTTTTGCAGAATTTCTCGCAAAAAATGGCTACACTTAACCGTACTGAACCTAAGCGCCTTGAGTTCGGAGAAGGCTATGACTGTTAATCCATTAATCGCTATACCACTCAGAGTTATCAAAATATATCAGTCTAGAGGCCGATCAGCTAGAATTTTTATTAAGTCTGAAGACCTGATACATTATGCTGAGATTGTATGAGTTCTCATGTTCTGACTAGGAGGCACAGGCGCTGTCCTGGAAGATCTCACTAGTAATCAAGGGTGCATCGGGAAGGCGGCTCACCTAAACCCGATTTGAAATTCTCGCTCATAGCCTTGGAAGGCGGACATACTGACAGGTTTAGGTATAACCTAGAGGCTATGCATAGCCATCATTATGACGTGTTCCAGCTTTGAGATAGACTTTTAAGCAACAAAGATTGCTATACTAGCATGTTTTAGGCAAATGGCTATCCCCAACTCGCTCTTCTTATCTAAGAGAATGAAATTAGATAGGGGTTACAAGTCAAGTAACGTACTCCGGTCATGGCACTGAATAGGGTATCCAGCAGGAAATTCAGATCCGAGGGAAAACCCAGATGAAAAGGATTTTAGTCGTTGACGACGATAAAACCCTACGAAAGGTTCTGACTCGCTTTCTAGAAAATCAGGGATACCTGGTTGAGGACGTGAGTTCGGGCCGTGAGGGATTGGATGCTTTTATACACAATCCACCAGATTTGGTGGTTTCAGATGTGATGATGCCTGAGATGGACGGACTGGAATTTTGTCGCCGCCTGCGAGCCACCTCTACGGGACAATTAGTGCCATTTATCTTTTTGTCGGGGCAAGGAGAATTGGAAGATCGGATTCAAGGGCATTCCATTGGGGCGGATGATTATCTTACCAAACCTTTTGAACCCCGCGAGTTAGTGGCAAAAATTGAGGCACAGATGGAACGAACACGTCGCATTCATGCGGAAATGGTACGGTTGATGCAGACGTTGACCAACACTTCCTCAGTTCCGACAACGTTACCACAGCCAGAATTACAGCAAATAGCTTCGTCTGTGTCAGCACCAGGGGGAGATTCACTGCCCTTGACACCAGCGGAGCAAAGAGTATTTTGGGAGGTGATTCAGGGTTACACCAATAAACAAATCAGCGATCGCTTGTTCATTAGTCCTCGTACTGTCCAGACCCATCTCAGTAATATCCTTGGTAAGCTGGAGCTAGAGAATCGCTCTCAGCTGGTTCGCTTTGCCTTTGAAAAAGGATACAAACCGCCAGTGGAAGAGTGAAGGGTGAATAATGAATTGTCAGGGGGAGTACCTTATATCCATGACATGACCTCAGGTATTTACAACTTGAGCGAACTTCAAGAAGCCATCATGGCAGACCAACAGCGCTGGCGACCGCTGGTATTTACCAACGGATGCTTCGATCTCATCCATGCTGGTCATGTGCGGTATTTACAAGTTGCCAAATCCTTGGGGCGATCGCTCATCGTAGGGTTAAATAGTGATAAATCCGTACATGCTATCAAGCCGTCTTGGTCGGGTACCCCTTTCCGACCTATCGTGCCTGAGGAACAGCGAGCTGAAGTGCTTGCGGCTCTAAGAGCAGTAGATGGGGTAGTGATTTTTGACGCTCCCACTGCTACTTGCTTAATTGAAGTACTCAATCCCGATATCTACGTTAAGGGAGACGACTACAGCTTGGAAAATCTTCCAGAGGCACCAGTCGTGCGAGCCTGTGGAGGTCAGATTGAGTTGGTCAAAGTGGAAATACCTACCTCGACCACAGCAATTATCAACCGCATTCTCTCAACTAAGCGCGACGTAGCTAACAGCTAACAGCAATCTGAAAAAAGTCATTTCATGACCAATCCTACGACGACTGATCCTCAACAAGCCAACTACGACCTAACCGACCTCCGCTTCAAGTTTGGGTCTATGGTCGAAAAAACTCAACTACAGTTAATCCCAGACCTTGCAAGTGCTGGAAACGCTGGTTTAGAGATCTTGATGGAATTTTTACTCTTACGCCGCTCCTCACCTGCAAACGCCGCTGTCGGTAAAGCCTACCAGACTCTACTAGCTGCTAACACTCCAACCACTGTTGCATTTTTACAAACTCACTTCCCTACGGGTGTCGTCCCTCTACGCTCTGAAGTGGGTATTAATTACCTTCCCCTGCAACAGATGCTCGCGAAGTTGGATTATCAGGCAGCTGACCGCCTTACCCTACAAAACCTCTGTGAGTTAGCTGGCTCTCAGGCTATCCAAAGAAAGTGGTTGTACTTTACTGAGGTGAAGAATTTTCCCATTACTGATTTACAAACTATCAACACCCTATGGTTTGTTCACTCAGAAGGAAAATTCGGCTTTGCCGTTCAGCAGGAAATTTGGCTAGCTGTTGGTAAGGATTTCTTAAAGTTCTGGCCAAAAATTGGCTGGAAAGTTGGTAATAACTGGACTCGCTACCCTCATGAGTTTACCTGGGATCTCAGTGCTCCTAGAGGACATTTACCTCTTTCTAATCAGTTGCGGGGAGTCCAGGTAATCGCCTCTTTGCTATCTCATCCAGCCTGGGCAAACTCAGAATCAGAAAAAGGCTAGTGCAGAATCCTTTCCTTAATAGTGTTACCTGATAAAGCTACAAAGTTAGCTGGTTGAGAAAACCCAAATTATTCCTAAGGGTTCAGCCAGTTTTGTAGCTTTCTTCACTAGCTCTTTGCTATCAAAGCCGAGCTACTTGATTCTGGGATTGACATCCTTAGCCATCTCGCGATAATCAGCAGGATCACTTGTGGGTTCTGCTTGAGATTTCTTTTCTTCTGGCTCACTTACTTTAAAATTAGAGGCAGTAGCAGATTCAGCGGCTTGTGCGCCCGCTGGTGTGCGGTCAACAGCACTAACACTAAACGCCTTTGATGCTTCGTAGTCAGCACTTACATCGACTTTTGGCGTTTGCTCTCCACCAGCCGCTATGTTTTCTGCTGCTAGCTGAGCATCATGGGTGGGAGCCTGTTGCGGATTGGGTTTCAGTTCTTCTGCCATACGGAATCTCCTTGGATATTTATATTTCTGTGTACTTATAGACTTTAGATTAACGAAGCGAGTCCCATTCTTTCGACTCTCTTGAGATAGATCTTCAATTATTAGTTTTACTAATACTCAATTTTGCTCATTTATCCGACTGCGCCGGTGGAATTATCTCTATTGGAAGGCGATTTTCAACTAGTATGTCTGATATTCGTAGTCTGTGATTACTTAACTCAATTTTGGAGAAAAACTATGAGTCCACAACAAAATACTATAAAATCACAAGCACTTTCAGATGCAACACAAAAAGTGGTTGAGGCTTTTCAACAGTTGAGCACGGATGAAAAACTAGCTTGGTTTTACCTTGTTTATAAAAAGATGGGAGATTCTGTCACACCAGCTGCCCCGACTGCAACCGATCCTGAAATTGCTCCCTTACTGATGGGCAACTTTTTTGATTTGGATGATGACAAGCAGCTAGCTATCATGCGAGAGATTGTGAACCGCGAGGATACAGAATATTCTCGCGCCTATGGTGCTCTCAAAGAGAACAATCAATTGATGGTTTGGTACGCTTGGGCTCAAGGTATGGGCGATACAGTAGTGGACTTGCCAGCTGACTACAAAGCTAATAAAGCAGTTAGCGATTTGATGGGTCAAATTGAAGCCCTCGACTTCGAAGGGCAAATTTCAATGTTTCGTACAATAGCAAGTAACATGGGTCATACCGACGTCAAGCAAATTCCGAGTCAGGCAGAAACCGGCAAGACAGCAAGTCTATAGGAGGAATGCTCGGCGTAATCTGTGCAGTTGCTGGGTAAACAGCAAAACTCTC
>CAZZWA010000067.1:0-6393 GCA_964657555.1 uncultured Microcoleus sp.
ATCAAGCCTTGAGTTTTGCTCAATTAACTTTTCCCCATAAGGAGTCAGTGTTAACGGGTTTAATCAGGTAGGTTAGGAAGAGATGCCAGCAGATTGAGAGTAGTAAGGGCAACTTCTGACAGAATTTTACAATTCTAGGGCGATCGCTGTGCTCAATGGCTGCCAACTTGAGATTGTTGTTAGCACACTTTTCTAATCGGCGAAAGAAGTTAGGGTGTTCGGTGTTTAAGATTACAGGAAATGCCCGTGCTGCTGTCTCATTCGTTTTACGGATGACATGGTTATTGTATTTCTGTGGATCTAAACTAAGTGACTGATAGAACGATGCCCGTTCATAGACAGTGAGAGTGTGAGTAGCAAACACGGTTAACAGGAAGAAACGTGCCCAAAGCCTTGCCTTCCAGTTATTCCATAACTGCGGTTGCGATCGCAACACTGCCTTAAAGAAGTCGCCATGCCGATTCTCATCTTGACACCAACTCTCAAAATAGCGGAAGAGGGGATAAAACTGGTGTTCTGGATGAGTTTCGAGATGTCGGTAAATCGTAATATAGCGCCAATAACCAATTTTTTCGGATAGGTAGACTGCGTAAAGAATCCACTCTGGCTTAAAAAACGTGTAGCTTCGATGTTTGGTCAAAAACCCTAAATCTAGAGCATGCTGAAAATCTCCCATCGCCTTGTTGAGAAACCCAGCATGACGCGCTTCATCCCGTGCCATTAGCTTGAACGCCTCTGCCAGGATAGGATTGCTATCCCTCAAACGGCGCGATAATTCCTTGAACAAGAGAAATCCAGAAAATTCTGATGTACAGGAACGTTCTAGAAAATCAATAAATGAACGGCGAGTTTCCCCATCGATATGTTCCCAAGTTTGTTCAAACTCGCGATCGCGGACAAAGTGTTTTTGGTTATAGTCAGAGCGTAACTCCTCCAAAATTGCTAGCAACTCGGGTTTTTGAGCAGAAATATCCATTTGAGCCATTGCCTCAAAATCAGTTGTATAAAACCGGGGTGTTAACAAGGTTTCTTTGACTGGAGCTTTAATACCTGGTCGGAGAACGTCAGGCTCAGGAGCTTGGATAGAATTAACCATTGGTTTCGTTCAATTTTTGTACAGTTTAGTTCCTATTAAGCTATATATCATAATTCAATCTATATTTTACAAGTCATAAAATCTGTAGCTTATTACCAATAACTGGAGAAAGCTCCTTATTAAGAAAACCTGAATAATTAATAAAAAAATAGCCACTCATGGCTATACTAACTTGGTATACATAGATAAAAATGCTTGCTATGCTTTAGAAATACGCTGTCGATTATAAGTCTAGAAAAACTTGAGGAACTCGGAACTTACGGGAACTCGGAACTTAATTGTCAGCTATCAGCAATCTTGAAGCAATTGCCGCCTAATCATCGCGCTTAATTAAGGAATCGAATGTGAATAGTAATCTAGCAACCAAACTGCGAACTGGAATCCAGCAAGCTCATACTGCTGCGGAACATACAGGGTTTATGACACGCTTTGTCAAGGGTGCTGTAGACAAAAACTCCTTTAGGAAATTTCTAGGAAACTTGTACTACGTCTACAGCCAATTAGAAGCAGAACTAGAACACCACAAACACCATCCTTTAGTAAGTGCCTTTTATTTTCCCGAACTCAACCGTAAAGCCAATCTAGAAAAAGATCTCGCCTTCTACTATGGCAATAGATGGCGTGAGCAAGTTTTTCCCACTTCTACAGCTTGCGCTTACATCTCCCGCATTCGTGAAGTATCGATCACTGAACCTGTTCTATTGCTTGCTCATGCTTACACCCGCTATATGGGAGATCTTTCAGGCGGTCAAGGCTTGCAAAAAATTGTTCAGTCTGTGTTTGCTCTGGAAGAGCATCAAGGCACAGCCTTTTATCATTTTGAGCAAATCGCCGATCTGAATGCGTTTAAAGCTAAATACCGCCAAGCCTTAGATGAACTGCCAATCGATGAAGCAATTGCAAACAAGATTGTTGCTGAAGCTAATACCTCATTTAATCTAAATATTCAAATGCTTCAAGAATTAGAGAAATTAGCTCAAACAGTTGCTTAAGTCTTCATTGCTCGCGCTTGCCACTATGAACAAGTCAGAATTGGCAAGCGCAATGTTTTAGCCATTGTATATAATCAACCTTTCTTTAGAGGCAATCGAAATGGTATTTCTTGCTCAAAATGTAGCTTTTGACTTTGATATAATTAAGAAATATGATACTCCGGCTCCTAGATACACTAGCTATCCAACAGCTACAGAATTTAGGGAGGATTTTAATGAAATAGATTTCCGACTAGCGATCGCCGCATCAAATCAGCGACATTCTCCGCTATCTCTTTATTTTCACCTACCTTTTTGTCAGAGTGCTTGCTATTTTTGTGGATGCAATGTAGTTATTTCTAATAATAGAAAAATTGCCCAAAAATATCTGCAATATTTGAGCAAAGAAATTGATGGCACATTAGGCTTGATTGATTCAAGCCGAAGGGTTGTTCAGATTCACTGGGGAGGAGGCACACCAAATTACTTAACAATGGAACAAGTTGCAAGCCTGTGGGAAAAAATTACTCAACACTTTAATATTCAGCAAAATGCTGAAGTATCTATTGAGATTAATCCTAAATATGTGGACAGGAGATATATTTTATTTTTAAAATCTTTAGGGTTTAATAGAATTAGTTTGGGAATTCAGGACTTCGATCCAAAAGTTCAAGAAGCTGTCAATCGAGTTCAGTCAGAAAAAATGCTGTTTGAGGTCGTAGACTGGATTAGGGAAGCTGGATTTGATAGTGTTAATGTAGACCTAATTTATGGGTTGCCTTTTCAAACCCTACAAACATTTCGGGAAACGGTGAAAAAGACTATTAAGTTAGATCCTGATCGGATTGCAGTCTTTAATTTTGCTTATATACCGTGGATCAAGCCTGTACAAAAAAATATTCCTCAATCAGCTTTGCCACAGGCGCAGGAAAAATTAGATATTTGGCAAATGACTATTGAAGAACTCACGAATAGTGGATATATTTTTATTGGGATGGATCATTTTGCCAAACCTGAAGATGAATTAGCGATCGCCCAACAAAATCGTGTCCTCAAACGCAATTTTCAAGGTTACACTACCCAACCTGAAGCAGAGCTTTTTGGTTTTGGTGCCACCTCAATCAGCATGTTAGAAGATATCTATGCCCAAAATCATAAAAGCTTAAAGGACTATTATCAAGTTATTGATAGAGGAGCATTACCTGTAAGCAAGGGGATCAAACTGGGTCGAGCAGACATGCTTAGGCGAGACACAATCATGCAAATTATGTCCAACTTTCAGCTTGAAAAAGCCGAAATTGAGAACAAGTACCAGATCGATTTTGATAACTACTTCTATGCGGAAATAAATGCAATTAAATCATTAGAACAAGATGGACTAGTGAACTTATTTACAGACCGAATTGAAGTGACTCCCATTGGTAGACTGTTGGTTAGGAATATTGCGATGCTTTTTGATAACCGTACCCAGTTAAACCGCGCTCAAAAGCTTTCAAAAGCTATCTAATTGAGTTTTAACAATATTCCTCGCTCTCTATATCTACTAGAGGTTTTCAGACATAGTTTATGGGGACTACTTAAGAATACGCTGAAATACTGATAAAAACAAGCTAATTTGCTGATTCACCCTCAGGGCAACTAGCGGAAAAATTTTATATGGATGCACTAACTGTTACCCTACAGTTATTACCATAAGGTAATCCTGGGAAATAGTCTAGCAATTCTATTTGATTCTCATTTAGGATTGCTATATTAACATGGGTATTCACAAACAGCGCGCCTAGAATACAACGTCATAAGCATGCGGGGCGTTCAAATTGCGTGCTTTTTACAAAGTCAACCCCGAATAGGGCAATCGTGCTAAGAGGTGAGGTCTGACTTTTCTCGCCAAATCTTGAAACCTTGATCAGGTTTTAGATTCACTGGGGGGCAAAATTCTAGATTAAATAGTATGACCCATCTTGAGTACAGCAAAAAACCTGTTATTCTTTAGCGAAGAATTAGGAATGGCACCGGAGATTCTTGAACGAGACGGAAAAACTTTTGTTCCTGCTGACGAGCTACCCATCCCAGAGTGGCCTTGCGTTTTAAGCGAACGACCCCAGCCGACTCTCACGATCAAAGATAATGACCTGTTTTTGGTCACTGATACCCTAGGTAACATCTCTGGGTGTTTGGGAGATGACATGAACGCCAGCATGGGGCTATTTTGCTGCGATACGCGGTTTCTTAGTCGCCTAGAGTTGCAAATTAACGGACACTCACCTGTATTGCTTAGTAGCACAGCTGATAAAGGCTTTGCTTTATCAGTATTGTGTACCAATCCTAGTACTGATGGAGAAGGACGGTTAGAGGGAGGAGATAAATTAGAGCCAGATGACCCATTAAACGGATTAGGGTTAGACGGAGAAGCAAAGCTGCTTACACCGCCACTGCGGGCTGATACAATCGGCATCGCCCGGGAAATTGCCCTGAATGGAGCGCTGTTTGAAGAAATAGAAGTTTCCAACTACAGTACGAGTTCGCTGCGCTTTCAAATTAGTCTCAGCTATAATGCAGATTTTGTAGATTTGTTTGTAGTTCGGGGCTATCGTCGAAAACACAAGGGAAAGCTTTTACGAGTCGTGCCAACAGTTCAAGCGACCGAACAAGAAACCCAAGAACTAACGTTAGCGTATCAGGGGCTAGATGGCTTGATCATGGAATCTCGCATTGAGTTCCTTAATCGCCAGCCTGACTTTCTTAAGGGTTACACAGCGGTTTGGCAGATGGATATGGCTCCTCACGAAACCCAAAAGCTGGGCCATCGGCTAGAAATGCGTACCAATAACCGTTCTGCCTCCAGTGTGAGTGGGCCAGTGACTCTAGGGCAAGCTAGAGCAGCTGAGTTAGCAGAGCAGCAAGAGTGGCGGCAACATGTGACGCAGATTCGCTCGGACAAAAACACATTTAACAGGGTGATTGTGCGAGCTGAACAGGATGTCTATCTACTGCGGCAGTCTTTTGGTAGGGGTAAGGTGCTCTCAGCGGGGGTACCCTGGTTTTCTTCCCTATTTGGGCGTGACTCCATCATTGCCGCTTCTCAAACCCTGATGCTTGACCCCTCGATTGCTCGCGAAACGCTGGCTATCTTAGCTGACTACCAAGGTAAGGAAGACAATGAATGGCGTGATGAGCAACCGGGCAAAATCTTACACGAGCTGCGACTCGGGGAAATGGCCCGCTGTCAGGAAATCCCCCACACGCCTTATTACGGTACAGTAGATGCCACACCACTATGGTTAATGCTCTATGCCGAATACTACGCTTGGACTCACGACACGGAAACTTTAGAGCGCCTGTGGCCTAATGCTCAAGCCGCAATGGCCTGGATTGACTACAACTGCAAGGCCACAGGCTACCTCAGCTACGAACGGCAATCCAAGCGAGGTCTGGCTAATCAGGGATGGAAAGATTCTGGCGACTGTATTGTGAATCGCCAGGGGGAACTAGCGACTGGTGCGATCTCCCTGTGCGAGGTGCAGGCTTATGTCTATGCTGCCAAAATCCGCCTTGCAGAAATTGCTCGCCTGAAGAAACGGCTTGATCTGGCAGATCAGTGGCAAGAGGATGCCAGAGAACTCAAGAACCGATTCAATCGGGATTTTTGGATGTCTGAAGAAGACTTCTGCGCTTTAGCTCTTGATGGCGAGGGCAAGCTAGTTGACAGTATTACTTCTAACCCCGGTCACTGTCTGTATCTGGGTATCCTCTCAGCGGAGAAAGCTTATAGCGTGGCGGAACGGTTGCGAGGACCAGATATGTTTAATGGTTGGGGAATTCGCACTCTCAGTAGTTTATCACCAGCCTATAATCCGATGGGCTATCATGTAGGCTCTGTCTGGCCCCACGACAATTCCCTGATTGCCCTGGGATTGCGATCGCTGGGGCTGATCGATCAAGCCCTGGAACTCTCCCAAGCCTTGATCGACATGACATTACAGCAGCCTTATCAACGACCACCAGAACTCTTTTGCGGCTATGAACGGACGCCGGAGAATGGGCCAGTCAAGTATCCCGTAGCTTGTTCCCCCCAGGCTTGGGCCACAGGCAGTATCTTTCAGCTGCTGCAAATGATGGTTAATCTGGTGCCTGATGCCCCCAATAACTGTTTGCGGATTATCGATCCGGCTTTGCCAGAGTCAATCAATCGTTTGGCTCTACAAAACTTGCGAGTCGGGCCAACTTTACTCGATTTGGAGTTTGAGCGTTCTGGCAATACCACTGCTTGCCGCGTCGCCAAGAAGCGGGGCAACCTACGGGTAGTGATTGAAGCTTAATTTCTCA
>CAZZWA010000067.1:6493-16378 GCA_964657555.1 uncultured Microcoleus sp.
TCATCGCCCTGGTAGCAATCTAATTTAGCATGTTTCTTTACATCTAGGCGCGATGGCGTTCCTCCGCAGCTCAGGAAGATCTTCCTTCTGGGGGATTTTTGTAAAGAGACTCTAATTGTTCACGAGCATCTTCCACGGTCATGGAACGCATGACCAAAAGGGGTTCGTCGATCACTTTACCGCTTTCATCCAAAAGTTCTGGATGTGGCGTACCATCCCTATGACGAGAAGCCGCAAAAGCTGATTGGCTAGCAGGCGGGTAGCGACGTTGAGAATCCACACTCAAGGTAATCAAGTTGCGGATCATATTAGTGATGGCCAACAACGCCAGGATGGTAAAGGCAATTATGTAAAGTAGGTGTAACATACTATTTCCTCCGGACCACACAGTAGAACGAGTTTTGAGTTGATAGAGGCGAAGCGCTTGTAGAATAAATTTCAGCTTGACCTTTTTTGCTCCAGCAACCAAGGCTTCGCTTACGCGTTATTATTTTTTGCTGGTAGTGGACTGTTTTCTCTCGCATACCGCATGGCCACTTGCCAGCATTCCGTTACTAACTGGTGCCACGGCATGAGAGTAGATGTTTCCAGCCCAACTTGACCACCAGTGGCTTTAAATAGCATTTGAGCCGTGCTGACTTCCTGCTGGGCTTGCTTTACCCGCAATAGTAAGTCAGCTTGCTGCTCGCTCCCCAGAAATGTAATTTTCTCAGATTCTAGAAGTGAGCGCCCTCGTGAAAACCAGTACTGGAAGTCTTCTAAAAGCGGTTCCAGTATCTTTTTGAGCAGTTCGTGTTCTGGTAGATTTGAGTTAAGCATGATATTAAAATCAGATTACTATACTATCCTTAATCTTAACCCTCTTTATGTTTCTTAATAAATAAATAGGGATCGTCTGTCAGTAACTGGTTTACTGCAATCTAATTTATTTGCTAGCTCCTAAGGCTGGCGGCGCTCAAGTTGGCAGGTAGATTTGACTTACTATCTGCCTTAACATACTAATGACTGTCCTACCTCCTAAACCACTTAAAGCTGCCCGATCAAGATTCTTTTGTTGGGAAGTGAGTAAATGTGCAGTAGCTTAGTCGCTGTAAGCTCGATGGCTACTCGGTAAGATAGAGACAGTAGTAGCAATTCAGTCCCACGAAGGTCTTGCACTATTCTCAATAGCCGTAGGGTTGGGCTACTGCTTACAAAAGCTATTGGTGGATTTAAAACACACTTTAGCTGTCGCCCCCCTTGATTTAGAAAGCTTGTTGACAATGGTGCAAGATCTGAATCTTAGTTATCTTTCTTGAAAATGGTTCAGCAGCCGATGCCTCCCGAAGACGATTCATCTTCCTCACAACAGCCAGAGAAAATTTATCTGCCCCGCACGAGCGAATCTGAGTCCTTAAAAAAGATTCGTCATACTGCTTCCCATGTGATGGCAATGGCGGTGCAGAAGCTGTTTCCCAGAGCCCAAGTTACCATCGGCCCTTGGATAGAAAATGGGTTTTATTATGATTTTGATAGTCCCGAACCGTTTACAGAAAAAGATCTTAAAGCCATTTACAAAGAGATGGTCAAGATTATCAACCGCAAACTGCCAGTGATCCGGGAAGAGGTTAGCCGCGAAGAGGCTGAACGCCGGATCAAGGAGATTAATGAGCCTTACAAACTAGAAATATTAGAAGGCATTGAGGAACCTATTACCATCTACCACTTGGGAGATCAATGGTGGGATTTGTGTGCAGGCCCTCATTTAGAAAACACTAGCGACCTAAACTCCAAGGCCATTGAACTAGAGAACGTTGCTGGTGCTTATTGGCGTGGGGATGAAACAAAGGCACAGCTACAGCGAATTTACGGCACAGCTTGGGAAAGCCCAGAACAGTTGGCTGAATACAAGCGGCGCAAGGAAGAGGCACTGCGACGAGACCACCGCAGACTAGGAAAAGAACTGGGATTGTTTATTTTCTCAGATCAGGTAGGGCCAGGTTTACCATTGTGGACGCCGAAGGGAACCATATTGCGAAGTATCCTCGAAGACTTCCTCAAGCAGGAACAGCTAAAACGTGGCTACCAGCAAGTTGTTACCCCCCACATCAGTCGAGTTGAGCTGTTTAAAACCTCTGGTCACTGGCAAAAGTACAAAGAGGATATGTTCCCCTTAATGGCAGAAGATGACGAAGCTGCTGCTTTGGAACAAGGCTTTGTCCTCAAGCCGATGACTTGCCCCTTCCACATTCAGATTTATAAGAGTGAACTGCGCTCCTATCGGGAACTGCCGATCCGGTTGGCTGAGTTTAGCACCGTCTACCGCTATGAGAAATCTGGAGAACTAGGGGGATTGACACGGGTGCGGGGCTTTACCCAGGATGACTCTCACCTATTTATGACGCCAGAACAGCTTGATAGCGAATTTCTGAGTGTAGTTGATTTAACTCTGTCAGTTTTCAAGACTTTGCAGCTCTCAAACTTTAAAGCAAGGCTGAGTTTTCGCGACCCACAATCAGATAAGTATATAGGTTCTGATCAAGCCTGGGAAAAGGCTCAGAGTGCCATTCGTCGTGCTGTGGAAACGCTAGGAATGGAACATTTTGAGGGCATCGGTGAAGCGGCATTTTATGGCCCCAAACTAGATTTTATCTTCCGAGATGCTCTTGAGCGCGAATGGCAACTGGGTACGGTGCAGGTAGACTACAACTTGCCAGAGCGGTTTGATTTGGAATATGTGGCAGAGGACGGTTCCCGCAAACGTCCAGTCATGATTCACCGCGCTCCCTTCGGCTCTCTAGAACGGCTGATAGGGATCTTAATTGAGGAGTATGCTGGAGATTTCCCCTTGTGGTTAGCTCCGATGCAAGCCCGACTGCTGCCTGTAAGTGAAGAGTTTTTGCCCTTTGCTACGGAAGTCGCAAAAGAAATGCGATCGCTCGGTATTCGGGCGGAAGCAGATACCAGTAAAGAGCGACTGGGCAAACTGATTCGCAACGCTGAAAAAGACAAAATTCCAGTTATGGCAGTTGTGGGAGCTAAAGAGGTGGAATCCAACAGTCTCAGTATCCGTACGCGTGCTTCTGGGGAATTGGGAGCAATCCCAGTGGCAGAGGTGATTGAGCGGATCAGGGAGGCGATCGCTAACTTCAGCAATTTCTAAGGAAGCTAGACAAAAATTAAATATCCCGCGTGGGGTTGTGATTTGTAACTAACGACTGAAGACAAAGGAGCACCCGGCGACGAGGGACTTCCTTTGGTAAAATAACCTGAAGGCTAAGTTAAGATAAACAACAATTCTAAGAAACGCGTTGGAGAGGTAGATAAACCCATGGATGCAGCACTGCTATTAGCAAAACTCCCGGAAGCTTACTCCATCTTTAATCCCCTAGTAGATGTTCTTCCGGTTATCCCCGTATTTTTCCTGCTGCTGGCCTTTGTATGGCAAGCAGCTGTGGGGTTCCGCTAAAACTGACCCGGCTCTGTCGAAAGGCAGAATTACGAAGGCAGAAGGAAATTCGGCTCTCGATACTTCTGTCTTCCGGGCGGCTGGAGTCAGTCCCAAGTTTCATGAGAATCACCGGGAAACCGCATCCCCTTGTGGGGGCTCCAGGGATAGTAGTGGCATTTGAAATCTAGTAAATCCCGGTTTCAAATGCCAACAATCTTTACAATTGAGCAACGGTTTTCTGGTAAAATTGAATGGATGAATCGCCCACTCCTTTAACAAAGGCACAACCTGAAAGACTAGGCAATACAGGAGATACAGTTTTGGAAGCTGCGGCTTTTTGGGAGAGGGACAAGCATTAAGACACTCCTAGCGAAAGAACTAAGTACTCAGGGCGGCGGTCAATCAGTCTATTGCTCTCCAATTTCTAGATGGCTGGAAAGATGTGAAAGTGCAAGTCTCATCCCCTTGTGGGTGAGGAGGTTGACGCCTCCACAAATTAAGAGGGGTGAGATTCCCCTTTTACTTTGTCCCTTATGTCTTCTTCAAATAACCAGCAACAGCTCGGCGTTAGCTCAGATTAAAGGACTTTATGAGTGTGGGAGTGCTGTTTCACGTTGTCATCTTTTGTGACAACACGCTTGGCGTTGAGCACTCGCTTGCGTTCTACGGAATAGTTGAAATCATGGCGGCTAGTACCTATGGCGATATGAGATTGGGCGACTGGGCGGCGCTTGTAGGTGCGGGCAGCGGCGATCGCCCGGAAAGTAAACTCATCACCAAACTGAGCATCTTCTGGGAAATCAGCGGGCTTTTGGGGCGTTTCACCGTCAAGGACAGCTCCCATTGTGGTGGCATATGCCGTCTGATATGATGTAGGAATCCCTTTGAGAATTGCTTCTAGAGCAGCTGAGGGAATTGGTTCTATGATTTTTATCTCATGAACTTCGCCATCTTCTTTAAAGAAACAAGTGGCTAAACCAAGGATTAGGTAGTCATCTGCGCAGAGATCGGGGGCATTAGGGTAAGATGTTGCAGTTGGCATAAGGTTATTCAGATTAACGGTTTCAAAGGCTACACATCAAAGGCTGCGGTTGAATTCTACCAGCATACAGCGGCGGTTAGACCACTCAAAAGGGTTCAGGAAGAAAGTTTAGGCAACTTTATGAAGCAATTGTGCCCTACTCAGTATTCTATGGCGATCGCTTGCCTCTAAAATCAAATCCGCGGCTCAGACCCTCTTTTCCCTTCCAGTTGTAGAAAAATTCCGCCGGAACGTCTGTACAAGGTAAAAGTAGATGGCTCAAAAAAGGGGTAGTAGAGCCTAATTTGGTATAAGACGCTATTGAGCCAATTTCTGAAGCGTCATACCAGATATAAGTCTAATGAGGTTTTCTTCGGGCCTGAGCTTTTGCTATTTCAGTAATAGTCCTAGTTGGACTTGTAGGTTTATTGAGAACATCCAGACGGAAACAACGGTATGGGCGATCAAGTCCCAAAAGCTCAGACACTCGGCTCAAGTGACACATATGACAGCTCAACATCTTGGGGGAGCCGATAAGGTGATTCCAGATAGGCCACAGGTTCCTGAAGATAATATGAATACTCACCAATTAAATTGTCAAGATAAAATAAGCAACCCAAACACACATCTAAGCCAAGCTAGTGGCAAGAACTTAGACCCAGAGAGATGCCTACGCCGCTCGGCCAGAGAAAAAGCCCAACAGGGAGATTACGCTACTGCTGTTGTTATCCTCACCCGTCTGATTGACAGGCACCCCGCCGATGCTGTGAACTACAACAATCGGGGGCTAATTTATTTCCAGAGCGGTCAGATGGAAAAAGCAATCGCCGACTATAACACAGCCCTACAACTGAACCCACATCTAGACAGCGCCTATAATAATCGGGCCAACTACTACGCTTCCCTGGGACAACTGGTAGAAGCGATCGCCGACTACGAGCAAGCCATTGATCTCAATTTTGGCAACATTCGCGCCCGGATCAATCAGGGAATTACATTTCGTCAAATGGGACTCTATGAACTGGCAATTGAGAACTTTGACTTTGCCTTAGTTTTGGGTAAGCATCTGATTGGTCATATTTATGCTGAACGAGGTCGCACCTATCATCTACAGGGAGAGTGGAATAGCGCGATCGCAGACTATCGACGTGCCCTTAAAGAGCTGCCTTCATCTGACCTCGATCTTCGCCTGCGATCAAGAGTTGAAACCTGGTTGAATGAATTGCTCCAACTTGCTGCATCCTTAGGAGAGCCTTGAATCAGAGTGTTGAGGGAGTGATAAGGGACTTCCAAATCAAAAAATATCCAATTGTTGGGGAAGCTGTTCTTGAACAGGGAAAGTAGAATTTGCTTCCCGTATTAGATGCAGGAATTGGATAATTTATTTTTTGTAATTCCCTAAGTTAAAAGTGAGAGTCTTGAGTAGGCAAAACTCCAAACTCTTAACTTCTCTAAGGGGCTGGTACTGGCTCTTCATCCCTTGCGTTGTCTAACAGGATAACTTGACGCTGAGTGGGGTCTACCCGATGACTCTGCTCCTGCATAACACTTTTGGCTTGCTGTGGATCGAAGTTATGACCGAACTGAGCGCGCAAGCGATCAACCCGTTTTTCAGCACCTTTAACTTCTTTTTGGATTTCTACCAGCTTTGCTTGCTGGGACACATAATATGGCAGGAGTTGGCCTAGCGCAGCGATCGCTGCTGCTGACAACACCACGCTGATGGTCAACTTAGCCATTATTTCAATAGCAACCGCTCCGTGAGTATGGCGTCGCTGTGGTTGGCGCGCCCGCGTAGCTATCCGGCGGTTTTCTACCGATTGCAGATGAGGTATAGAGGGTTGTTGAATTGCGTTCATGATGTCAGAATACCACTCTGGCCGTAAACGTCACTGGCTTTAGGAGACCCTTCACCGGATGTACGCCAAGCTTTGGAGAGCAACAAGTTTTTCACAAAAACTCAACAAAAGCAGGTTACGAAACTGGGGCAGGTGCCTATGCTGCCAGTGAGACGCTGTTGCTACTAGATAATTTTCAGCCCAAAAGCTAGATTATCCGGAATTATCACCAGCGACTGTGGCCATGAGCTGCCTGCCCCTTGAGGTTATACCCTACTTATAAAGTTCCGTTGCCAGTCTGAAGGCCAAGATGCCCGGAATCAAGGCAACAACTAAGGCGATGTAAACTTGGGTATCTGATATAGACATAGTTCGAGACTCCTTATTTCTGGGTTGATATTTCAATAATTTGGAGTAAAACTGCTCCTACCATAATACTTTGTAACAAGATGCAACAGTTCAAATACATGTACCTTGTTGATTTAGTAGGCTGTAAGTTCAACAATTAGCAAATTTTATCGACAAAAGGTTAAGCTAGGTTAAGTTAGCTAACATTTTCTCACCTTTGGGCGCTCCGCTCGCAGTTTTGACTTTTATCATTCTCAGTCTCAATGATCGTTTAATGCTAGACCAAATCATGGACTCTCCCTTAAATGTGGGAGCCCCTTTTGTACTATTTATTCTGGTTGTCTTAGAAGCGGTGCTATCGGCAGACAATGCGATCGCCCTAGCAGCCATTGCCCAAAGACTAGAGGATAGCACCCAACAGAGCCGTGCTCTCAACTTGGGTTTAGCAGTTGCCTATGTCCTCCGCATTTCCCTGATTCTGACGGCAACCTGGGTTGTGCAGTACTGGCAGTTTGAGCTATTGGGAGCTATCTATCTACTTTGGCTGGTATTCCAGTACTTTTCTTCTAATCAAGGGGAAAACCACAACCACCACGGCCCTCGATTTTCTTCCCTATGGCAAGCAATTCCAGTAATCGCCATTACAGATATGGCTTTTTCTTTAGATAGCGTGACCACAGCGATCGCCATTTCCGATCAAACGTGGCTCGTCCTCACTGGTGGCACGATTGGAGTGATCACACTGCGGTTCATGGCTGGATTGTTCATCCGCTGGCTGGATGAGTTTGTCCACCTAGAAGATGCTGGCTACCTTACCGTTGCCTTGGTGGGACTGCGACTGCTTGTGCGAGCCCTCAAGCCAGAGTTGGTGCCGCCAGAGTGGTTGATGATTGCCTGTATTGCTGTGGCGTTTGCTTGGGGATTTTCCCAACGCACAACTAACCAGCCATTGCCAGAGACTGAAACTCAACAAGTGCAACATTTTGAGAATGGCAATGCAGCAACTCCTACTCCCGTGCCAGCAAGCCGAGGAGTAGAGGAGCAGGAGAGAGTGTAAATTTTAAAAATTTACACTCTCTCCTCGGATCACCTCTAGCGTTTTTCGTAAAGCCAAGGTGTGACGCTCGGTTGCCAGCTAACCAGTTCTTCATCTTTAAACCAGAGGCTGATCTCACGTTGTGCCGTCTCTACAGCATCGGAACCGTGGATCAGGTTGCGGCCAATGCTAATCCCATAATCGCCGCGAATCGTACCCGGTTCAGAAGTGAGCGGGTTGGTGGCACCGATCATCTTCCTAGCTGCTGCGACTACGCCATCGCCCTCTAAAACCAAGGCAGCCACTGGGCCAGAGCTGATAAACTCAACCAATCCAGGAAAAAATGGCCTTTCCTTGTGGATATCATAGTGCTGCTCTGCTAGTTCCCGGTTCACCTGCACCAGCTTCAGGCCAACTAGGGTAAAGCCTTTAGCCTCAAAGCGACGGATGATCTCGCCTACCAGTCCACGCTGTACACCGTCAGGCTTAACTGCTAAAAAAGTCCGTTCCAAGTTTTTCTCCCAGAATTAGCTTAGGTGATTGGGGATTCGAGATTGGGGATTGGGAAGTTACCTGTTTTTAGTTCCTATTCTCCAATCCCAGCACTGAATCCCGAACCCTGAATATTATAAGTCTGCCTGCTAAGAATTGGGGATTGGGGGACAAGAAGGATGTGGCAAAGCTGCCTTCGTTCGGGGTGTAGTCATAAATCGTTGGTTAACACTGAAGGTCTTGTCTAAATTCCCCTTGTCCTTATAGTCCACCATTTCCTATTCCCGAATATGGACGTCATGGCGTTCTAGCGCCAACTGAATCAACTGGTCAACCAGTTCTGAGAAAGAGACACCAGTCGCTGCCCATAATTGAGGATACATGCTTGTAGCCGTAAAGCCGGGGAGCGTGTTGATTTCGTTAATTAGCACTTCACCAGTAGCTTCTACATAGAAAAAGTCCACCCGTGCCAAGCCAGCCCCATCAATGGCAGCAAACGCCTGAAGAGCCATATCTTGAATTTGGCTGGTGATCGCATTTGAGACTTGGGCTGGAATGATTAAATTGGCTCTCCCCTCGGTATATTTAGTGTCGTAGTCATAGAAATCACTGTTGTAAGTGATTTCTCCCACCACAGATGCCCTCGGATGGTCGTTACCCAGGACGGCACACTCCAATTCCCGCGCTGTGACGCCAAATTCTACCACTAAGCGGCGATCATAACTGGCAGCGTTATCTAAGGCAGTTTCCAACTGGTCGCGCGATCGCACCTTGGAAACACCCACTGACGATCCCAAATTTGCTGGTTTCACAAAGCAGGGATAGCCTAACTTTGCCTCAATCTGGTCGCACAGCTGGGGAAACACACAAGGATTAGACCATACCTGAGAGCGGTTGACTGCAACATATTTTACTTGGGGCAATCCTGCTTGGGCAAAAGCCATTTTCATGGCAATTTTATCCATACCCACAGCAGAACCTAGCACACCAGTTCCCACAAAAGGAACCTGCATTAACTTGAGCAACCCCTGAACCGTGCCATCTTCCCCATTAGGACCGTGAAGAATCGGGAACCAAACGTCTACCTCAGCAACTTGAGGGGGAGATTGCCAGCAACTAAGGGATTGCGTTCCTTCCCCGTTACTAGGGGTGATATTGGATATGAGGTTTTGAGGCTCCGAGACTGAGTTTAGCAATGGTAGGGGAGTTCCCGATGACAAAACTTGTTGAGGTTCAGATCCAGCCAGCCAACGCCCGTCTTTTTGAATATAGAAGGGTAACACCTCGTACTTGTCAGTATTTTGCTCTGCACTCAAAGCATCTGCGATCGCCTTGGCTGACTTGATTGAAACTTCATGCTCTCCTGAACGACCGCCAAACAGCAACCCTACCCGCAACTTTCTCATTAGTAATCAACTCCTGACACTACTCAACGCCTTAGCCTATCACGGCTGGCAGGGAAGAAACACACAAAAGTCTAACTTCGTGTATAATATCAATTCAGATGATTGGGTTTATTAAATTTAAAGATGGTAAAATAACTTGCTAAAGGGCATATGACTGCTTTGAGCTGTTCTAAGTGTTGCATACAAGCAGAAGCCTTTCTAGGAAGCATGTTTTCTTTGGTTAATGCCAAACTTCATTCAAGTCTAAGACAAATCCTGGCAGCACATCCTCTCCTGACAAGGTACTGGGATTGTCCAACACTTCTACATCCCGA
>CAZZWA010000067.1:16478-18410 GCA_964657555.1 uncultured Microcoleus sp.
CGCAACTCAATAACAAAGTCTGGACAGATGGGAGCGAAACCTCTTCTCTGTTCAAGTGTGAGCGCTTCCCATCGCTCTAAATTGACCCATGCAGCATCAGGAGAGCGATCTGCCCCATTTGGCAGATGAAACCCTCCAGAAGAGTCAAAAGTCTTACCCAGCTTAGTTTGGCGATTCCAAAGCCAAAGCTGTCCTGAAATGTCTTGATTACAATTGCTCGTGTCGCTACCAGTAGGAGGCATGACGATTAACTCTCCTGTGGCAGTTCTCTCCAGCCTCAAATCACCATTGACGATGGCAAGTTGCTGGAATTGCTCGTGACTGACTTTAAATGTTTTGGGAATAGTGATGGAGGAAAAGGAGTTAACCATCGCGTAAAAGAAAATGACTAGCTATAAGGATTAAGTCTGACAACTTGCGATCGCAGCAGCTAGAACTAAGGTAATCGTAGTTCGTCGCATGAGTTTGCTTTTTTACCTATAACGAGGTTTGGCTAAAATGCTCCTAGCAATAGGCTACCGCAACAGGTTCACCCGTCAAGCTAAAAGGACGAATCTCTGTAATTTTCACTTTCACCAACTGACCTTTAAGTTCAGTGATGTTGCCGTTAAAGAAAGTCAGACGATTGCCACGCGTGCGCCCCATCACCTGGTTTGAGCCTTTGGGATTTTGGTCTTCTACCAGGACTTCTTCAATGCGTCCTTGGTATCGTTGGGAGCGTTCTGCTGCCTTTCTATTCACTAGGTGGTTGAGGCGTTGCAATCTGTCTGCCTTCACTTCCTCACTCAACTGATTCTCCCACAGTGCTGCTGGTGTTCCTGGACGCGGTGAATAGGCAGCTGTATTCAACAGGTCAAAACCAATATCTTCCACCAGCTTGAGCGTGTTTTCAAACTGCGCCTCTGTCTCCCCTGGAAAGCCAACAATCGCATCTGCACTGATCGACGCATCGGGCATGTACTTCCGGATCGTGTCAATGATCCGACGGTATTTCTCGTGAGTATAACCCCGCGCCATCGCTTTGAGTATTTCATTATCTCCTGACTGGAAAGGAATGTGGAAATGCTCACACACCTTAGGCAACTCAGCACAAGCCTGAATCAGGCGTTCAGTGAAATAGCGCGGATGGCTGGTCGCAAACCGGATGCGCTCAATCCCTAGCAGATCGTGGACGTAGTAAAGTAAGTCTGTGAGCGTGTGCTGATGACGACCTTCTGCTGTCACCCCTGGCAAGTCCCGCCCATAGGCGTCAATATTTTGACCCAGTAGCGTCACTTCTTTATAGCCCTGATGCCCCAACTCCTCCATCTCGGCACGAATCGCCTCTGGTGTGCGAGATTGTTCTATCCCTCGCACATTCGGCACTACGCAATAGGTGCAGCGCTCATTGCAGCCATAAATCACATTCACCCAAGCAGTCACCGCGCTGTCGCGGCGTGGCTTGGTGATATCTTCCACGATCTGCATCGGTTCCGTCGCCACTACCTGATTGCCGTCAAACACTTGTTCCAGAAGCTCTTGGAGGCGATTGGCGTGTTGCGGGCCCATCACCAAGTCTAGTTCTGGCACCCGCCGCAGCAGTGTTTCTCCTTCCTGTTGGGCAACGCAACCAGAAACCACGAGGGTGAGGTCTGGTTGTTCGTGCTTGCGCTTTGCCTGTCTACCCAAGTGAGAATAAACCTTGTGCTCAGCATTATCCCGAATCGTACAGGTGTTGTAGAGAATCAAGCTGGCGTCGTTGGGATCTTCTGACCACTCAAAGCCCATATCCTCCAGAATGCCAGCCATGCGTTCAGAGTCAGCTTTGTTCATCTGGCAGCCGAAGGTGGTGATGTGATAGCGGCGAGGTTTAGCGGTCATGGTTGGTTACAGGCAAAGTATTGAAAACAGGTTGAGAACCTGAGATAAATTATAGATTTTTGTATTGGCCAT
>CAZZWA010000068.1:0-2969 GCA_964657555.1 uncultured Microcoleus sp.
TCAATGATGGCCGAAACAATCGCCTCAGGACAAGTTGCTGCTGCATCGTGTCCGCAGTTAGGGATAATTTGTAACCTAGAATTAGGGAGATGGGCATGTAGCTTCTCGCCATCTGTAGTAGGAAACCACTGATCTTGGGCACCCCATAAGATCAGAGTAGGAATGACGATCGCACTTAAATTATCTTGGATGTTGCGAATAAAGTTGGGTTGATATTGTAACAAGCGCTGAATTTCACTCGCCGCGTGTTGTAGATCCTCGGCAGTTTTCGTTAAAGTATTGGGAAACTCAATGTAAGGATAAGTAATCCAATAAACTTCTTCTGGTGTTATCTGTGCCGGATCGACGACAACTTCACGACGCCCTAGCGCCATCAGTTCCCGCACTAACGGAGCAAACAGTTGTGGTAGCCGCAGCTGATCTACAATCCTTACCAAATCCAGCGGTATATCTGCCAACAATTGCATACCCCAAAACGGCAATCGTTTGACAAAAATTGGTACATTGATCACCACTAAACCTACAAATAATTCTGGATGTGCTTGAGCAGTTCCCAGCGTCACCAATGCCCCTAAAGATTTTGCTACCACAATAGCAGGCTCATCACATAAAGCTCGCACGATCCGTTCTAATTCAACAGCTTGATGACCGATTATTTCTGCGTATAGTGGCTTGTCTGAAAAACCGTGTCCCTTAGCATCGAAACAAATTACCCGAAAGTGTTGCGCTAATGGCTCAATGACATAGCGCCAATTGTAGCTCCAACTCGCGACTCCATGCACTAAAAATAGTGGTATTCCTGTACCTTTTTCGCCATAAGCAATTCTTACAGGATAACCGTTAGCGTCATTAATTGTAATGCTTTGACGCCCTTTGGGAAAGGTAGCTTGCCACCAGTCTTGCATAGTAATTAGTGATTGATAGCTTGTAGCACTATTCTGATGATGACAACAAAGATGGCTGTCATAGCAATAATGACTAGCATCAACCCTGCAAACAGCAGAATAAAAAACGATTGCTCGGCCTTGCGACTTGGTTTGGAAGATCGCAGATGGTTTTCTATCAAGTTAACATTTTTCGTATTAGCTTTCCAGGTTGTATCAAATAAGTCACCTAATACAGGGACACTACCCGCTGCGCCATCGATAATAACGTTGACTAACATTCGTACCAAAATGACTTTTGGTAAACCCATTCTGGCTGCTTCTAGCAAAATATAACTTGAGAAAATGATTCCCACGATGTCTCCTCCTACAGGCAGTAGCCCGATAAGAGATTCTAGGCCAACTCGAAGGGGTGTACCGGGAATGCTAAGCTGGTTATCCCATAAATTGCTAAGCCTGCGGAGATATTCTAGCTTAGCAAATTTGGAGTCGGCTGGCAGGGGGGAAAGCGGTGAAGGAGACTGGGGCATCGGACGCTCTTTGGATTTCTAGCAACAGCTTGCTTCTGTTTTTTGATAGTTACAAGTTTTATAGTCACATCTTTCAACTGACTAAGTCATTACTTTGAACGTTTATGATACTACAGGGTTAGGACAACATCTGGCTGCTTTTTTTCAACCAGTTTTTGATTCTGGAGACTCAGATACTTCAATGGGAGCGGGTTCGTCTATAAATTTTCCCATAGCTTCTCCTACTGTGACATTAAGCTGGTCGCCGATGAGCAATACTAAAGAGGTCATGTAGAGCCAAAGCATTAAAACAATCACAGTACCCACAGCGCCGTAGGCTTTGTTGTAATGGCCGAAATTGGATACATAAAGCCGAAACAGATCGGAGATGACAGCCCACGATACTGCTGCCAGCATTGCTCCTGGCATAATCGGTGTGCCCTGCTTCCAGTGGCTGGGACCATAGCGATAGATAAAACCACAGGCTAAAGCAACTATTCCTAAAGCCAGCGGCGAGCTGAAAAGACGCCAGATACTTAACAATACAAGAAGGTGGCTCTGATGAGCCACCAGCTTCACAATAAAGAAACTAATAAACACCAGAAAAGAAGCTACGATTAGTAGTACAATAGTACCAATTGTCAGCGCAAGAGAAATTAACTTGGCTTTCCAAAACGGTCGCTTCTGTTCTAGCGGAATCTGATGGATTTGATCGAGGGCATTCATTGCCGCACTGATCGCCCCAGAGGCAACCCAAATAGCCACAATAAAGCTGATGGAAAACAGCCCTTGATTGTGAGAGTAGGCAATCTCTTGGGTAAAGCCTTGAATTAACGAAAGGGCGTCTGTAGGGGCAACCCCACTCAGTTGGCTAGCAAGATAGAGAAAGGCACGTTTTGAGGGTTTAAACAGACCAATAGCGGTAAGAAATGCCAAAATAGCTGGAAACAGCGCTAACATTGCGTTATAAGCCATTTCTGCTGACAGACCCGTTAACCGACGTTTGCCAACCATCTGGAGAACTTTCTTCAGGGTGGCCCAGCTCAAGTGTCGAAAAAAACGGAAGAAGCGGAACGATCGCATGAGTCTAATTCGGCAATAATGTTTCCTATACTCTAGCGACCCGCAGTTCACAGTCTTGATAAAAACTACTTATGAGCCAGGAAGTCACGCAGTGGTTGGCTGAAATCAGAGAGCTGAAACAGCAGATTGCAGAGCTGAAAAGTGAGCGCGATGCTGCTTACGCTAGTGAGGCTAACTGGCGGCAGATGTATACAACTGAAGCACAGCAACGCCGGACTGAAACTAGGCTAGCCCAGCAGCAAGTTGAAACGCTCAAAGCTCAAATTCAGCAACTCCAGGCTTTGCCACCAACTAGTACAGATGAGCGGGCTGCTATGGAGTCGGTTCAGCAGGAAGTAGCACAAATACGAACTGTTGAGGAATTGCAAGCAAAGCTAGCAGAGGTCTTAGTAGAGCGCGATCGCCTTCTTGAAGCCTTAAAAACTGAGCAAGCCAACCATGCTCAAACTCGCAAAAGTTTAACGACTGTGATTGGCGATACTATCGATAAGCT
>CAZZWA010000068.1:3069-18405 GCA_964657555.1 uncultured Microcoleus sp.
CAATCCCTTGCTTAAACTGGTTGTTACAGTGTTTTATTGCCGTATCTGGATCTTTAAGTCCATTTCCTGTAAGCACACAAACCACAGTAGCACCTGTGGGCACCAAATCTTTGACCTTCAGCAAACCAGCAACAGAGGCAGCACTAGCTGGTTCGCAGAAAATGCCTTCTGATGACGCCAACAGGCGATAGGCTTCTAGAATTTCCTCATCAGTAACAGATGTAAACTTTCCCTGACTTGCTTGTTGAACGGCGATCGCTTTTTCCCAACTAGCAGGATTGCCAATGCGAATCGCTGTAGCTACAGTTTCTGGATGCGCCACTGGCTGACCTGTAACTAGGGGAGAAGCACCAGCTGCCTGAAACCCCATCATCTGGGGCAAGCGATCGCATTTTCCCTCCTGATGATATTGACAAAAGCCCATCCAATATGCTGTGATATTCCCCGCATTTCCTACTGGGATGCACAGCCAATCTGGTGCTTCCCCAAGGACATCTACAATCTCAAAAGCAGCTGTTTTCTGTCCTTCCAGCCGATAGGGATTGACGGAGTTAACCAATGTCACTGGGTAAGTTTGGGCCATTTCCCGCACAATTTCCAAGCAAGAGTCGAAATTTCCCTGAATGGCCAGCACCTCTGCCCCGTAAACCAAAGCCTGCGCCAACTTGCCCAGCGCCACATAACCATCGGGAATTAGCACAAACGCCCTCATTCCCCCACGTCGTGCGTAAGCGGCAGCAGCAGCTGAGGTGTTGCCAGTACTAGCACAGATAACAGCTTTGGCACCAGCTTCCTTAGCTTTGGAAATGGCCATAGTCATTCCCCGGTCTTTAAAGCTACCAGTGGGGTTGAGACCATCGTACTTCACAAACACCTGTACCCCTCTACCCACCATCTCGGCGATCGCTGGTACGGGGATCAGAGGGGTGTTACCTTCTAAGAGGGTAACTATAGGCGTTGTTTCCGTCACTGGCAGGTAGCGTTGGTAAGCTTGGATTAAACCAGGCCAGCGCTGGCGGTCAAGGGTAGGAGAATTAGCAACAGAAAGGAGGGCCACTGGAGTTACTTTATAAATTTTTGAGTTTTGAGTTTTGAGTTTTAAATTTTCAAAACCCAAACCCTTAGTTTATAGAAAGCGGCAATCAACCCCATTTCCTTGTGAGTGGGGAGTCAAGCTGAGATAGCCGATGCCGCTAGAAGCTGATAGCTTTTAACTATTAGCCATTTGCTATTAGCTTTCATCCCCATCCCCTTGGGGATGGGGATTTTTAACTATTCCCTAGTTTTTAGTTCTGGGGTTCGGGTTTCGGAATTTTGGCTCCTAGCTTCTTGCTTGACACGCTTGATCGGCTTGGGCTTAGGAGCCATTGATGAATCTTCAGCAACGGGCTCCCAGTCTAATTGCATCCAAGCGGGACGGCTTTGGTCGTATACCATTTGTAATGCTGCCGCTGCGATCGCGTGAGGATCGTATTCTTCGCTCAGCTGTCGCACAATTGGCAGGAAGGATGCCATACGCTCCCCAGTTAAAGCTTCTCGTACTTGGGCTTCCAGTTTTTGCAGGCGATGTGCTTCAATTTGGGCGCGGGTGGGGATAGAACGCACTTTTAACGCTTGGCGCACTTTTCGCTCAATCATTTGCAGCTTACGTCGATCCATGGGCTGAATCAGAGAAATCGCTGTCCCAGCCTTACCAGCACGACCAGTCCGACCAATCCTGTGGATGTAGCTTTCTGTGTTGTCCGGTAGGTCATAGTTAATGACGTGAGTCAGGTGGTCAACGTCTAAACCCCGTGCGGCAATATCTGTGGCCACAACCCAGCGCACTTGATGTTGACGGAAGCGCATCAGTAGCCGCTCCCGAGCTTGCTGGTTGAGGTCACCGTGGTACTCATCTACACTATGACCAGCAGCTTGTAACTGGTTGGTGAGTTCGGCTGCTGTCCGTCGCGTCCGTACAAAAATGAGGGCTGATTCCGGATCTTCCAATTCTAGAACTGGCTGTAGGGCTCTGGACTTCGTCCAGCCACGGGGGATCGTGTAAATAACTTGGTTAATCTGGGTGGGTGTGGCTCTAGGCTGTTCCACTGTAACTGTGACTGGCGATTTCAGGAACTTAGCAATCAATTCCTGAATCGAGCGCGGCATTGTAGCAGAGAAAAATGCTGTTTGACGCTCTGCTGGAAGTTGGCTGAGAATTTTCTCCACATCATCAATAAAGCCCATGCTCAACATTTCATCAGCTTCATCCAACACCAGCCAGCTGACTTGATCGAGACTAAGGCTTTTCCGAGAGAGCAAGTCGATCACTCTTCCAGGTGTGCCCACAACAATCTGAACACCTTGTCTCAAACGTTGGATTTGCCGCTCAATCGATTGGCCACCGTAGATCGTCAATATCCCCAACCGGCGATCAGCACTGAAGCTACGTATGGCATCGTTGACCTGCTGGGCTAGTTCCCTCGTGGGTGCCAGAACCAGAGCTTGGACAGCAGGGTTTGTGATATCTATCTGCTCCAAAATTGGCAGCGAGAAAGCAGCTGTTTTGCCAGTTCCTGTTTGCGATTTTCCTACGACATCGCGACCAGCCAGCAGATGGGGGATCGCTTGAGCTTGAATTTCTGTAGGAGTGGTAAGACCCATCTTTTCCAGCTGGCTAACGCGAGCATCAGAAAGGCCTAGGCTTTTGAACGAAAGAGTCATAAGTTGTTAGTTGTTAGTTGTTAGTTGTTCTTGGTTCCTGGGAATTTTCCCCATTAACCATGAACAAAGCCGTAGAGGTCATATATGTCCGCGTTTGTAATTTCTACCGGAACGATAGACCCCAAATTGGCTTGGCCTTGGACGTATATCCAGCCGTCAACCTCCGGAGCAAACCGTGCAGAACGGCCCAGCAACTCCCCAGTTTGTGGATTTTCTTGCTCAATCAACACGTCAAGGACTTTGCCTATAGAGGCTTGATTTTTCTTCCCAGAAATTGGCTGTTGAGCTTGCATCAGGGCTTCCCGACGCTTCTCCATCACCTCTTGGGGCAATTGATTGGGCAACTTATAGGCTGGAGTTTCTTCTTCAGGGGAGAAGGTAAATACACCTACGTGGTCAAACTCATGACGCTGGACGAATTGCAGCAGATGTTCAAACTGTTCATCTGTCTCGCCTGGGAAGCCAACAATAAAGGTGGTTCTCAGAACGGCATCCGGCAGTGCTGTCTTGATCCGCTCGATAGTCTGGTCATTCACCCGTCCCTGCCAGGGACGGTTCATGGCTCGAAGGATATCTGGATGAGAGTGTTGCAGAGGTAGATCCAGGTAGGGAAGAACATTAGGCGTCTCCTGTATTGCTTCTATGATTTTTGGTGTTAAGCCGGTGGGATAAGCATAGTGCATCCGAATCCACGGTACATCCACCTTACCTAGTGCTCTCAGAAGTTCCGCTAATCGTGGTTCACCATAGATATCTATACCGTAGTTGGTGGTAATCTGGGAGATTAAGATCAGCTCCTGTACCCCTTCATCTGCCAGATGTTGGGCTTCTTTGACAATGGATTCAATCGAGCGCGATCGTTGTTTTCCTCGCAGATGGGGAATGATGCAAAACGCGCATCGGTAATCGCACCCTTCAGCTACCCGTAGATATGCTACGGCCTCGGATGTGGTACGGTAGCGCGGTGTTGTCTCATCGGCTATGTAGGTTGGTTCCGGCGAAACTAATTTGACGCGCTCACCAGCTTCCACCTGCTGAATCACACTGACAATTTTGTGGTAATCGCCAGTTCCCACGACAGCAACTGCCTCAGGTATTTCTTCAAGCAGCTGCTCCTGGAAGTGCTGTGCCATACAGCCAGTTATGACAATTCTTTTATTCGCTTCCGCCAGCTCTACCAGGGTACGAACAGATTCCTGTCTTGCGGCTTCTATGAAACTACACGTATTAACTATAACATAGTCCGCTAATTCTTCGTTGGTATCCACCTGATAGCCTGCTTGCACCAGTAGGCCCAACATGTGTTCGGTGTCAATACGGTTTTTTTCACAGCCCAAGTGAGTAATCGTAATTGTTGGCTTGTTGCCCATGCAGTTTGGAACTTAATGGTTAAAGATATACATCGATATATAGAGGTTACAGAAAGGATAGTTTAACAAAGTAGGGATGGATTTAATTTTCCCTCCTTTTGCTTGTCAGGTTTTTATCCTCACTGGATGAACCAAGCATCCTCTATCCCCTTGCCCCTACATGTTTATGACTGTCTTTAGCGACTTTGTGAATATTAAGCAATACCCGTAAACAGTGTAATAGTATCACTAGGTAAAGTGCAGCTTCCTTGCGGGTAGTTCGCTGCGCCATCAGGTATACTCCTGGTTCCGGAGATGACTTCCGGCACTGAGCATAGGAATTAGCTTCCCATGCAGGAAGAAGCAACACTAAAGGTATCCACACATAAAAGTTAATCCGAGGCTTGAATCCGCTGCTTACTTTGCCTACCCAAAGCAATGTTTAATACAGCGTCACAGAGTCTGGTGCCTAGGAAGCACATCCAGAGTACCTACTATATTCTCGGCTAACGTAGCCCTTACGGACTGAAGCTAATCAACTAAGCATCTTTACTTATGACCTGACCTTACCTCTGACGAGGTGATGTCGTGGGTCACTGATGCTCGTTGTGCAGTCATTCTTAACAAAATTTTATCATGAATATTCTAGTAAACGGGGAACGGAGATAACCTCTGTTCTTGTTCGGTTTTACCAACATGGCTAGTTGAGGATGTTCCAATTTTGCCAAAGCTGGTATACATTCCAGATAAAATTTTAGTGAAGCAGCGCGGAACACCGACCATTTCACCTGGTTCCATTCATCCCACTGCCATAATTGCACGTAAAAATTATACCTTACAACTGTGGCAGGAATAAGCCAGTGTTCTCAGGTAGATATGTGGACTTAAATCAAATCTTCAAAACACCCAACCCCGTTATTGGCGTTGTTCATCTATTGCCGTTGCCAACTTCAGCCCGCTGGGGTGGCAGCCTAAAAGCAATTATCGACAGAGCAGAGCAGGAAGCAACAGCGCTGGCATCTGGGGGTGTAGATGGTATTATCGTGGAAAATTTTTTTGACGCGCCGTTCACCAAAAATCAGGTAGATCCAGCAGTGGTTAGCGCTATGACCTTAATTGTTCAGCGGCTAATGAACTTGGTGACGCTGCCAATAGGCATTAATGTACTGCGCAATGATGCTCAAAGTGCGCTCGCGATCGCGACATGTGTTAAAGCCCAGTTCATCCGTGTCAACGTCCTTACGGGAGTGATGGCTACCGACCAAGGACTGATTGAGGGACAGGCTCATCAACTGCTGCGCTACCGACGGGAATTAGGCAGCGATGTCAAAATTTTGGCAGATGTTTTGGTGAAGCACGCACGACCTTTGGGTTCCCCTAATCTCACTACAGCTGTCCAAGAGACAATTGAGCGTGGTTTGGCCGATGGCGTCATTCTCTCCGGTTGGGCGACTGGTAGTCCTCCCAGCCTGGAAGATTTGGAATTGGCCATGGCTGCTGCCAAGAGTACGCCTGTATTCATAGGCAGTGGGGCCAACTGGGAAAATATCGCCACCTTGATGCAGGCGGCTGACGGCGTCATTGTTTCTAGTTCGCTCAAGCGGCACGGACGCATTGACCAACCAATAGACCCAATCCGCGTCAGCCAATTTGTGGAAGCTACCAGACGCAGCGCTGTCACGAAAACAGAAATAAAACCGATTTCTTCTCCAGCGCTGCATTCTTGAGGAACAAGAATTGAAATCAGATACTTTGAGCAGTATGGATGCGTCAGAATTAAATTGTCCCAGTTGGTTTGTTACCAAAAGCTGAATGATACTGATAATTTACCAGGAAAGCTTATGAGGAGCCGCCGACGTTCTACACCCTGGATTCATCGCTGGTCTCGTCAGATTATAGGCGCGATCGCTATCTTGGGTGCCCTATTAACTGCCTATCTCACTGTAGTTAAGCTGACAGGAGGCGAAGCCACCTGCCTAGCTAGTGCTGCTGGCGCAGCAGGTCATAGTTGTAATGATGTACTTTCCAGCTCGTATGCTACTGTCTTTGGTTTGCCTCTGTCGCTGTTTGGGTGCCTAGCCTATATCAGTATGGCCATTTTTGCCTTGGCTCCTTTGGCAGTGAACTCAAATGACCAGAAAGATCTCCGTTCCCGACTAGAAGATTGGACTTGGTTGCTCCTGTTTGCTGGTGCAACGGCGATGACCATCTTCAGCCTCTACTTGATGTACCTGCTGGCTTTTCAAATCAAAGCGTTCTGTCTTTATTGCTTTGGTTCTGCTTTTTTCTCCCTCAGCTTGTTGGTGCTCACCCTGATTGGTCACTCTTGGGAGGAATTGGGGCAAGTCTTCTTCACAGGGATCGTGGTGGGGATGGTGACGTTGATAGCTACCTTAGGCATCTACGCGAGTAACAGTGCTGTTTCCACAGCGGAAGTTCCCCCTGGCCCCATCCCGAAGGATTTCGTGAAAATAGAGCCAACACCTGGAGTTGGTTGGCCAATTAAAACCACCTCAGGAGCAGCCGAGCTAGCACTAGCAGATCATCTGAAGCAGGTAGGTGCTAAGATGTATGGAGCTTGGTGGTGCCCCCACTGTGAAGAGCAAAAGCTACTCTTGGGTAAAGAGGCGTTTAGCCGCATCAATTACGTTGAGTGTGCCGACACCCAAGACCCAAGGCAACAGGCAGATGTCTGCCGTCAGGCTAAGATTGAAGGCTATCCTACCTGGGAGATTAACGGTAAGTTGGAACCCAATGTGAAGACTCCCCAGAAACTAGCTGACTTAACGGGATATCAAGGCCCCAGAAACTTCAAGTACTCCTTGTAAGGGAGTCGAGGGTTAATAATATACCAAGTGAGTTCTGAGAGGGCTTTTGGGAAAGCTGGCTGAGCTGGTATTCTATATTGACGCAACTTCCTAAGTGCTTTAAGGTTTGGACTGGGAAATACTCTCGGCTCTACCGTACCTGACAGTCTGTTTCAGAACGTAACTGGTAAGGGCTGAAGGAAATAGCTAATGGCTAACTGCCTAACTACACCGATAGCAAACACTTAGAATCCCCTGACTTCTCGTCGGGGGATGTCAACCGTGCATGTAGAATCCAACTAATTAGGATTAACTGTGCAGCTCCCGTCAGATGACGAAAATAAATCTATGGGTAAGACTACTCAATAAATGGGTTCAGCAAGAGCGTAGGATACTTGTTACAGCCTTTGCTATTGCTAGCTGCGTCATTGTCCTCCGCCTAGCTGGGCTTTTGCAGTTATGGGAGTTGGAGACTCTAGACCAATTGTATTGCTGGCGTCCGCCAGAACCAGATAGTAAACAAGTGGTCATTGTTGAGATTAACGAAGCAGACTTGCAAAAGGTAAAGCAGTGGCCGATTCCCGATATCGCTATGGCCAAACTACTCCAAAAAATAGCGAGCTTTCAACCACGAGTCATTGGCTTAGACATTTATCGCGATCTGCTCGTTCAGCCCGGTCATGCAGAATTGCTCAATGTAACTCGCTCCATGCCCAATTTGGTCGGGATTGAGAGACTCAGGGATGAAAAAAGCTTAGGTGTTCCACCCCCATCAATGTTAAATAGGGAGCAGGTAGGGTTCAATAACATTATCGTTGATTTTGATGGTAAGGTACGTCGCAGTTTGCTGTATTGGCATGTCGATGGCAAAGCCCATAAAAGTTTCGCGCTTCAGCTGGCTTTAATTTATCTTAAGAGTCAAGGCATTACTCCCCAAGCATCCTTAGTCAATCCCAAGTATTTGCAACTGGGTCAGGCTGTGTTTCGGCCTTTTCAGACAAATGACGGCGCTTACATTAACGCTGATGCCAGTGGCTACCAAGTTTTAGTCAATTTTAGGAGACCGTCTAGCTTTCCCACTATATCAATGGCAGATGTGCTCGAAGACAAGGTACAACCAGATTGGTTACGCGATCGCATCGTACTGATTGGTTCCACCGCATCCAGTCTCCAGGATTTTTTCTATACTTCTTATAGCGGCGGTTTCATCCAAGCCGCGCAGCCAATTGCTGGTGTTGAGCTACATGCCAATTTTGTCAGCCAAATCCTGAGTGCTGCCATCAATGGACGTCCCCTAATCAACATTTGGCCTAAGCCATTAGAAGTATTATGGATTTTTTGCTGGTCTTGGCTTGGTGCTAGCCTAAGTTGGCGATTTCGTTCTCCACCGCTGAAGTTGATTCTCAGTCTGTTCCTAGCTGGGGGTAGTCTTACTACTGGTGCATACCTTGCCTTTATCGGCGGTTACTGGATACCTCTGGTTCCCCCTATGCTGGCACTGGTGGGATCAGCTGTAGTGATCATTGCTCATCTGGCTCATTTGGAAGAGGAGTTAAACCGCTCCACAGAGTTTTTGCAGACGGTTATTAACACAATTCCCGATCCAATTTTTGTAAAAGATAAAGAACAGCACTGGATTATCTTAAATCCGGCGTATTGTAAATTCATTGGCTATCTCTTGGAAGAATTAATTGACAAGTCAGATTATGAAATTTTTCCTCATCACGAGGCTGATGTTTTTTGGCAACAAAATGAACTGGTTTTTCTGACTGGTAAAGAGCATGAAAATGAGGAAGAATTTACAGATGCTACGGGGGTAACTCGCTTGATTGCGACCAAGAGGTCTCTTCATAAAGATGCTGCCGGTAATCTATTTTTAGTCGGCGTCATCAGAGATATAACCGAACGCAAGCGGAGTGAGGAAGAACTGAAGCAGAAAGCCGCAGAGTTAATTCGTTCTAATGAAGAACTAAGGCGTTCGGAAGATACATTGCGTCGTTTAGCCTATCAAGACCCCCTTACAGGTTTACCCAATCGCAAACAGTTTTATAAAAGCTTAAGTCAATCTTTAGAAAGGGCTACAATCGAGCAACAAATGTTAGCTCTTCTGTTTCTAGATCTGGATGGTTTTAAGCAGGTAAATGACACGCTAGGACATCACATAGGTGACCTGTTGTTAAAAGCAGTTGCCCAGCGGCTAACTAGCTGCTTGCGTGGTAGTGATACCGTTTCTCGACTGGGAGGAGATGAATTTACGGTGATTATCCCAATAATTTCCAGATTTCAAGATGCTGCTACTGTAGCCGAAAAGATTCGGGAGACGCTGTCTCAGGTTTTCTTCCTGGAAGGATATAGTATTTCTATAACGGTTAGTATTGGTATCAGCATTTACCCCATTGATTGCGAGACTGTAGAGGCTTTGATTAAAAATGCTGACAAGGCGATGTATCGTGCTAAAGAATTAGGCCGGAATCGCTTTTTTACTCACACTAGTTAGCTGCATGAGGGCGTTGAATAAGCTATTGCACTTAACAGAATACAATTTTCGTTTATGTTGTTAGTAGTTAGTAAATATTTGTGAATCTACAGTCATTTGCTAAAATAACCGTCATTGCATTCGCGCTGGCTTTGGGGATAACTGCCACCATTAGTCAGTACGCAGAGACTTTCGCCTGGAGCATTTCTTCAGTTTCTCAAGCCAGTTCAGAAACAAAGCTGGAAAAAGAAGTTGTAGCTGATGCCAACCGCCCGACTCTGGGAGATATCCTAGAAAAAGTGAACTCAACTGAGGCAGTAACGGCGATTGAGCGAAGCTGGAAAAGAGATTATGAAGGTTACTTTAAAACCAATCTTTCTGTCAGCTCAATGGAGGTTGAAGAGATAGCAAACACCCTGGGAAAACTCGGCAGTCAAACCGGGAAAAAGCCTGCATTAATCTACGTGGTTCCAAGTCCTGAGCAACTAGAACTTGTATTAGTCATCCCCCAAAGGAAACCCATTCGCAGGAGCGTACTGACAGTTGATCGCGAACACTTACGCCAGGTAGTGGAAAAGTTCACTCAGACAAGTGAAAATGCCCTGTATCCAACGAATACCAACTACTTGGCAACGGCTAGTCAACTTTATCAATGGATAATTGCACCGTTGCAGAGAGACCTGGAAACGAATAGCATTGACACTTTGGTCTTCTGCATGGGTGGTGGCTTGCGCAGCATGCCACTAGCAGCCTTGTATGATGGGCAAAAGTTTCTGGTAGAAAAATACAGTATCGCTCTGATTCCTGCGTTCAATCTGACTGATACCCTCCATAGGGACATCAGGAACTCCCTAGTTTTGGCGATGGGGGCGTCTAAATTTAAAAACTTACCTCCCCTGGCTGCGGTTCCTATAGAGTTGGCTGGGATCTTGCAGAATCTTTCTGGTAGTCTTTGGCCAGGGCCTTGGCAGGGTAAGATCTTCCTGAATCAAGACTTTACTTTGGATAATCTGAAGTCGCAACGCGCCTTGCATCGGTATGGCATTATCCACCTGGCAACCCATGCAGAGTTCAATCCAGGGAAACCAGGAAATTCCTACATTCAGTTTTGGGATACTCAACTAGGGTTGGATCAAATGAGACAGTTGCACTGGAACAATCCACCTGTGGATTTGTTAGTGCTGAGTGCTTGTCGCACGGCAGTCGGGGACAAAGATGCCGAGATGGGCTTTGCGGGGCTAGCCGCTCAAAGTGGAGTTAGGTCGGCAGTAGCCAGCTTGTGGAACGTCAGCGATGAGGGGACTTTAGCACTGATGACAGAGTTTTACCAGCAATTAAGAATAGCACCAATTAAGGCTGAGGCTTTGAGACAGGCTCAAATTGCGATGATTCGGCAGCAATTACGCTTGGAGGTGGGGCAATTACGTGGGCCAATGCTGGGCACCGGAGTGCAATTACCTCCCCGTCTTGCTGCGTTGGGAAACAGAAAGTTTTCTCATCCCTACTATTGGTCAGCCTTTACAATAGTTGGCAATCCCTGGTGATAGTTCACTTATCCTCAAGGTTTCGTGTAGCGACTATCCTCGCTGCTAGCATTTACATGCTAGCAGAATTGCCTAATAGCATAAGTCAGTTAAAACAGACTGCAAGAATGTACTTAACAGTTAGTTTTAACTGACTTTAGCTATTATTAGTCTGAGGTTAAAACCTCAAGCAGGACTTAGGCAAGAACAGATTGTTCGTTCGCCTTCAAACCTGCCTTTTCCTGAGTGTAAGGTTCCAGTTCAATCTGGATTGGTTCTACTTTCCAAATATCCTGGCAGTAGTCCCAAATTGTCCGATCTGAGGAGAATTTACCGATACGAGCCGCGTTAAGAATCGACATCCGCGTCCACTTCTCTTGGTCTTGGTAAGTCTGGCTCACCCGCTCCTGACAATCAATGTAAGCTTGATAGTCTACCATGAGCATATACTCGTCTGTATGCAACAGGGAGTCGATAATTGGCTTAAACAACTTAGTATCGCCCGAAGAGAAGTAACCTGTAGCAATGCGGTCAATCACTTCTTTCAGTTCCTCATTGCTCTTATAGTAGTGCCACGGATTATATCCTTGGGCTTTTAGAGCATACACTTGTTGCACAGTCAGACCAAACAGGAAAAAGTTCTCAGCTCCTACTTCTTCTCGGATCTCGACGTTAGCTCCATCAAGTGTACCAATCGTCAGAGCACCATTCAGAGCAAACTTCATATTTCCCGTGCCTGAAGCTTCTTTACCAGCTGTAGAGATTTGCTCGGAAAGATCTGCTGCTGGGTAAGCTATCTGACCTAAAGACACTGAGTAATTTGCTAGAAACACCACCTTTAAACGACCGTTTACATCAGGGTCGTTATTGACTACATCTGCGACAGAGTTGATCAACTTGATGAACAACTTAGCCATAAAGTAGCCAGGAGCCGCTTTTCCACCAAAAATAATCGTCCTGGGTAGAATTTCTAACCTCGGATTCCGTTTAATTCGGTTGTACAGCGTGATGACGTGTAGCACATTCAACAACTGCCGCTTGTATTCGTGGATGCGTTTAATCTGAATATCAAACAGCGAATTTGGATCTACTGTGATGCCATTGTTTTGTCGGATACACTCAGCCAAAGCCTGCTTATTCGTATGCTTAATTTCTCGCCAGTTAGCACAAAACGCAGCATCATCAGCGAAAGCTTCTAGTTGCTTGAGGTCTTCTAGGTGCGTAATCCATCTGTCGCCGATTTTCTGGTTAATTAGAGCAGCAAGCTGGGGATTGCTGATTAACAGCCAACGGCGTGGAGTAACGCCGTTAGTCTTGTTATTGAATTTCTCAGGCCAAAGCTCGTAGAAATCCCGCAGCACGTCCTCTTTGAGCAACTCCGTGTGCAGTGCTGCCACACCATTAATAGCATGGCTACCTACACAAGCCAAGTTTGCCATCCGGATGTACTTTTCGCCACCTTCCTCAAACAAAGACATCCGCGCTAGCTTCGCTTTGTCACCTGGATATTTGGCTTTAACTTCCTCTAGGAAGTGGTAGTTAATTTCATAGATAATTTCCAGGTGGCGGGGTAAGAGGCGACCAAATAAGCTCACAGGCCAACGCTCTAACGCCTCTACCATTAGGGTGTGATTGGTGTAGGCGAAGCTGTTACAGGTAATCTGCCAAGCTCGATCCCAGTCCAATTTTTGCTCATCTATCAGGAGTCGCATCAGTTCAGCAACTCCAATTGCTGGGTGAGTGTCGTTGAGCTGAATTGCTATCTTATCGGAGAAAGCATCAAAATTGGGATGTTTGCGCAGGTAATAACGGACAATGTCTTGAAGGGAACAAGAAACGAAGAAATACTGCTGTTGCAAACGCAGTTCTTTACCTTGGAGCGTGTTGTCGTTGGGATAGAGGACTTTGGAAATGTTCTCAGAAAATGTCTTATCTGCTACAGCTCTAGTGTAGTCACCGGCGTCAAACACCTTAAAGTTGAATTCTTGAGTTGCTTTGGCGCTCCAGAGGCGCAGTGCATTGACGGTGTCGTTATTGTACCCAGGCACAGGCGTATCATAGGGGATACCCATCACCGTTTGAGACGGAATCCAACGTACTTGATAATCACCCTGCTGATCGGTATAAGCTTCAGTATAGCCTCCTAGCTTCACTTCGACTGCATAATCAGTTCTGGGGATTTCCCAAGGATTGCCGAAGCGCAACCAATTGTCCGGGTGTTCTTCTTGCCAACCATTGCCGATAGTCTGGTCAAAAATCCCGTATTCATAGCGAATTCCATAGCCGACAGCGGGAATTTGTAACGTTGCTAGGGAATCCAGGAAGCAGGCTGCAAGTCTTCCCAGACCACCATTACCTAGACCAGGTTCTGGTTCGCACTCAAGGAGTTCATCTAGATCGAGACCGCAATCCTTGAGAATTTGGCGTGTCTGTTGGTACATGCCGATATTGATCAGGTTGTTGGTCAGGAGGCGACCGATGAGAAACTCTGCCGACAGGTAGTAGACAACCTTGGTATCTTTATCGAAGTAGGTTTGTGCTGTTTTAATCTGGCGGTGGATCAACCGATCTCGCACGGTGTAGGCCAAGGCCATATAGTAATCGTGCGGTGTCGCAAAGTGCTCATCCTTTCCCTGAATGTAATAGAGGTTATCTGCAAGGGCTCGCTTGAGGGTGTCCAGCGTCATCCCTGTGCGATCGTCTTCTACATGTATATGCATGGGCTGAGTGTCAGATGGTAGTTGGGTCTTGTGATTCTACTGTAAAAGCTTTTAGGCAAGTAAAACTTTTGACAGGTAGATCTTTCAATGTGGCCAGTCTAGTTCCTTGCTAGGTTGTGCCGCAACAGTAAGGGAACGGCTTACACAAACATAAAGCTGCCTTTATAACCCAGTTTTAAAGTACATTACACTTAGTCACTATAAGGGATAGTACTGAAAGTTACATGTGTGAAGACCTTCAGGGAGATTTTATATTTGCTGAAAAGGAAAAATTGATATGTGTGCAGTGGGGATGAGCGATTGTGTAGTTTAGCGACTATCTTCCTAGCTTCCTGTGGTTATTAGGCGCTTTTTTCTGGTTATACCTGCGTGATCCCCTCCTCCTTTAAGGATTGAAAGCTGAGCCCTGCTTGCTATTTTCTAATTTTACCAACGCAGTTAGTAAATATTTGTTCGCTTGGTAAAACCCCAGCAACCTCAGTTGCCAAGCAAAATCTCACAAGTATGTGTATCGTTACTTTGGGAATAGGCACACAGACACTACTCCTATGGTAAAAAGCAAGTGCAGAGCATATTGGGGCAGTAGGTTTGCTTGATGTATCCAGATAAATGCGATCGCCTGAACATAGTAAAGCCTGTTTTTCTGTGCCAAAATCGATGTCAACCATTTTGTGAGACTCCTGCGCTAGATGCCACTTGAGCCGCCCTTCAAGCTAACTTCCACGAAACTGCACAAATCTCAGGCTGGGACAAACACAATGAGTAACTATTCAGACTTTTCCGAGCTTGGCTACCAGGTTATCCGAGAACTGGGACGTAACCGGGAAGGGGGGCGCGTTACCTATCTGGCGACGGTCACCAATCTAAATCAACAGGTGGTGCTCAAAGAGTTTCGTTTTGCTAATGCAGGTACTGACTGGGCGGGCTTTAAAGCTTATCAACGCGAGATAGAAGTGCTGCAACACCTAGAGCATCCCCGCATTCCCCGTTACTTGGGTTCCTTTGAAACCTCACAGGGCTTTTGCCTGGTTCAGGAATATAAAAACGCCCCATCCTTAAGCGAACAACAGGACTTTAATCCCGAAGACATCAAGCAAATCGCCATCTCTGTATTAGAAATTTTGGTTTATCTACAGCATCGCACTCCTACAGTCATCCATCGGGACATTAAACCAGAGAATATCTTGGTTGACAACCAACTGAAGGCTTATCTGGTTGATTTCGGTTTGGCTCGGCTTAGGGGTGGGGAAGTGGCTCTTAGCAGCGTTGCTGCCGGAACGCCTGGTTTTATACCGCCAGAGGAACAGTTTGGTCATGTCCTCACGAAAGCGTCAGACCTCTATAGTTTAGGGGCAACACTGATTTGCTTGCTTACTGGCACGCGCTCGGTAAATATCGGGAATTTAATTGATGACAACTATTGCTTTGATTTCAAGAGATTCGTTCCCCAACTGAGTCGGCGCTTTGTGGAGTGGCTAACTAGAATGGTGGAACCCAACTTGAAAAATCGCTATGCTAATGCGGCTGTGGCCTTGACAGCACTGAAGTCAATTCAGGTGCAAGACTCCGTTAATAGGCTAGAGATTCTAGTCGATGCCATAAAACTGAGAAAACTGGTTATCTTTCTGAGTCTAGCTACTCTCAGCGTTTTTGCTCTATTTCTGAAGATAACTTTCATGAATGCTCAACAGGAAAGTTTGATCAGACATGTGCTAGCAACTAGGACGTGCGTGGGTTGTAATTTCCACAAAGCTAACT
>CAZZWA010000069.1:0-18268 GCA_964657555.1 uncultured Microcoleus sp.
AATACCGTTACCGTTGAAGTCTTCGCTAGAATTAATCCCCAACAGGGGTGGTTACTAGCCCAGTGCTCAAAGAAAAAATCTAGGAGCCAGAATTCAGAAGGAAAGTATTTCTTTTGACTCCCGACTCCCGACTCAAAAACCATGACTGCTGTGCCCCTTCCCCGCCAGCCCTCTCACTCTCCAGATCTCACCAGTAATAGTGCTGCTAAAGCAGAATCGACACCAGTTGTTGCCCTCAAGGAACTGGTAGCGCGTTTGTATCGAGAACAGCACAAAATTCAAGATTTGTTAAGTTCGTTGGGTTTTGCCCTCCGCAGCTTCAACAACTTGAATCAGTTTTTAGAACTCATTCCGCTGATGGCGACGAGGGTGACAGATGCGGATGGGGGTGCTCTGATATTATTTAAGCCGAACGGTCAAGTGCATCTGGAGCGACTTCACTGCCAGGAAGGTCAGGCGTGCCAGGATATTCGCAAGGCGCTGGATCTAGTCATTCGTCAACTAGAAACTTCCAGGCGAGAAGTTTCCTCAAGTGCAGACTCGACAAAGGCAGATCTAGCATCAATATCAGTATCTATTGATACACAAATAAGCCAGTATCTGGAGCCAGACATTCATCTATTTGGCACTCCTATTCTGGTAAAGAATACTGAGAGGGGACGTCTTTATGTCTTCAGCCGCGACCCGCACTACGCCTGGACAGAAACCCGGCAGAAGTTAGTCCGGCTAGTAGCAGACCAAACCGCAGTAGCACTCGCTAACGATGAATTAACCGTCGAGCTGCGCCAGAAAGAACGCTTGGACAGAGAGTTAGAAATTGCGTCCGAAATCCAACTGCGCCTCTTTCCACGCCAATGCCCAGAAATTCCGGGCATCGAACTAGCGGCTCGCTGCCAGACAGCTAGTCGAGTTGGGGGAGATTATTACGACTTCATTCCTGCTAACTACGATCAGTTACGCTCCAAAAAGAAAGGTAGCAAGGAATCTGGCCCCTGGAGTATGGTGATTGGCGACGTTATGGGCAAAGGTGTTCCTGCTGGGTTAATCATGACCATGACAAGGGGAATGCTAAGAGCCGAGGTGCTCAACGGTCACTCACCAGCCCGGATTTTACAACATTTGAATCGAGTCATGTATGCCGATTTGGAGAATTCCAATCGGTTTGTGACTCTGTTTTATTCTGAGTACGATCCTCAAACCCGTATCCTGTCTTACAGTAATGCTGCTCAGAACCCGCCATTGTTGTGGCAGGCAGCAACGAATGTAATCAAGCGCCTGGATACATTGGGGATGCTGATTGGCTTGGAAGCGGATTCCCAATACGAAGATGCTCAAGTGCAACTTACTCCCGGAGATACGCTGATTTATTACACTGATGGTTTTACAGATGCTGCCAACCAGAATGGCGATCGCTTTGATGAAGAAAACCTGAGCCGTGCCTTCCAGTGGGCTTGTCAGCATTGCACCAGTCCGCAGGCAATTCTGGAATATCTATTTGAGCAGGTGCAGCAGTTTATTGGCTCAGCTAACCGCAATAAAGACGATATGACACTGGTTGTCATACAGGTAAAAAGTTAAATAGGTGCCAATGTTATGACTCGAAGAACTTACTTGTCATACTTCAATCCATTTAGCATAACAAGTGAGTATTTTGTTTATTGGGTGTCCCTTAGTATAGGTAAAACCAATAATTGCCCATTTTGCCAGTACTAATTTATCCGAAAAATAAACACTTGTTTATAAAGTTTTGATAAACCAGCAGAAGTTTGCTCTCTCTTTTGCGATCGCCCTCACCCTTGCAGGGAAGTGAGCCGAGATGTTGGTAAACAAGTGCTACTTCTCTGGAAAACCTTGATAAAAAGGGGTAAATGTCAAAGGTTTTGCCAGTCACACCAAGGATGATATGACTTTGATCCTCTTCCAGGTAAGATCTTTTGATGTTGTTAGCAGTTAGAGGAAAAATCATTATGGACGTTAGTGTAATCCACGTAATTACAGACTGGTTCCTTGTGAACCATCCCAGCGATTTAGTCCATCTGTCACATTGGCATGCATCGGTTGATTGGCCCGTATTGGCTCAAAACGTCACTGATCCAGATGTATTGGGTCAGATCCAAAGGTGGTGGAACAACGTTATTAAGAGCGGTCAACTCTGGGCGCTGTTAATTGGACTCATTCTAGGCTATGTGGTTCGAGGTATTACAGCTTAGAGAGAAAAGTAGCGCTCTTGCCCCTTTCATTTCCCCATTCCTCTTGCTCACTCACCCCCTCACTCCTCTTAGATTGGGGGGAAGATGAGGCATAATTTTTCTTCTGGGTGGAGATCGCAGAACCAAGAGTTAGTAATATTCTCGTAGTAGGAAGTTTTGATTTGAGTACCGAATCCCCACAAACATCTACCCAAACGTCCCAAAAAACCTGGAGTCAACGGTTTGAATCGGCCCTGCATCCGGCGATTGCCCGCTTCAACGCCAGTATTGATTTTGACATAGAACTCGTTGAATACGACCTTACTGGTTCTATTGCTCATGCCAAAATGCTTGCCCACACTGGCATTATCTCAGTTGAAGAAGGAGAGCAGTTGGTGGCTGGACTGGAGCAGATTCGCCAGGAATACCAACAAGGACAATTTAACCCAGGTATTGACGCTGAGGATGTCCACTTTGCGGTAGAACGGCGCCTGACAGAACTCGCCGGTGATGTAGGCAAAAAACTGCATACAGCCCGATCACGTAATGACCAAGTTGGCACGGACACTAGACTCTACCTGCGCGACCAGATTTCACACATCCGCAGCCAGTTACGTGAATTCCAGAAAGTCTTACTTGACCTCGCTTCTGTCAATGTCGAAACCTTGATCCCCGGCTACACTCACTTACAACGCGCTCAGCCAGTGAGTTTGGCTCACCACCTGCTGGCTTACTTTCAAATGCTAGAGCGTGATTGGCAACGCCTGGGAGAGGTGTACCAACGAGTGAACATCTCGCCTTTAGGAAGTGGGGCTCTTGCTGGTACCACGTTTCCTATTGATCGGCACTACAGCGCTCAGTTGCTGAATTTTGACGGTGTCTATGCCAACAGTATGGATGGGGTGAGCGATCGCGACTTTGCTATTGAATTTCTCTGTAGTGCTAGTCTGATCATGGTTCACCTCAGTCGCCTGTCGGAAGAAGTCATCTTATGGTCATCTCAGGAATTTGGGTTTGTCACTCTCAAAGATAGCTGCGCCACTGGCTCTAGCATCATGCCTCAAAAGAAAAATCCAGATGTGCCGGAACTAGTGCGGGGCAAAACTGGTCGCGTTTTTGGCCATCTTCAAGCTTTACTAGTATTGATGAAGGGGTTGCCCTTGGCTTATAACAAAGACCTACAAGAGGACAAAGAAGCCCTGTTTGACAGCGTGAGAACTGTTAAAGCCTGTTTAGAAGCTATGACTATACTGCTGCATGAGGGGTTGGCATTCCGCACGACTCGCCTGAAAGAAGCTGTTGCTGAAGATTTCTCCAACGCCACGGATGTCGCTGACTATTTGGCAGCACGCGGTGTCCCTTTTCGGGAAGCCTATAATCTAGTTGGTAAAGTGGTGAAAAGCAGCCTTGCTGCTGGTAAACTCCTGAAAGATTTGAGTATAGAAGAATGGAAGGAATTACATCCAGCATTTGAGGCGGATATTTATGAGGCAATTTCCCCTAGACAAGTTGTGGCAGCCCGCAATAGTTATGGCGGTACTGGCTTTGAGCAAGTGAGACAAGCCATTCAACAAGCCCAATCTCAAATCAGTTCTGATCAACCCTAAATTTGGAATTACCTTCAGCAAGGGGATCAACTTTACCTTCTAGGCAAATTGAGAACTTAACTCAGCTCGCCTTTTGAGACCAACTAACACCACTTTCAGGGAATTTAGTTCCTGCTTCAGCCCTACAATATCAAGGAAATCCTGAGAATCTTCCCTGCCCCGAGCTTGAGAGACAGGGATTCTTTAGGCACTGACTGCACAGGCTTGTGCTATTTCAGCATGGCCTAACCACTTATAAGATAGCAGCGAGCCCTGGTTAATCCATGCCTCCGAAGCCTCCTCCACCTCCATTCATGGAGCCGCCTTCATTATCCTGCGCTGCGCCCTCATCTTCCTCACTTCTCGGCGATCTGGAGCGCCGGAATTTAGAGAACCTGCCCGTAGTTTGGCGTTTGCGAAACTTGCGGGCATAAGCTTGGTTACGCTGCGCCTTTTCTTTTTTGGGGTTACGGCGCTTCGACATGTTCACCTCATTGATAAACGACAAAACTATACTTATCTGGCCTGGGTTCAAGGCCATAGCTGTAACAGATGCTCTTTCGATGTGGCAGCCTCAAATAGAGGTCTGTTCCACCAACAACTGCACTCGCGAGTTTACCTAGAACTTGTGGGGATGCTAGATTTGCTGGTAAACCCGATTCTAGCAACTTATAAGCAACATACTACTTAGAACCTGCTCCGACGGCGCGAACCAGATTGGGCTGTCACCCACAGACTGTACCCCATCTATTTTGCACTATTGAGGGCTGTAATGGCTGAATATTGCTGAGAATTTTCAATATGAATTTGGAGGTTCCCAAACAAGGACTTCCGATTTCTCAGACAGCACATCCCGAAACAAATCTCGGTTGGTTTCTACAAATAAACTTGCGGGCTTGTATCCCTTTGTCGGCAGGCCAAAAATCTTCCTTTGGCTCTTTCCCTGCTCACAAAGTTGATTGCCACTAACGTTACCGAACTTGCCTGTGTACAGTTTACTATGGAACATCACGGGCTTTACACTCAAAAAGCCCCAATTCTCTGCTATTGAAAACACCCCAGAATGACCATCACCATCGGTGATCTTGCTCCTGACTTCAGCCTACCGGATGCCCAAGGCAACCAGTTGCGTCTTGAGAATTTACGGGGACAGCAAGTCGTGCTGTACTTCTATCCTCGGGACAATACCCCTGGCTGTACAAAAGAAGCTTGCGGCTTTCGAGATGCTTATACCGACTACCAGGCCCGCAATATCCTAGTTCTAGGCATCAGCACTGATGATCCCAAATCACACGCCAAATTTGCCACTAAGTACCAACTGCCCTTCCCGTTGCTGTGTGACTTAGACGGTAAAGTTGCCACTGGCTATGGGAGCTATGGATTGAAAAAGTTTATGGGTAAGGAATTTGTAGGCATTTATCGTAGCACCTTCCTAATTGGTGCAGATGGTAGGATTGAAAAGATATACCGGAAAATTAAACCGGAATCTCACGCAGCGTCCATTCTGGCTGACTTGGGCGATCACTCAAGGTAAGTCAATTTCTTCAGGTAATTAAAAATCAATCCTTAAAAATATCAATGCGTCGGACATGGCAATTTGCAAGAACAGTGCTGGGGATTGTGTTCCGCCACCCCGTAACCGGCACGACTATCATCCCAATTTTGCCAGATGGTCAAATTGTTCTCATTCGGCGTCGTGACACCGGAGAATGGGGTTTACCCGGAGGAATCGTGAACTGGGGTGAAGATATTCCTACAGCAGCACGGCGGGAGTTGGCTGAAGAAACAGGACTGGACATAGTAAAGATTCGCAGGCTAGTGGGAGTTTACTCATCACCAGACCGCGATCCGAGACTTCATTCCATTGCTGTGTTGATAGAAGCAGACGTGCAGGGAACAATGCAGGTTCAGGATACGCTGGAAATCCTTGATGTCCGAGCGTTTCCCCCCACAGCCCTGCCCGATGGCAAGCTCAGCCATGACCATAACAGGCAGTTGCAGGATTACTTCAATGGCCTGACAACACTTGCTTAATTTGCCAGAGGAAAGGTATAAATGCTTCGCTTACGTTTTGATGGCCAGGAACACCCTAGTCTCCCTATGGGTGTAGTAGGGTGATTCTGCCTAAATTTTGCTAAAGAACTGTAAACCGGGATGGAGCTACTTGTACGGAATTCTCGAATTAAGCTGTCTCAAGGACAGGTTTTCTGGCGTGAAATCGGTTCTGGCCCAGCTATAGTCTTTTTACATGGTTCCTGGAGCGATAGCAGTCAATGGCTTGCGCTGATGGAGCATCTAAGTTCGGATTATCATTGCTTTGCACCCGATTTACTAGGGTTTGGTGATTCAGAACGCCCTAACATTCATTACTCGATTGATTTAGAAGTCGAGTGTCTGGCTGAGTACTTGGAGGCGTTGCACCTACAGCAAGTCTATTTGATCGGGCACTCATTGGGAGGCTGGATCGCTGCCAGCTATGCCCTAAAGTATCTGGAGCAGGTCGAGGGAGTCGTGTTGTTAACTCCAGTTGGAGTCCTGGAGAGCATGGAACCAAGAAAAAATAAGCGGTGGACTCAATGGTTGCAGATGCCTCAATCGTTGTTTTTTTGGCTGAAGCGATCGCTCCAGCCTTTGGCAAAATTACTGGGGCGGCACAAAAGAATCAGGCAATCCCTACAGCAGCAGCCAGAGCTACGACAGTTCCCTACCACTCGCCAGTTGTTGTTTGAACGCCGCCAGTCAGAAATTAAAGCGGAGTTACTACAGGAACGGCTGAATTTGCTGAAAGTCCCTGTTTTAATTCTGCAAGGTGAGCAAGATCATCCCACAGCTATAGCCGAAAGTCGAGCCTACGCTGACTTGGCTCCCATAGCTACTCTGCACGTTATTAGCCACGGAGGAAGGGACTTGCCTCAAGAGTTGCCAGATTTAGTGGTTCAGCACATTCGAGACTTTATTCAAAGTGTTGAGTGATGAATTAGGAGTTTTGAGTTACTAATTCATCACTCTTGACTCCTAACTACTAAGGAGCGCATTCCCCAAAAGATCAGATCAGAGTCAGCAACTAGCTTTGATGCAATCTCAGGATATTGGACTTGAAGATAAGTATAAATGCTAGTGTGATCGCCTCCAGTCAGAGCAATTTGACTCTCTGGAAACTGACGCCACCAATCCTTAGAAAAGTCGTTTATTCCTGCTAAAAATGTGTATATGATGCCACTCTGAATTGCCGTTGGTGTATTCAAAGCCCATCGTAGAGGTATTTGCTCAGGCAATTTAATCTTTGGTAGGGCGGCGGTTTTTTGTTTAAGAGACTCAAGCTGCAATCCCAATCCTGGTAGAATTGCCCCTCCTATTAGCTGCCCTTGAGCATCTGCGCCAGTGAAAGTCAGCGCAGTACCAGCATCAATTACCATCACTGGCCATCCTAAGGTTCGACCAGCTCCCAACACTGCTAGGGCTCGATCAATTCCCAAAGTGGGATAGATGCCTGGGAGTGGTATTTGATCCAAGGTAACAACTCTGGTATTTGGGTAAATTTGCCAAAGCTCTGTCTGGCTAGGAACAACAGAGGCTATATAAAGAGGCGGCATTGATTGAGGATTTTCACCCTTCCCCCCTCTTAAGAAGCTGATCTGATTAGGTGGCAAAATTCCCCCCGTCCAATCTCCAGCAGTCCAACGTTGAACTACCTGGCTGACAGATGCTGCTGATAAATGATCGGTATCCCAAGTGCAGCAAAGTGTGGCATTGGTAAACCAACCCCAGTGCAACCGCGAATTACCGATATTCAAAGCTAGCCAGATGGAGCCATACTCTACGCAGCTAGAGATTGACATTTTTCTATAAAAGCAAACAAATTAACTAGGTAAAAATACAGGAATAAATGCTGCCATCAATTAACATTTAACATTTTTTTAATAAAAGTTAACAACTCAATTAGGTAAAAGTAAAGAAGAGGCTTCTTACAAAGATCTACGAATTATCTCTTACCAACCCTTCTTGAAATAGGGAGACTAATGACTCTTGCTTCCCCTCAAAACGGGGGAAGGGAGTAGTTAATGCATTTGATTTTTGTAAGAGGTTCTGAACTAAACGCACAACATTCAAGGGTTGCATCTAGGAGACAAGTGATGGTAGCAAGCACAGAACAAACTAAACTCAAGCGATTAACTATACAAACAGCAGAAATTGCCGCCGATACCACGGCAATTCGCTCCCTGGATTGGGATCGCGATCGCTTCGACATCGAATTCGGACTGCAAAATGGCACTACTTACAATTCGTATTTGATTCGGGGTGAGAAATGTGCCCTGGTAGATACCTCCCACGAGAAGTTTCGCCAGTTGTATTTAGATACCCTCACTGGCCTCATCAACCCAGCACAGATAGATTACCTGATCATTAACCATACCGAGCCAGACCATAGCGGCTTAGTCAAAGATTTTCTGGCCCTAGCTCCTCATGTAACAGTAGTGGCCTCAAAAGTCGCAATCCAGTTCCTGGAAGATTTCGTGCATCAGCCATTTGAGCGGATCACCGTCAAAAGTGGAGATCACTTGGATTTGGGCAATGGGCATGAGTTAGAATTTGTGACGGCTCCCAATTTACACTGGCCCGACACCATCTTCTCCTTTGACCACAAAACTCAAGTGCTGTTCACCTGCGATGCTTTTGGGATGCACTATTGCTCAGACAGCACCTTTGACGAAGATTTAGCCCCTCTGGAAGAGGATTTCCGATTCTATTATGAGTGCCTGATGGCTCCCAATGTCCGCTCAGTGCTATCTGCCCTTAAGCGGATGGGTGAACTGCCAGAGGTCGTCACCATTGCTGTGGGTCACGGCCCTGTGCTACACCATAACGTCGGCGAACTTGTAGATCGTTATCGCCAGTGGAGCCAGACCAAAGCCAAGGCAGAGACGACAGTAGCAATATTTTACGTCTCGGATTACGGCTATAGCGATCGCCTCACCCAGGCTCTAGCCAGAGGGATCAATAAAAGCGGCGTAGTGGTGGAAACAATGGATCTGAAACTGCCAGTCGATCCACAGGAAATCCAGAAACTTGTGAGCCACGCAGCTGGCATTGTGGTCGCCATGCCACCAACCTCTGGCAAAGTAGCGACTGCCGCCCGGACAGCTACCGCTTCCATCTTTGCTGCTACCAATAATAAGCAAGCGATCGGCCTATTGGAATCTTATGGCGGAGATGACGAACCCATCGATCCCCTACTGAGCAAATTTCGAGAGTTGGGCTTGGCAATCGGATTTCCAGCGATTCGGATTAAAGATACACCTGGGGAAGCCACATACCAGCTATGTGAACAAGCCGGTACAGACTTCGGACAATTACTCACTCGCGATCGCCGTACCATTCAGAACAGATCCCTCGATAGTGAACTCGACAAAGCACTAGGACGGATTAGTGGCGGTCTTTACATCATCACCACTCAAAAAGGCGATGTCAAAGGTGCGACGCTGGCATCCTGGGTGACTCAAGCTAGCTTCCAACCCCTTGGCTTGAGTGTAGCTCTCGCGAAAGACCGGGCAATTGATTCTATGATGCAAGTGGGCGATTCCTTTGTCCTGAACGTCTTAGAAGAAGGCAATTACCAAGGGCTGATGAAGCATTTCCTCAAGCGCTTCCTACCCGGTGCCGACCGATTTGAAGGTGTGAAAACCCAACTGTCTGAGAGCGGCGCACCAATCCTTGCAGATGCTCTTGCCTACATGGAATGTGAAGTCGTTAGTTGTATGGAATGCAGTGATCACTGGGTGATCTACAGCACCGTTAAAGATGGTCGGGTTTCCAAACTAGACGCATTCACAGCTGTTCGCCATCGCAAGGTAGGAAACTATTACTAACTGGCTATTAGCTATTAGCAAAAAGCCAGGAGGTAGGTTTCTCTATATAGAAGAAACCTACTTATTCCTTTTGCCAAGAAACTTAGCTTTTGTTCCAATACTTTTCGGTGAAGATTTGGGCTCCCTAGCCGCCTTTTTTTTATGTGGTTAGGGGGATTTATAAGAGCTTAAGATCGCTAACCGAGATGAATTGCCTTTTGTTTCGTAAGACTACAGTGCTTCTAAATAGTTCAGTATCAAAACTGACTTTATAGGCACCCTCTTAGTCGCTATAAAGAGGAGAAGCATAGCAATTTCAAATCAAATACTTATTGTTCGCTCATTCTTAGCAGAGGTTTCAGTGCTCGCCACAGAATGGGGGCTGTGGTGCTTATGCTATCTGGAATTATCTGAATTAACTCCAACTCATTGCTGCTTATGGAGGCATAACATATTGCACGCTTAGATGAGTAATTGGGAGTTAATTTATCAAAAAAAATGAGCGAAGGATAGTTCACTCAGCCCACAAGAGGTCTTAGCAATGAATACTATTGCCGAAAATAACGATCTAATAACCGTGATGGTTAATTTCTCAGTGGAACCTGAACGACAGCAGGAATTGGTAGATACCATTGGGGAATTTCTGGAAACAAACGTAAAGCAGCAGCCCGGATTCGTCTCCGCCAGCATCAACAAGAGTTTAGACGGCGACAGAGTTGAGAACTACGCTCAATGGCACAGCCCAGAAGAGCACGAAGCTGCTATCAAAATTTCTGATGTCCAAGCTCTCCCAATTGGTGCAAACACTACTATCTTACGGACGCGCACTTGGGAGAGACTCAGGTTTGAAATTGAATACGCCCGTGCTCGGGGAACAACGTCTAACTCCTACATCATTAAAGGAGATCAAACAGCCCTGATTGATCCAGCAGGGGATGCATTCTCATTCACAGAGATTTTTCTCTCGGAATTGCGGCAGCGCCTGGACATCAGCAAGCTGGATTATGTCATTTTGGGACACGTCAGTCCTCACCGGGCTACAACGCTGAAAGCCCTACTGGAATTTGCCCCTCATCTTACTTTTGTTTGCTCTAATCCTGGCGCGATCGCCCTACAGCGGATCTTGCCAGATCAAGACCTAAATATCACTATAGTCCGTGGTGAAGAAACCCTCAATTTAGGTCAGGGCCACATCCTGAAATTTATTCCCGTTCCGATTCCCCGTTGGCCCGATGCCCTGTGTACCTATGACCCACACACGAAAATCTTATTTACAGATAAGCTATTCGGGGCGCATCTGTGTGGCGACAATGTCTTTGATTCAGGATGGGAAACGCTGCTAGAAGATCGGCGCTATTATTTTGATTGCCTGATGGCTCCCCACGTCCGTCAAGTGGAAAAGGCACTCGACAAACTAACTGGGTTCTCTGTGAATTTATACGCCACAGGTCACGGTCCCTTGGTGCGCTATGGCTTGACCGAACTCACCAACTCATATCGCTTATGGTGCCAGCAGCAAAAGGCTCAAGAGACGACTGTAGCTCTCCTTTATTCTTCGGCTTATGGGAATACCGCCACATTAGCGCAAGCGATCGCACGGGGTCTGACTAAAGCGGGTGTTGGAGTGGAATCCATTAACTGTGAATTTGCCGATCCTGGGGAAATTCTAGAGGCTGTGGAAAAATCTGCTGGGTTTATCATTGGTTCTCCTACTCTCGGCGGTCATGCTCCCACCCCTATGCAAACCACACTGGGAATTGTGCTATCTGCCGCCGACCAAACCAAACTTGCTGGTGTTTTCGGTTCCTATGGTTGGAGTGGGGAAGCCCTAGACTTAATTGAAGGCAAATTAAAAGATGCAGGATATCGGTTTGGGTTTGATACAATTCGGGTCAAGTTTAAACCCAACGATGTCACCCTTAAATACTGCGAAGAAGCTGGTACAGACTTTGCCCAAGCCGTCAAAAAAGTTAAAAAGGCTAGACTACCCAGGCAGCAGCAGCCAGTCAATGATACCCAAATTAGTCGGATCGAACAAGCTGTGGGGCGGATTATCGGCTCTCTTTGCGTGATCACCACCAAACAAGGAGATCTGAGTGGTGCTGGTCTAGCCTCTTGGGTTTCTCAAGCCACCTTCAATCCCCCTGGTTTCACGGTATCCCTTGCCAAGGAACGAGCGATTGAATCGCTGTTGTATTCGGAGGCAAAGTTTGTCCTCAACATCCTTGCTGAAGGCAATTCTCAGAATTTCGTGAAGCACTTCTCTAGACCATTTGCGCCAGGGGAAGAACGGTTTGCTGGTATCCCTATAGAAGAGGCTGAGAATGGTTGTCCCTTCCTGATCGATGCCCTTGCCTATCTCGAATGCGTCGTCCAGAATAGGATGGAATGTGGGGATCACTGGTTGATCTACGCCACAGTTGAAAATGGCAAAGTTCTACAGCCGAATGGCCTCACTGCTGTACACCACCGGAAATCTGGCAGCCATTATCTGGTTGGGTAGAAACTAGACATAAATTCTTCTTAATGTTGCTCATTCTCCCCTCTTGAATAAACTCTGGAGGGGACTTTATTCTATGTTATGCGCTGCTTGACAAGGCGTTGCTGAATCAAGATATTGCACCCTTTGATTGAGGCTACTGAAAAGTTTGCCGTTTTTTTAGAAGCGTGCCTGGATGCCTGAGACAATTTGAGTGCGACTGGGTTCACCGAGATGTAGAAACGCATTGCCTGTAAAGTTGGTGGGAGTAATCGCTGTTGGTGGTGTTGAAGCGATACCCCACTGCTTCAATAAAGTTTGGAGCAGCTCATCTTGTTGTTTCCGGAAGTTTTCCACCTCTTTACCCTGGTTGATTATCGCAAACCAAACCAGACCACGATCGCGTGTTGGCATCACCCCAGCTAGGGCACTCACCTCATTAAGAGTTCCGGTTTTGACAACCGTAGCTGGGGGAATGTGGCGGCCATGAACCGTACCAAAGCGATCATAACCTGCCACGAGGAATAGATCGGCAATATTTAATTGCATAGGCTGCAAATAGCGTTGAATTGCCATCAACATGGCGCAGACAGCACGAGGTGAGATGCGATTTTCTACACCCAGTCCAGAACCGTTGACTAATTGAATTTCTTCCGGTGGAATACCAGCAGCCTTAGCCGCCCATTGGGAAACAACTGGGGCACCTCCTAGCGAATGAGCCAGCATCTCGGCCATGTCATTGTTGCTGTAGATATTCATCTGCTTAATGATTTGGGCCAGGGGCATCGACTGATGACGCAACAACAAGATTTGTTTGGGAGTCGTCAAGGACGCGATTTGAACGGCACCAGCAATAACCACCTGAGGCCGAGGCGTTCCCGGTGGCATTGTGGCGTACTCTCTGGTTGCCACCCTTGGCCAAGTGGCACTGTCTAGGGCTTGCTTGAGCATGATTCCCGATAAGTAAGAATTGGACTGAAAGTTCATGTAGAAATCCCCCTCAATCACTAAATTGCCCATGACGCGGTGGATACCCAGGCGGTTCAGATTGTTTCCCAAGGCGATCGCTTCCTGCCAGACAAGGAATGGATCTCCACTACCTGTAATCACTAAATCCCCGTACAACACTCCATTTTTCACCGGACCTGTAGCACTAACTTGGGTTTCAAACTGATGTGTTGGTCCCCAGTTTTCCAGTGCTGCGAGAGTGGTGGCAATCTTTGTTAAAGAAGCCGCTGAGACGGGAGTCTTACCTTGGTGATCGGCTAGCAGTGCCCGATCAGAAGACTGCATCCACACCCCCTGATTAATAGCCACCATTCCTTTACCTGACAATCCCTGTAGGTATCGCTGCACGGTTGTCTCAACAGATGGATCTGGGCCTGTAGGTAACAACAATAAAGGGACACCTTGCCACACCAGCAATTGCGTAGCATCGAGCTGTGCTGGTTTCACTCCAGCCATCTCTAGCCATAGAGACATTAATCCTGAGGTAAAAAGTTGCAGCATTTGCTTGGTTGTTGACGAAAACAGAATTCAAACAAGTAAAAATAACTGGCGACCGTCGTCTTATAGAGTTTCGAGTATTAACGCTTAGTCTGTGCCGCTCTGACGAGAGAGGAGGCAATCGATCAGAACGCCTGCTTTAGCTTCCCGCAGTCTGCCCAGCAAAGCGCTTCCCGGATAGCCCTAACAGGCGCTTGCGAGCGTTAGCAACTCCGTAGGAACTAGAAAAAATAGTCTATCAGTTCTTGGCGCTGGTTGCTCTACCCAAAACTCTCTAGGGGCGAGTTTAACAAGAATACAGGTAGAGATGCCAAATTATAAAGGGGGTCTTGCACTTACCACTCCAAACTCACAACTTTGCTTTCCTTTACTTAAGTATTCTCCGGCCTGATAAATCCAGATCCGGTTTATTGTTGGGGGAAAGCCTTCTGGTAGAATTTTTAAGGCTTATATAAATTTGATCAATGGGATCTACTCGCGCAAGGATCGCAGTTGACGCTATGGGTGGCGACCACGCTCCTGACGAAATCGTCGCAGGAGCACTCAGGGCAAAACAGGAATTGGATGTTGAGATTTTGCTGGTGGGCGACCAAGAGCAGATAGAAGCCTCGCTCAAGCATCACACCAGTTCTCCTCAGATAGAAATCGTGAGTGCTGATGGCACTATTGAAATGCACGAGGAGCCTCTGAGTAGTATAAGACGCAAGCCGAAAGCTTCCATAAACGTGGCCATGGATTTGGTTAAGCAGAAGCGAGCAGAGGCTGTGGTTTCAGCTGGTCATTCGGGGGCCGCTATGGCATCCGCCCTCCTGCGACTAGGACGACTTCCGGGAATTGACCGACCAGCAATTGGTGCGGTTTTTCCCACGATACTGGCTAGTAAGTCGGTGCTGATCCTCGACGTCGGCGCAAATGTTGACTGTCGTCCCAAATTCTTAGAGCAGTTTGCTGTCATGGGAGCAACTTACAGCCAGTACGTGCTGGGTGTAGAAGACCCTAAAGTAGGACTGCTGAATATTGGTGAAGAAGCTAGCAAGGGTAACGATCTAGCTCTCCGTACTTACCAAAAGCTGCAAGAAAATCAGGAAATTTCCTTCATTGGCAATGCTGAGGGTCGAGATGTTCTCTCAGGGCGTTTTGATGTCATTGTTTGCGATGGCTTTGTGGGCAATGTCCTGTTGAAATTTGCGGAAGCAGTTGGCGAGGTGATGCTGCAAATCATTAAGGAGGAGTTGTTGCCCCAGGGAATACAGGGCCAGTTGGGCACAGCTTTACTGCAAACCAACATCAAGCGTCTCAAGCAGCGGATCGACCATGCGGAACACGGAGGAGGTCTGCTATTGGGAGTAGATGGCATTTGCATTATTAGCCACGGTAGCTCCCAAGCCCCTTCACTTTTCAATGCGATTCGTCTGGCTAAAGAAGCTGTTGATAACCGCGTTATAGAGCGAATTCAGTCCCGTACCAGCATTACAACTGCCCCAGCAACTAATGGAAACTAACCTGACAACAAGTGTAGGAAACCCTGTTGCTATTACAGGGAGCGGTTCAGCTGTACCTGCTGCCTCCCTTGATAATCACCAACTGACAACTCTGGTTGAGACATCCGATGAGTGGATTAAAACACGCACAGGAATTCAAGAGCGGCGGCTAGCTGATGCTCAAAGCAGCCTGAAGGCACTTGCTACCGAGGCTGCTCTGGGAGCGCTTGATATGGCTAACGTCTCCCCAAAAGAAATAGATTTAATCATTCTGGCAACCTCGACACCAGATGACCTGTTTGGCAGTGCTTGCCAGATTCAAGGGGCTCTTGGAGCCTCAAAAGCAGTTGCCTTTGATTTAACAGCAGCCTGTTCGGGATTTGTCTTTGGCCTGGTGACAGGCGCTCAGTATATTCGCACAGGCGTTTATCAAAATGTTTTGGTAATTGGTGCAGATATTCTGTCTCGCTGGGTGGATTGGTCTGACAGAGGCACCTGCATACTATTTGGGGATGGTGCTGGTGCCATTGTCATGCAGGCAAATGAGAGCAATCGCTTGCTGGGTTTTGAACTTCGCAGCGATGGTACTCAAAATAGTTGCCTGAATTTAAAGTATCAAGCCCAAGCTCAGGAAATAGTTACAGGTGTTACTGTTGCTCACGGCACTTATCAACCAGTTACTATGAACGGTAAAGAGGTTTACCGCTTCTTTGTACAAAGGGTGCCAGAGGTCATAGAAAAAGTTCTATTTCGAGCCCACCTTAATATTGAGGAGGTAGACTGGCTGCTGTTGCATCAAGCCAATCAGCGAATTCTTGACGCCGTCGCTGAACGCCTCCAGATTCCCAGCCACAAAATCATTAGTAATATCGCCCGCTATGGCAATACCTCTTCTGCCTCTATTCCTCTAGCGCTGGATGAAGCAGTGCGGCAAGGCAAAATTCAACCAGGAGATATTATTGCGACTTCCGGTTTTGGTGCTGGATTCACCTGGGGCGCGGCAATTTTTCAATGGGGGAGATAGATTTAATTACAAGAAATGACTAAAACTGCATGGGTGTTTCCGGGACAAGGTTCACAAGCAATTGGTATGGGAATGGATTTACTAGATCTACCCATAGCCAAGACTAAATTTGAGCAGGCAGAACAGATTTTAGGCTGGTCTGTCGTGGAAATCTGCCAGAATCAGGAAGAAAAATTATCCCGCACCCTTTATACTCAGCCCTGCCTCTATGTAATAGAAAGCATTCTGGCTGATGTCATGCGCGATCAGGGACATCTACCAGACCTAGTCGCAGGCCATAGTCTAGGAGAATATATTGCTCTCCATGTTGCCGGTGTCTTTGACTTTGAGGCGGGGTTGCGCCTAGTTCAGCGTCGCAGCGAACTCATGGATAGTGCTGCTGGTGGCATGATGGCTGCTTTGATGGGGTTTGACCGCGAACAGCTAGAACAACAAATCAACCAGACGCCTGATGTGGTGCTAGCCAACGATAACAGTCCAGCTCAAGTTGTGATTTCCGGGACACCAACCGCGGTCCAGGCAGTACTGGAGCGAGTTAAAGCTAAACGTGCCAAACCCTTGAATGTTTCAGGTGCTTTTCACTCCCCCTTAATGGCACCAGCAGCGGCAGAGTTTCAAGAGGTTCTGGAGCCTGTCTCGTTTCAGCCAGCGCAGGTGCCAGTGTTATCTAATGTGGAACCTGTTCCCTCACAAGATGCTGCTGTTTTGAAAGAGCGTCTGACAAAGCAGATGACTGGCTCAGTGCGGTGGCGAGAAACTTCTCTACAGCTAGTGGAACAAGGAATTGGCGTTGTGGTAGAAATTGGCCCAGGCAATGTCCTCACGGGTTTGATTAAACGTACCTGCACTGATTTAGTTTTGCAAAATGTCAGTAGCTTGGAGGATTTTCCTGATTAGTTTCTGCTTTAATTATTCTCAAACCTGGCCAGTAGTTCCTCATGAGAAAAAGTGATTAAAAATCTCCACTCCCGAGGAAATGAGGATTTTGCTAATTGCTAATTGTTTAAAGCCATTAGCTATCCTTCAAATTGGTGGGACGGCCTTCCTCCCCACCCACTCTTGAGTTGGGGCTGACCGCTGCTTTTCGTAAAAGGCGTGCTGGTTCAGGAGCAGGCAACTGCAATAAAAGGTAAGAGGTTCCAGGTTTCCTCCTCTAACCGCTCTGGTTATCGAAGTAGTGGAGTGATAGTGAGATGAGTCAAGAGCGATTAGACCAGACCGATCTGTCAAACTTAGACCTATCAAATCTAAAGGACAAACTGGCTGAAGCTGTAGAACTTTGTAAGGGAGACCCAGACTGCCTTCTCAGGGTGAATCAAGTGTTGAGCGAGGCAACTGATCTGTGTTTAAAGGCAATTAGCCAAGTAGAACCCGGCAATACTGAGGGGACTGACTTAGAGGATCGAGGGATGAAATGAGCAGTCGTGCAGAAAATTACGCCAAGGCTGAGGACGATCAATCCTGAAAACAGGGAATTACCGAAGGATGGCGATCGCACCTCCTACTGGCACATGGAAATATCAGTAGGAAAACTGTGGTGTTGACACAATTCTCCAGTGGCAGAGGAACTTTCCCAAGACGCGAATGTCGTCATGTCGCAAGGCGAAGGAAAATCATCACCTGACGAATAGGGTATCTATCTGATATCATGTCCGCTTGAATACTTACGAGATCGCGTTGAGCTGCTAATTGCTAATTGTTTAAAGCCTCTATTCCATTAGCCATTAGCAAAAAACGACAGACTATAAACGAAGTGATTAGCCGGACAAGATATGACATCCAAATGTGCTGAAGTGAGAAAGGTTATTAAGAGATCATACTAAATCCGCTTGTAAAACCCTGTTTTCCCTTTCAGTCGTAGAGACGTTCTGGCAGAACGTCTCTACAATGTGAGAGCGGATTACCCAAAAAGGGGTAGCTAAACCGGATTTGGTATCATTTATAAAATAAACATTAAGTAGGATGCGTTAGCGTATAAGTGACTCTGAAGCGCCGCAGGGCACCGCCTTACGCTGGTGCGTTACACTACGTTAACGCACCCTACGATTTTAAGATTTACTTTATAAATCAGCTCTAAGCAATCTCCTCACCCACAGCCGACGTCACTTGCTCTGCAAAACTGCCTATAAGCAGACCAGAAATCGGCGACAAGACCAT
>CAZZWA010000070.1:0-18251 GCA_964657555.1 uncultured Microcoleus sp.
TGTTTTAAACGCGCGATCGCACGAACTTATCCAATCTCTCCATTCCCTTCTCAATCGACGTCATATCTGTGGCGTAGGAAATCCGGATGTGATCGTCGGCTCCAAAAGCAATCCCAGGAACAGCAGCAACTTGCTGAATTTCTAGCAGGCCATTGCAGAATTCCATCGAAGTTAGGCCCGTTTTGCTGATATTGACAAACATGTAGAAAGCCCCGTCTGGTCTAGCGCAGCTAAGCTCTGGGATATTATTGAGGCGTTCCAGCATCACCTGCCGTCGCTGGGCAAAGGCTTGCCGCATCTGTTCCACACAGTCTTGCGGACTTGACAAAGCAGCGATCGCCCCATATTGGGCAAACGTACACACATTCGACGTACTATGACCCTGAATGGCAATCGCCGCTTTAATCAGCTCACCTGGGCCTGCCAAGTAGCCTATCCGCCAACCAGTCATTGAGTAAGCTTTGGCAAAGCCACTGCTAATAATTGTGCGGTCAAAAACTTCTGGACTTACGGCACCAATACTGAGGTGCTGGGTATCCTCATAGATAATCTTTTCGTAAATCTCGTCAGAAACCACGAGTATATCGCACTCGACCACCACCTCCGCCAACGCTTTCACTTCATCTGGGGTGTAAACAACGCCAGTAGGGTTAGAAGGAGAGTTAAGCACAAACAGCTTGGTTTTTGGTGTCACTGCCTTGCGGAGTTGGTCTGGAGTGACCTTATAGCCTGTGGAGGCGTCTGTCTGAATAATTACTGACTTTCCCTCGGCCAGCTTGACCATTTCTGGATAACTCAGCCAGTAGGGAGATGGAATAATCACCTCATCTCCCGGTTCAATCAGCGCCAGCATTAGGTTAAACAGGGAATGCTTGCCACCATTAGTGACAATCACATTATCGGCACCGTAACACAGACCATTATCGGTTTGCAGCTTGCGGGCGATCGCCTCCCTTAGTTTCGATTCCCCAGCCGCAGAACCATATCTAGTTTTGCCTTCATCTAGAGCCTGCTTTGCAGCAGCTTTAATATGGTCTGGGGTGTCGAAATCCGGCTCCCCAGCGCTGAAATTACAGACCTCTATTCCTTCTGCCTTCATAGCCTTTGCCTTGGTAGAGATCGCCAAGGTTAGGGAAGGGGATACCTGACTAACTCGTGCTGCCAGCTTCATGCTTAGTTCGTTTCAACCAGATTAGATTAAGACTTGCTTTCTAATCTTTACAGAGTAACCTACATTTCTTCTCCTAATTTTGGACTTTTTTACTTTTTCAGAAGTTCCGCTAGCTCAGCGGACTCCGAACCTAGCTCTTCTGGTTCAGACGCCTTGATACAGCTTACAGCTAGCGCTGACACTTATCTTCGGACTAAGCGGTTAGCCCCTGATGCCTGTGATGTTACTAGCCCCCTCGGTGCACACAGATATCTAGAAGGGCCGTTACTATTTGCTGAACACTGAATATTGGATGTCGCTATCTGCGGGCCATTAACTCCGTTTCTTGCTACCCATTGAGTATAGTTGGCAGCAAAAGCGCTGTTGTATTGAGCTGCCGATCTAGCAAGTTGGAGATCGGTTCGCCGTGCATAGACCTGCATAGGGGCAGAGGGATTAGTATTAACAGATAAAGTAGGAACGCAGTCACCAAAGTCGTTATTGCTTTGAAATGCAAATGCACTTTGGCAGAGCCCTGGCTGAGCTAATTGGGCTTCTGCTACCGGGCTATGAATAGCTTCTAGAGTACCGACCGCCGATATGACACAAGCAACAATGAGCAGTTTACTATTCATTTAAAAAACCTCTTTCTGAAAATTCTTATTTAAAAAAACAACTACCCCTTCAAAGTTTTAGCTCTTTTATCTAGTTGTGCAGGAGCACCTCCCATCACTAAGCGAGCTAACCTCTACAGAGTATTGTTTATCATTGATTACCAAGGTAACTTGTCGTCAGTATTGACGTACTCGTCCAGATGAGTGAGTTGCGATCGCCCGATGGGTATAACTATACTTCGCACGGACACAGATAGAGTTTTTTGGATGATGGGTAGATAAAGTAGACAAGGGGTTCTCGGCAATGCTCTCCCCATCCACTAAAGGCCCAGATGATGACAGAACGCAGTATATCTCGCTCTTTCATCACTCTGAGTAAAGAATATTTGAAATGCCGAGCTTTCGTTACGAAACCATTGATTTTACGGGAGAGAACCATATGAAAAACGACTCGATATTTATTCTCTACCCAAAGTAACAAAAAAGGGATATCTAGTGTTTCTCTTTCCTAGCAAAAGACAGATACCAATTCCATCTTTGTATACTACGTATTTACTTGTTCCTTCCTGGTTCTGCCTTCCTCGCTATTTATAGCTCAACAAATCAGAAAATATATACCCTATCCTTAGGGGAATTTTCTTTTATAGCCTGTACTTTTAGGTACGGAAGGAGCGCTCAGCCAAAAAAGCCCACCAGCTTGGTGGGCTTGTGTCATATGTAGGATACTCGTAGGGTGTGCGCTTACTTCACTTTCCCTTGACATTTTGCTTGCACTATAGCATTTACAACTCATTAAGGATTGTTAAATCTTGCGTCAACCAAATGTTACAAGAAAGAATTTAGCGCAATCATATAGCTCATGCCACAGGCTCAAAAAGTCGCCTTCTAATCCTATGATGTGACCTATTTTCCAACTCATCAGCCCCTAGTGTCGAATCTAAATTTCACAATTCGCTAGATTTTACCGATGAATTGGCAGTTCAATTGGCAGCAATCACCTACTCCTGAGTTACCTCCGCTAGGAGTCGCTCTCGATCCCGCTTGCGTTTTTTGGCGTAGAAGTGAATGGTCGCTGCCATAGCAATCACCATTCCTGAGACAACAAAAGTGGTGATATCTGTGGGTAAGGTATTCTTAAATACAGCAAGGAGGACAATCACCAGCAAAAGTACAGTAGGTGCTTCATTGAGAGCGCGTAACTGCTGGCTGTTCCAAGTGCATCGTTCTTCTCCCAATTGCTTGAGGAGATGACCGCAGTAAAAATGATAAGCAACTAAGACAGCGACAAAGAGCAGTTTGATGTGTAACCAACCATCGTGAAGAACTCCAGGTTCATTAATCAGTAGACCAACCGCCATTGCTACTGTCACCACCATTCCTGGGGTTGTGATGATGTTGTAAAGGCGCTTTTCCATAATTTGATATTGATTCTTGAGAATCGTGCGGGCAGGTTCTGGCTGCTCATTGGCCTCAACGTGATAGATAAAAAGACGTACCAGATAAAATAATCCTGCAAACCAAACCACAACACCGATAATGTGAAAAGCTTTAAACCAGTAATAGGCCATGAATCTTGCCTCTATATCCACCTGTTAATTTTAAAAGAGTCTTTGCAAGGTGTGAACCATGCCGCATGACCAAACAGCTGCCGTCGAATTTCGTAACGTTGGGCTTGCCTATAATCCAAACCACCGTCCCTTGGTGTCAAATCTGAACTTCACTGTTTACCAGGGAGAAGCACTGGTGTTGCTGGGACGCAGTGGTAGCGGCAAGACAACGACAATGAAGCTGATCAATAGCCTCCTCACACCCACTCAAGGAGAAGTGTTAGTCGAAGGAGTCTCCACAACTCAGTGGAACCCAATCAAGTTAAGACGGCGAATTGGCTATGTCATCCAGGAAACTGGATTATTCCCCCATTTCACCATTGAACGCAACGTAGGTCTAGTCCCAGCACTGGAAGGTGGAAAACCGTTGCAGATCAAAACTCGTGTTCATGAACTGCTACAGTTGGTCGGGTTAAACCCAGAGCAATTTGCCCAGCGCTATCCTCACCAACTTTCTGGAGGTCAGCGCCAACGTGTGGGTGTAGCACGGGCACTGGCTGCTGACCCGCCGATCATGTTGATGGACGAACCCTTTGGGGCGCTTGACCCGATCACGCGCCTCGACATTCAACGCGAGTTCCGCCGGTTACAAGAAGAGTTGGGTAAAACAGTTGTCTTTGTCACCCATGACATTCAAGAAGCATTTACCCTGGCAACACGCATTGGTCTGATGCATGAGGGAAAGTTAGTGTTTCTGGGGACACCAGCCGAATTCTGGAGATCGCCAGAACCAGAGGCGCATGCCTTCCTGGAATGCTTACAGGCGATGGAACAAGCGCGGGAAATAGCCCAAAAGGAAGGGTAATCAAATTGAGTGACTTTTTCCTATTCCGATATGGCTCGGAAATCTTCTGGCGCTCCCTGGAACACTTACTCCTAGTAGGACTTTCTATTGGCATCGCCATCCTGATTAGCATTCCTCTCGGCATCCTAATCACTCGAAAACCGCAACTCAGCCAGCCAGTTTTGGGTTTTGCCAACATCCTCCAGACTATTCCCAGTTTGGCGCTGCTGGGCTTTCTCATCTCCGTACCGCTGCTGGGAGGGATTGGCAATACACCAGCAATTATTGCCCTTACCCTATATTCGCTACTGCCGATTATTCGCAATACCTATACCGGCATTATCGGCGTTGACCCAGCCATCCGCGAAGCTGGGCGCGGCATGGGGATGACTGATCGGCAGTTGCTGTTGCAAGTGGAAATACCTCTGGCGCTGGGTGTTATCCTTGCAGGTGTGCGCGTAGCTACAGTTATTGGGATTGGTGTTGCCACCATTGCTGCTGAGATTGGTGCTGGTGGACTAGGAGTGTTGATTTTCCGGGGCATTGAGACAGTGAATAATCAGTTACTTCTGGCTGGTGCGATCCCAGCGGCTGTCATGGCACTGCTGGCAGATTTGGCACTGGGCTTAATTGAGCAGCGCCTGACACCAACAGGGGTAAAGAAACAGCAAACATGAGAAAATTTCTAGCTTTATTCCTTTGTACTTTTGTCTTGATAGGAGCGATCGCTAGTTGCCACAATAACAAGAGCAGCGGAGGTGGCGATATTGTTGTCGGCTCGAAAAATTTTACTGAGCAACTCATTTTGGGAGAGCTCTTAGCACAGCACATTGAGGCAACAACCAGCTTAAAAGTGGCACGTAGCTTTGGCTTGGCAGGTGCTTTGGGGCATCAATCTATTACGGCTGGGAAGATTGACACCTATGTTGAGTACACTGGCACTGCCTTTACCTCTATTCTGAAACACGATCCAATTACTGACCCGCGATTGGTCTACCGGCAAGTGAAACAAGAATATGCCCAAAAGTTTGGGCTGGAGGTGACTAAACCATTAGGCTTTGAAAATACCTTTGCCATGATTGTACGCGGTGAAGATTCGCGGCGACTGAATTTGAGCACCCTTTCTCAAGCAGCTCAGTACGCACCGCAGTGGCAGGCTGGCGTCGGCTATGAGTTCCTAGAGCGCAAGGATGGGTTTGAGGGATTAGCTAAGACTTATAGATTGCGGTTTGCTAAACCACCCCAAGCATTGAATCTAGGTCTGATGTATCGAGCACTGGTTGAGAAAAAAGTTGATATGGTGGCAGGAAACTCCACCGACGGGCTGATTCAAAAGCTGAATCTGGTGGTGCTCAAAGATGATCAGAAATATTTTCCCCCCTATGAAGCTGCACCCATTGTGCGGCAGGAAACGTTGAGGCAACACCCAAAACTACGCAAGGCATTCCAGCAACTGGGGGGACTGATTTCTGAAAAAGAGATGCAACGCTTAAACTATCAGGTTGTTGGGGAGTTCCGTAAAGTGGAAGAAGTAGTAAAGGAGTTTTTGCAGTCCAAGGGTTTGGGGCACAAAATCTCTGTATGAGCCTGTTTGGGGATAACACCAACAAGGGAGCATCCCACTTTTACCAAAAATCTGGGATAGAATTCGGAATGCAGCAGCTTTCGTTTGTAGCTTAGTATGTTTTGTTCGTATGTAAAATAAATATGCCCCATAGATCAATCACCCAACTGGATGAGCTAGCTGAGTGAAGCAGATGCACAGTTGTCAACAGTAATTTGAAAATTGCTGACACGGAAATCTAAAATTAGACAAGTTTTTATCAAACTATGAGTGATATAAAGCGTGGATTTGGCTGGGTTCCTGATAAATTTGATGCCAGAGATCGTCAATTTATGGCTCCTTCCCAGCTCATTGGTAATCTGCCACCTAAAGTAGACTTACGTCCACAGATGCCACCAGTCTTCGATCAAGGTTCTATTGGTAGCTGCACCGCACAATCTGCCTGTGCAGCATTTTATTTTTGCCAAAAAAAAGAAAAAATATTTAACTTTGAACCAAGTAGACTTTTTACCTACTACGCTACTAGAGACCTTGAAGGAACAACTGATCAAGATGCTGGCGCAATGATTAGAGACGCCATCAAATCAATTAATAAATTTGGAGTTTGTCCAGAATCAATATGGCCTTACGACGTTGATAAATTAACCGTAAAACCAACTCCTACCTGTTATGCTACTGCTAGTAGACATACAGCAGTTTCTTACAGTCAAGTTGTACAAAATATCAATCAACTCAAAGGATGCTTAGCTGCTGGCTATCCTTTTGTATTTGGAATAACAGTCTATGAAAACTTTGAAAGTCAGGACGTAGCTAGTACCGGAAAAGTCCAGATTCCTTCAGATAGTGCTCAAGTGATTGGAGCCCATGCAATATTAGCCGTTGGGTATTATGATGCTCAGAAAATATTTATCATTAGAAACTCTTGGGGGCCTCAATGGGGGATAGGCGGTTACTTTACTCTCCCTTATGAATATGTTTTGAACCCTTCTCTAGCTTCAGACTTTTGGACAGTAAGAATCGTTCGCTAATTAGCAGCTTTCAAAGGCTCTGTTATCAAGTGGCGGAAAAAAATTGGCCTGGTCGGTTGAAACTGGCAATTTTACTATTTTCTAGCAGTGCATTGACCGCTTTTGACCGTGTAGCTTATGCTCAACTCATTCCTGACACCACCTTGGGTAGAGAACATTCCCGCGTCATTCCCCAAGGTGTCCGGGACTTAATCGCAGGGGGGGCAATTCGAGACACGACCCTCTTCCATAGTTTTCTGGAATTTAATGTCAACAAAGGACAGCAAGTCTATTTTGCTAATCCTAATGGCATTGCCAATATCCTGACTCGCGTCACAGGTAGCAATATCTCCCAGATTGAAGGCACATTAGGAGTCAATGGCAGGGCAAACCTATTTTTAATCAATCCTCAGGGAATTATCTTTGGCCCGCATGCCAAGTTAAATGTGGTCGGGTCATTGACCGCCACCACAGCCGAGAGTCTAATTTTAAACAATTATCAATTCAGCGCTACCAGTCCGAGTCCACCGCCTTTATTAAAGATTAACCTTACTCAAGGTCTGCAATATGGATTGAGTCATCCGGCTGGGCAAATTCGCAACGAAGGGATTTTATCTGTTGGGCAAGATTTGAGCCTCATAGGCGGCAATCTGAATTTAGCAGGTCAACTATATGCAGGGAATAATTTAACCCTGGTAGGGACGGATGAGGTGAGAATTCGGGATAGTGCCAGCCAGCCCTTCATTGCCGCCGCAGGTGGCAATTTGTTGGTGCAGGGAAATCAAACTCTTGATATCTTTGCTCTCAATCACCCAAATAGCGGTTTCTTTTCGGGCGGTGATCTCGTGTTAAAGTCAGACAATCCTGTACTTGGCGATGCTCACTACACAGCACTTGGTAATTTTCGCATCGAACAACTTGATGGCAAATTGGGAGATTTGGTCAGTCCTCATGACCCGACAATTCAGGTAGGTAGCGATGTCACTTTCAACGCCTACTATGGCACTTCCCTACATATCTTGGCAAGCGGTAGTGTAACGATTCTGGGCGGTGTCGTTATCGGAGCTAAAGACCCCATCAAAGGAAGCATTGATCACGTTACCTTGTCTGATGGAACTCCTATATCGATCAATGGCCGTACTCAGCCTACCCTTGATGTGCGAGCTGGAACTACAAACTCCTCCTCACAGGCTCCCACAAGTGCCAATATCACAATAGGCAGCATTACTAATCCAGGAGGAATGGTCTTTTTAACGAATCAGTACCAGCCCAACTTGTCTTTACCAGGTGGAGCAATTAACGTCATTGGAGCTATTACTACTGGGAACCAATCTGGCGATGGCGGCTCGGTGATTATTGACTCTCGAAGTACGATTGCACTTAAAGATGCAGTGAATGCCAGCTCCGGCAACTTCATTCTAGGGAAGGGGGGTGATATTACCCTGATCGGCAAAGGCGCGATCGCGACTTCTGAAATCCTTTCTCTAGGTGGCTTGGGAGGAAATATTAACCTGACAAGCAATGGTCAAATATCTATTGTAGATCGCCCGATCAGCACTATCAGTCTGACTCCCATACTGGGCACACAGGGGGGTGATATTAATATCAAGACGGGGTCGCTTTCTTTAACTAATGGTGCTTTGGCGATCGCTGCTACTGGAGGTGCGGCTCATGGGGGGCGCCTTAATGTAACAGCAAAGTCCATAGAAGTGAGTGGAATTGATGCGGGTGGTCTTAGTAGCAGCCTCTTGTTCACCGCCGTATCTGGAATACCTACAGCCAGGGACTTGTTGAGTCAAAATCTAGGAAGCGGCTTGTTCGCATTAACTCTATTAGGTACTGGCGCTGCTGGAGATATAAAAATTCAAACTGAACGATTAATTACCCAGGATGGAGCAAGAATAGGAAGCTACACTTATGACCAAGGCCACGGCGGAGATTTAACAGTGAATGCCTCAGAACTCGTGAAAGTGAGTGGCACCTCACCTGTTGCTAATGGCGGCTTGTTTGCTGAGACTTACAATTCTACTGGAGATGCTGGAAACCTAAGCATAGATACCAAGAAATTGATTGTCCAAGATGGCGCGCTTGTATCCGCGTCTAACGTTAGCGGTCAGGGAAATGGCGGAAATTTGACTGTCAACGCCTCAGAAGCTGTGGAACTGGGTGGCAATACAGCGCAGAATCTGCATAACAGTGGCTTGGGTATTTATGCTAGAGGAACTGGTAATTCCGGAGCCTTAACAGTAAACACGAGACGGTTAAGTCTCCAGGATGGGGCATTTATAGCAACTGCTACCTTTACTCAGGGAAAAGGAGGGGATGTAACCGTGAACGCCTCTGATTCTGTAGAAGTAAGTGGCATCTCATCTGTAAATGGAATCCCCAGCGCTTTATCTACTGATACATTTGCTCAAATTCCGAATGCCGGAAATGCTGGCAATTTGATGGTGAATACTCAGCGGTTGATTGTCCGGGATGGGGGTATTGTCTCAGCTTCTACTTATAGCTCCGGTCAGGGAGGAAGTTTAGTTGTAGATGCCTCTAAATCAGTAGAATTGAGTGGATTTCCTAGTGGTTTGTATGCTCAGGGGTTCGGGAGTGGCAATGCTGGCAATTTGCAGGTGACAACTGACCAGTTGAGTGTCCAGAATGGGGCCAAAGTCACTGTTGCTACTGGCCTTGCTACTAACGACTTGATGGTTCCTAGTGTGTTTAATTTTGGGGGAGATCTAAGAGTCTCTTTTCCCCAGCAAGTCACAGGGGATGCTGGCAGAATGATGATTGCCGCTAACACCATCCGGCTAGATCGCCAAGGATCTTTGACCGCAAAAACAGTATCAGGTGAGGGCGGCAACATTACTCTACAGGTGCGGGACTTCCTGCTGATGCGCCGCCAGAGCCAAATCTCCACTAACGCTGGTGGCACGGGGAATGGTGGCAATATTGAGATTAACAGCCCATTAATTGCCGCTATCCCGTATGAAGATAGCGACATCACCGCCAATGCTGTTCGGGGGAGGGGAGGTAACATCAACATCACTACCCAAGGCATCTATGGGCTGCGGTTCCGTCCATACCAAACTCCTCTGAGTGACATCACTGCCACAGGGAAAGTGTCAAATGGCACTGTAGAAATCAACGTCCTACATGTTGACCCGACTAGGGGATTAACCCAATTGCCTATTAGCTTCCCCGACCCTTCAAAGCGAATTGTGACAGGTTGCGCAGCTACTCGTCGCGGCGATCGCTTTGTGGTGACGGGACGGGGAGGCTTACCGGAAGATCCAAGGGTAACGCTACGCTCTCAAGTGGTGACACAGGATTTTCGAGCGACTGCCCACAGAAATGCAGACAGAGAGAGGGAGGATAAATTCTCTCTGATCAATCCCCGATCTCCAATCATTGAAGCTCAGGGGTGGATCGTCAACCAGCAGGGTAGAGTCGAACTAGTGGCAAGGTCTCCCCAAGTAAACCAGAGTTATTGGCAGGACGCAATCAACTGTAGTCAATAACTGACAACCCTTTCACTTCACTATAGTTCTTCCTTCCTAAAAATGCGACTACATTCGCAATGTCAGTAAACCAAAAAGTTTTTCCCGAAGGGCGATTACTAATCATTAATTACGTAGAATCAAGGGGAAACAATACTTAATTTATTAGTAATATTTATCAGAAATGATGAAAGTAGTGTGTACTATCTATAAAGTTTATGAGTGGACACTTTCTAGCTTGCTGAAAGAGGGCTATTCTGTTCGGATTTCCAGCTTGAAAAAGCGGAAAATCTTCGGGACGTGGCAATCTATCAACTGTCCCATTCTTGGTCTATAGTGGAACAGTTAACCTGTGGTGGAAAACCCTGGTATTCGGGCATAGAGCATCAAGATAAGCGTTAACGGCTATATTGATCACATGAGTGCAGTTGTCATGCACGCGCTATTATACTGCTAGGATTCAAATCACAACTCAGGGTAAAAAAATCACAGCGCATTCTGCTGGACATTTTTGGAGCGGCCAAGTAAATGCAAGACAAGAGAGCTATTCAAAGGCGGATTGTCACTTTTGTATTCATTACATTCCTTTTAAACTCAATTTTTCAACTTTTAATTTACTTTCTAAAGCCTACATCAGTGGGAAGAGAATATTATGATATGGGGACTTTTTGGTCGCCTGGTAGTGCGGCCTTAATTACCTGCTATTTAGAACGAAAAAGTTTGGCTGAATTAGGTTGGAATTGGGGAAACTGGCGTTATTATTTAGGCAGTTATACCATCCCATTAATTTACAGTTTAGTGGCTTACATGGCTACTTGGATTTCTGGATTAGGAGCTTTTTTTAACACAGATTTTGTTCAAGCAACTGCCAAAAGTTTTGGTTGGAATTTCTTACCTGATGGGTTAGTAATTGTTTTCTATGTACTGTTTTCAGGTACGTATGGTCTACTGCAAGACTTTTTACCTGCATTGGGTGAAGAAATTGGCTGGCGGGGATTTTTAGTACCCGAACTAGCTAAGACTACCACCTTCTTGAAGACAGCCATGATTAGTGGATCTGTCTGGGCAATGTGGCACTATCCTTTTATCATTTTTGGCAATTACAATGGGGGAACGCCGCTATTGTATAGCCTAGTCTGCTTCACGCTGACGATTATAGGAATCAGTTTCCCCTTGGCTTGGCTCCGTATTAAGTCTGGTAATCTCTGGACAGGAATGGTGTTCCATGCTAGCCATAACGTATTTATTCAAAATATTTTTAATCCTCTCACTCAAGATACAGGAATTACGAAATACATTATTAGTGAGTTTGGTATTAGTATAGCGATCGCATCTCTAATTGTTGCCTATATATTCTGGAAGTATCGGGCGCAGGGTCAACGCATCTAACCCACATTCCGCACACTTCGACTGCGCTCAGTAGCCGCCCTCAACTGGCACACTCGGTTTTTTGGTAATTGGTAATCGGTCAGACACGGGACTACGCAAAATTATTTGACTAGTTCCCAGTATGTCGCCCTAATCAGCGACAAACCATATACGAAGTTATTAGCGGAATTTGATATGCGAATTTATCGTAACTTGGTTTTGGCGTTACTAACCTTCTTACTGGTGACAGTGATTTTACCAGTCACAGCAGAGTATGCTTCCCCTCACTACTTAACCCCACTGCCCAGTTCCCAATCCACAGTCACCCCACTCGAACAAGGGAAGCAACTTTATGATGTGGAACGCTTTGCAGAGGCGGCAAAACTTTGGCAACAAGCGGCTGAGGCATTTGAGCAACAGGGAGAATTGCGCACTCAAGCTTTGTGCTACAACTATCTAGCCATTGTTTATCAAGACTTGGGACAGTGGGAAGCCGCCCAAGGAGCGATCGCCCGAGTTCTTAACTTCTTGCAAACAACTGGTGATTCATTCCTTCACGCTCAAGTCCTCAATACCCAAGGCAGTCTTCAACTCAGTACAGGTGATGCACAAGCAGCCCTAGAAACTTGGAAACAGGCAGAGGCATACTATCGTTCCCTTAAAGATGTTACGGGAATTGTGCTCGTGCAAATTAACCAAGCTCAGGCATTGCAGACCTTGGGACTCTATCAACAAGCACAAACCACGCTAGTAAAAATCAAGCAAGACCTGATCGTCTTGCCTGACTCTCGGCTTAAATCTAAGGGATTGCGCAGTTTAGGTATGACCCTGCAAGTAGTGGGAGATTTGCCACAGTCCCGAGCTATTTTGTCCGAGAGTTTAGCCATTGCTAAACGACTCAATTCGACACAGGAGATCGGGGAAACCCTCTTTGTGCTGGGGAATACCGCTCGGGCAATGACAGATTTTGAGGCAGCGTTGAACTTCTATCAACAAGCAATAGACACAGCAACGAACCCCCGCACTCAGTTAGAAGCCCAACTCAACCAACTCAGCCTCTTAGTGACAACAAAGCAAACAGCAGTAGCGTTGGCACTGCTTCCGCAAATTCAAGCGCGGTTGGCAGATCTTCCTCCTAGTCGTGCAGTTGTCTACGCCCACGTTAATTTGGCAGAAAGCATGATCGAGTTGTCACGGGTAAACTGTGATTGGTCAGTCGTCAGTTGTCAGTGGCAACCAACAATGGACATTGCTCAACTGTTAGCTAGGGCAGTGCGACAGGCGAGAAATTTGCACGACACTCGGGCAGAATGTTATGCGTTGGGGCAATTGGGGCATCTGTACGAGACGACTCAACAATGGTCAGAAGCCCTCTTACTGACACAACAAGCACTTGCCCTAGCCCAAGGAATACAGGCAGCAGACATTGCCGCAACTTGGTACTGGCAGCAGGGACGCCTTCTGAAAGCGCAAGGGGATATCAAAAACGCGATCGCTGCTTACGATCAGGCGGTTAATACCTTAAAATTCCTGCGTCAGGACTTAGTGGCGGTGAATCCTGATGTGCAGTTTTCCTTCCGGGAACAGGTTGAGCCGGTGTATCGCCAGTTGGTACAATTGCTGTTACAGGATGTAGATCAGCTTCTTGAACCTACTAGGCAACGACACCTCCAACGCTCTAGGGAACTCATTGAGGCGCTGCGACAGGCGGAGTTAGAAAACTTTTTTCGAGAAGCTTGCCTAACCTATAAACCCAAATCCATTGAGGCAATAGACTCGCAAGCAGCAGTCATCTATCCTATTCTTCTTGACCACCGCTTGGAAGTGATTCTCTCCCTCCCCAGACAGCCCTTGCAACATTATGGGACTGACCTCTCACCAGAAGCAGAGACGAAGGTGTTCACACAACTGCGCCAGTCTTTGAACCCAGTTTTCTTGCCTTCTGAGGTACTCCCTGGGGCACAACAGGTCTATGATTGGCTGTTGCGCCCTGCACGAGCCCAGTTAGAGCGTCAGGAGATTAAAACGTTGGTGTTTGTCCTTGATGGGTTTTTACGCAGTCTACCAATGGCAGTTCTCCACGATGGTAAGCAGTATTTAATAGAGCGGTATAGCATTGCTTTAACTCCAGGGTTGCAGCTTTTGGAGTCGCGAACCTCTGATGCACTTTCCTTACAGTCAGCCGCTTCTCTAAAGCTCTCTCCCAAACAAATCAAGCTCTTGGCTGTCGGTTTAGCAGCAGCGCGTCAAGGCTTTTCTGCCTTACCGGGTGTAGAAAAAGAGATTGAACAAATTACTGCTATGGTTTCTGCTCAAATCCTACTCAATAAAGCCTTTACTCGCCTGAATTTCCAAGAGCGCATGGAGGCTGCACCATTTTCTGTAGTTCACTTGGCAACCCACGGTGAGTTTAGCTCGAAAGCCAAAGACACCTTTCTCCTGACTTGGGACAATCGGATTGACGTCAAAGATTTGGCTCAACTGCTAAGAGGACAGGGGGAGAACGATATGCTTCACGAACGCGAACCGATTGACCTGCTGGTTCTCAGTGCTTGTCAAACTGCTAAAGGCGACAATAGAGCGGCTTTGGGACTGGCAGGAGTTGCTGTGCGTTCTGGAGCAAGGAGTACCCTGGCAACACTCTGGTCGGTACAAGATCTGTCAACAGCCCAACTGATGGCTGAGTTTTACCGCCGCTTCACCCAAGCTGGTGTGACCAAAGCTGAAGCACTGCGTCAGGCACAACTGTCTGTATTAAACACGCCTCAGTACAAGCATCCCTACTACTGGTCGCCATTTGTTTTAGTGGGAAATTGGCGGTGACTGAAGGTGACTTTTAGGCAACCGGACTCTCAAGAAACCCATTGGGTTTGTTTTTCACCTTAGGGCTGGCGATCGCTTGTTAAAAACTTAGTAATTCAATCGAATCAGAACTCTCTCTCCTTGTTCTATAACTCATATATTTGTAAAATGAAGGTAATAATATTCCATTTTTTAAATATTTAAGATGACAACAAATTATTTTTTAAAATTTTCAATCCTCTGCTTATCCGTAGCACTCTTACTAACTCTATGCTTACCGGCTATGACTCAGTTAGTATCAGAAGCTAGAGATGATGCAAATCTACCGCAAAGAATCGTTTTTCAGGATAGTTTTGATCCCCCAGGAGATGGGAAACCCAAAGACACCTCTAGTGCAGGTTCCCGTGGACGTTGTTCCCCAGACGCACAGCCAATTCAACCTTTAATGCCAAAGCAAAACTATGGGCTGACCTTGGAGGAGCGTCCATCTATATTTATTAATATACCCAAAACGTCGGCACAGCAAGTTGTCTTAGCGTTTCAAGATCAGGCAGAGACTTCTTCCGAAAGAGCCGTCATCCCGATTACTGATCACGCTGGGATTGTGAGTTTTTCCCTACCTGCTCAAAAACTACCCCTAGTAGTAGGGAAGAATTACAGATGGTTATTAGCAATTGTCTGTGGAAAAACCTTACAACCAGACGATCCCGTACTTATAGGTTGGGTGCAACGGGTGGCACGAACGTCTGAGTGGGAGAAGGAGCTGGGGCAGAAATCTGCAATTGAACAGGCAATGTGGTATGGTGCGAAGGGATATTGGTATGACCTGCTCAAGGTTATGGTGCAAGCAAGGCGATCGCATCCTAACGATGTGAAGCTGAATACCCTTTGGCAAGACTTATTGAGGTCTGTAGGACTGAGTGCGATCGCCTCTGAACCTCTGTTGCTTGGGGATTAACTAAACTTTTGGTGGCGCACCTCAATTACGGTGTGAACGTTGCCGCGAGGAGTAAAATCTCCTTTAATATTCACTTCTAAAGGGTTACAGGCAGCCACGAAGTCATCTAAAATTTGGTTTACCGATTCTTCGTGGGAGATGTAGCGATCACGGTAGCTGTTGATATAAAGCTTGATTGCCTTCAGTTCCACCACCAGCTCGTCTGGTACATAGTTGACGTGGATTGTGGCAAAATCTGGGTAGCCAGAAAAGGGGCACTTACACGTAAATTCCGGCAACGTAATGTTGATGTTGTAGTGCCGACCTACCCTAGGATTTGGGAAGGTGATTAACTTTCCTTCCTCGATTAGGCGTTCGCCGTATTTCATTGCCTTTTCCTGTGCTTCAGGAAATTGTTGTTGCTGGTTTGACGAGTGAACCATAATGTGCGATGACTCAGTGATACTCTTTTCCTGTTGATTTCCAGTCAGGACAGTTATCATTGTCCCAGCCGTAAGGATGCATGGCGCAAACTAAGATGTTGCCACCATAGACTTGACCGTGGTAGTGATGGCAACCAATACAAGCTGGATATTTATCTGGAGTCGGGTCTACTGTATAGGTAAAAGATAGATCTCCGTTACCCCCCATCTCCTCAAATTCTGAATAGTTCTCAATAAATGGTTCAAACAGTTCCTGTAAATATTGGTCTACATCTGCTATTGCTATTGTACTTTGAACCTGTTCGGCTACCACTTCTACAAGTTCAGAGACTCCTACAAAGAACTCATCAACTATCGAAGTTACTACTTCCATTATCTCGAAGAAATCTTTTTGCCATTCTTCCATTTCAGGCACTCGCCACACAAATATGAGTTTTTGACTAGCGACTCAATAATGATGCTATTCAGACATCATAGCTTGAAGAAGCATCGCTCGCAGTAGGCTTAGCGTTTTCACTTTTGCTTTAAATTTCGCAGTTCGTCTTGCAGAGCTTGCACTTGTTTGCGCATTGCCTCTACATCCCGATCTTCTGGCTGAGCTTTCTGTTCATCCTCTGAGATAATTTCAATCCGACGCGGTTCACTCTTTTGCGGTTCGGTGGTCACTTGACCTGTCGGCTGCTGAGCCTGTTTAATGAAATCTTCTACAAACCGACGACCTTCTTCTGTCGTCATCTCACCCTTGGCCACCAATTCATCTGCTAACTTTTGGGCTTGGGTTTGCAGTTCTGCCAGTTTGCCGCCTGCTTTTTCTCCTGCATAGGAAGCTAGCCCAACACCGAGGTAAACTGCTTTTCTAACAATATCTCCTAAACCAGCCATAGTAACTACTCTGATTAACCCTGTTTTTAGCTGATTCCAGCATAAACCTGAAACCAGGTAACTGACCACTTCCCAAATAGAGATTCCCTGGTACGAGCTTAAAATATCAACGCTAATCTTAACTGGGTAGAAGCTGAGCGGCTCTAGTCACTCAGCCCTGGCGATGCGATTTCCTACCCGATATTCTGTAAAAACTTGTGACCCGGAGTCCACGCCTATCACAAGCATCCCGATTGCTGCTACCTTCCGGTCCTGACAAGGTTTGGGCGTTGCGATCGCATGGGTCCAGATCAACTTAATCATAACACAAGCTCAAGTCATTGATTGCTGGCCGCGAATTTTTTTTGCAAACAGCATCTGTGTGGCCGAGACTAGAAGTCTGACTATTAATTCAATCAACTACCAAGCACCACTCATAGAGTTTGTACTCAACACAGCCATGTTGCACGAGTGGATCTTGCTCGACAATTGTTTGCGCCTCATCCATAGAAGATGCCTTAAATAGCAGCATACCTCCTCTTCGCTGCTTCCAGTAGCCAGTACGCGCCTCGTGCCCCTTGGTAATCAAGTCTTGGACAAAAGCTTTATGAGCTGGGACATACTCGTCAAACGTGGGTTGATCGACGATACCTTCTTCAATCTTTACAAACCAGGGCATTTTCGGTGTCAGTTGTAATTTTTTTAGGTTTTATGCAGTTGACTGTCTCGGTTCGTTATGCGGAGATTCTCTACACCACTTCGTTCTGCTCAGAGAATATATCGCTCTAATGCCTAAATTCTGTATCAGTTGTTAAATTATTTAAGGTAGTATGAAACCTTTTGTGTCGCTCATTGGAACAAGCACAACATCGCTTTTTTATTGCTCTCCTGCCTCCGTCGGAGATTCAAGACCATGCTAATCAGGTCAAGCAGCTTTTTGCAGAGCGTTACAATAGCCGAGGTGCTCAGAAAGCTCCCCCCCATATTACTCTACAACCGCCATTTGAATGGCCATTAGAGGCACTTTCACTTTTGAAAGACTGCCTGTGCAAGTTTGCTGCCACTAGATCACCTGTACCAGTCATACTATTAGGGTATGGAGCTTTTGTCCCGCGTGTCATCTATATAAACGTTCTTAAGACACCGGAACTGCTAACTTTGCAAACAGATTTAATTGCTTACCTTGAGACTACATTAGGGATTGTAGACCCAGTTTCTACGCAATGCCCTTTTTCTCCTCACATGACTGTTGCTTTTCGAGACCTAACGCGGCAAAACTTTAAGGCAGCATGGCCAGAGTTTCAGCACCAGCAATTGCAGTTTGAGTTCACATCTGCTCAACTGACGCTGTTAATACACGACGGTAAGCGGTGGAATCTTAGTGCAGAGTTTCCCTTCTTAGCTTAGCGAACTGGACAAAAGTAAATATTCTTTTTGGAAGCTTTATAGTCCTTGGTATTTAAGGATGAAGGACAGCCATAACAAGATCAAATTATCTACTTTGGGCTCCCTTAGTCATGATTTTTCTCGCTTTGTACCAATTGCTCTATGAAAAGCCCCCCTACATGGGGGGCAAAACATCTACATCTAGACGGTTCTAGATTATGTTTTGTCACTAAA
>CAZZWA010000071.1:0-13467 GCA_964657555.1 uncultured Microcoleus sp.
ATTGATTCTGCTTCCAGAGGAAGATGGAGAACCACAGTCTATCTAATTATCTCAATATTGGTGTCTTAGGAGAAGATCTCGTTGCCCATTGGTTACAGGGGCAGGGTGGGACAATTTTGCATCGACGGTGGCGTTGTCGGTGGGGAGAAATAGATTTAATTGGGCAACAATGCCTAGCTGAGCCAGAAAACAAGGGAGAGACTAGAGCGAACTTCTCCTCTATTCCTCACCTCTGCCCCTCTGCCCCTTTGCCTTTTTTGGTATTTGTGGAGGTAAAAACTCGCAGCAGAGGAAATTGGGATGCAGACGGGCTATTAGCCGTTACGCCCCAAAAGCAAGGAAAACTCTGTAAGGCAGCTGGGCAGTTTTTAGGGGACAACCCAGACTTGGCTGAGTTGCCCTGCCGATTTGATGTGGCTCTCGTCATCTGTCAACAACTACCACAGAAAGTCCGAAAGCATACCAAAGAGCGCTCATGGCCTCCTAGCAAAACTCCTTCTTCCCCTTCTCTAACAGGTGGAGAAGTGCTACACTTTCCACCTGTCGTGTTGGGTAAAGCCATATCTGTAGGAGGATACCAGCTTATTTTACAAGAATACATCCAGTCTGCGTTTGACAGAAATTAAGTAAGCTGCAAGCTCCAACTCGTCTTAACTCTTTTGCGGAAAGCAAGAGCTGCCAAAATCAGGCCAGAGTCTCCGGACAGTATCCCAATCCCTTGGTAAACTGTAGGCGAAACGCTTCGATATCGCTGCGATCAGGGGTACCATGAGAAACCACAGCGACTTGGTAGCGACGCATCACTTCAATTGGGGATTGTCCTGTCTCCAGGCTCCAAAGAGCCATTTGCAGTCGGATAGCTGGTTCGTAGGGAATTCCTAGTTCAATCATAAATGCCCGAAAGTCACCCTCTTGCTGAGAACTTAGAGGGCTATTCATTTTGACCTTGACCACCCAGCCATCAATCTGGTGAATTACCGTCATGAATTTAACGCGTTGCTGAAACATCGCGTGTAGATATTCAACCACCCGGAGAGTAAGGCTGGCATTCGCCAGGAAGTACAGGTATTCCATATCGCTTCTTAACTTAGAGCCCAAGCAAATGCTATATTTTTATTCTCGCTGGGATCACCGTAAACTAATAGGGGAAAAGCCCCCGATACTACTTGGGTAGTTCTACCCAATTTAGGTGTTATGTCTAGGTTGACAATCCCTATCTTTAAAGCAACAGGGCTTTCAGACACTCACGCCCAGTCGGCGTGATAGATGAGCAGTAATATTCTCTGTAATCTAGGTAGGTAAATTGAAGGAGCAAGGACAAAGCTAGCACTTCAGACTTCCTGCCTTCTCAAGTCATACTTTTAACTTAATGAAGCACGAATTACCAACAGGCTCGCCTATCTCTATTAATCAATCCTCTCTAGAATCAGAGCTGCGGTGTCAGGATCAAGACAGGTCGTTAGCCAGCTACGACTATGAACTACCAGCGGAGCAAATTGCTCAAAACCCAGCTATTCCAAGAGATAGTGCCCGCTTGCTGGTAGTGAATTCCTCTACTTACCACACTCACAGTGTGTTCCACAATCTACCCGATCTGCTCCAGTCTGGAGATTTGTTGGTTCTGAATAATACAAGAGTCATTCCTGCCCGACTCTATGGTCGCAAAACCACTGGCGCACCCGTGGAGATTTTGCTGATGGAGGAGCAGCAGCAGAACTGCTGGCTGGCATTGGTGAAGCCAGGACGGCGTCTGAAGCCAGGAGCCAAGATTTTGTTTGAACGGCATGGGGAGGAGGGAAGAGGGAGACACGGGGACATGGGGACATGGGGAATTGGCAAAGCTCCTGCCTCTGCCAATTCCCCATCCCCAATCCCCAATCGATTAAGTGCTACAGTTCTGGAAACGGACGAGGCAACGGGAGGGCGTCTGTTACAGTTTGATTTACCAGAGGGGATTTCTCTAGTGCAAATACTGGAGGAATTCGGTCAAGTGCCGCTACCGCCATACATCACAGACTCCCAGTCCCAGATGGAACAGTATCAGACAGTTTATGCCGAAGATCTAGGCGCGACGAGCAGCCCATTGGGCATACGCTTCGCGATCGCCGCTCCTACAGCTGGATTGCACTTCACCCCAGAGCTACTTAGCCGTTGTAACGAATGCGGCATAGGTTCAGCTTTTGTGACGCTGCATGTGGGCGTAGGTACTTTTAGACCAGTCGAGGTAGAAGATATCACAGCCCATAAGATGCATGGGGAGTGGGTGGAAGTACCAATAGAAACGGTGGAGCAGATTCGCGCTACTCAGTCTAGAGGAGGGCGGGTGATTGCAGTGGGAACAACAGTGACACGAGCATTAGAGTCAGCAGCCCAAAGCTTAGAAATGTTGCAGACAAACTCTTTACAACCATATTGTGGTAAGACAGAGCTGTTCATATATCCAGGCTACCGATGGCGGGTTGTGGAGGGACTGATTACAAATTTTCATCTGCCTCGCTCTAGTTTGTTGATGTTGGTGAGTGCTTTGATAGGGCGGCAGCGCTTATTGGACTTGTATCAGGAGGCCATCAGGCACCAGTACCGCTTTTATTCCTTTGGCGATGCTATGCTGATTCTGCCGGAAGCAAAAATTGGGTAGAAAACTTCACATCTGAAAATAGGCAGGGGGAGAGAGGCATAAACCTTCAGAGGCTCTTTGTATCCCCATATCTAACTGAGAAATGAGGGGGTGAGGGGTTTTAAGTGGGTGGACATGATTAAACTGAAGAGCTAGCTTAGGTTAGGTTGAAGCACAAAACCCAACATTGGCAAAGGTTTGATGGGTTTCGCTGCCGCTCTACCCATCCTACAAATAATCAGATCGACCTACTTAGATATAAATGACCAACAATGTCCTACAAGGTACAGGGCCTTTGTGTTCACAGTTGATTATGGCAATCCTAAATGAGATGCGAACGCCTCTCCCTTGTCCATCTTGTTCGGAAATCAAATAGGACTGCTATAGTAAAATACCCACTTTCCCTGTCATCAATTTGTAGGAAATTTAAAGCTAATTCGTATACCCCCTCATGCTCCCCCGATTTTCAGTGAGCATTGTTATTGGTAAGCTGGTAGCTTATAGCTGAATAAATGTAGAAACGGAAAATTTTGCATACCCACAGTGGTGCTGGTTATTCTACCTATGTTTAAAAATCACAAACCAATTTATCTCGTTGCAGGTGCTATTATCAGCTTCTGTTTGACAACGACTACCCAGACAAAAGCTGAGGAGTCTCACAATTTAGCCGGTATTGCCCCAGCGGCAAGGTTTTCTAGCCCGGTTGAGTACGGAGTCACCGCTCCTATAAAACTGAGGACTCAGAGTCAACAAAAAGTGCGTCAACACGAAATTACTAATCTATCAAAACAGCGAGTTGAGGGTTTGTACAGTGAAGATATCGACGCGGCTAGTTACTTTCAGCAAGGATTGACACGGTATAATCGGGGCGAGTTTCCAGCAGCCGTACTAGCTTTGCGCAAAGCACTGCAATTCGACCCTAATATTGCTATGGCTCATTATTTGTTGGGAAATGCTCTGGCTCAACAAGACCAGTTAGCACAGGCAACGAGCGAGTACCAACGAGCAATTAACATCGCTCCCTCTATGCCTGAAGCTCACTATAACTTGGGCTTAGTGTTGTACAAACAAGGGCAGCTAGATGCGGCTAAGCAACAATACTTACAGTCTCTTGCTCTCGATCCTCAACTGGCAGCAGCTCACTACAACCTAGGCTTGATATGGGAAGCGCAAGGCAAGCCACAAGAGGCTCTTACTGAGTATCAGCAGGCAGTCAGCCTTAGACCAAATGATGCGACAGCTCAATATAACTTGGGGCTGCTATACCTGAAACAAGAGCAGACAGAACCAGCGATCGCTGCCTTTCGGCAAGCTGTCAACCTAGATCCCAATTATGCCCCTGCTCAATATCAGCTGGGATCGCTTCTGAGTTTGCAAAACCAGCTCGAACCAGCCCAGAACGCGTTGGGGGCAGCTGTTAAACTTGACCCAAACTCTGCATCAGCTCAGTACAATTTGGGCGTGGTTTTGGCTAAACGAGGTAACTACCGAGCAGCAGTGGGCAGGTTTAAAAAGGCGATTAACCTGAAGCCTGATTATTTCAACGCTTACCAGCAAATGGGAGTGGCGCTGACTCAGCTAGGCAAGTACGACGAAGCAGTTGCTGCCCTAAAGCAAGCACTGAGTCTCAACGCTGAGGATGCGATGACCCATTACAATCTAGGAGTGGCTTTGCAGAGGCAAAAAAAACTGGATGAGGCGAGCCAAGAGTACAGAGAAGCGATTTTGCGAAATCCTAACTTGGCAGACGGGTTTTATAACTTAGGGGTAACGCTACAGCAACAGGGAAAACAAGAGGAAGCGCTAACTTTTCTTGTCGAAGCCAGAAACTTGTTCAGCCAGCAAGGCAAAACTGACAAGACGGAGCAGGTCTCGAAGACTATACAACAGATAGTGATCGCCAATCCATCTGTACAGCCCAGTCCGCAAACACCAACTCTAAGGTATAACCCTCAAACACCAAATTCTCCGCCTCCTCAAGCGCCTAACTCCGCACCAGTTCCCAACCCTTTTCTAGCCCCTAACTCCGCACCAACCCCCAACCCCTTCATGGCCCCTCGCTAGTTTCAAGCAATCAGCACTGCAATTTCATGAATTCGACCCTTTACGAGCAAATTCAACAGTTTTACGACGCCTCCTCTGGACTGTGGGAGCAGGTTTGGGGAGAACATATGCACCACGGCTACTATGGTGCAGATGGACAGGAGAAAAAAGACCGACGAATCGCACAAATAGACATGATTGAAGAATTGCTCGGCTGGGCTGGGGTGCAGCAGGCTGAGCAGATCCTTGATGTAGGCTGCGGGATTGGTGGGAGTTCTCTATACTTAGCCCAGAAGTTCAATGCATCAGCAACTGGCATTACTCTCAGTCCAGTACAGGCGAGTCGCGCCACCGAACGTGCTAGGGTGGCGCTTATCAGTCAAAAAACTGATTTCCAGGTTGCAGATGCTCTAAACATGCCATTTGCCGAAGATTCATTTGACCTAGTTTGGTCTTTGGAAAGCGGCGAACACATGCCTGACAAAAAAAAGTTTTTGCAGGAGTGCTACCGGGTGCTAAAACCTGGGGGAACATTTATTATGGCAACTTGGTGTCATCGTCCTCTAAGTGGGACTCAAGGGCAGCTGACAGATGAAGAAAGGAGACATCTGGCAGAAATTTACCGCGTGTATGCTTTGCCTTATGTGATTTCTTTACCAGAGTATGAAGCGATCGCCCACAATCTAGCTTTCCAAAACATTCGCACAGCCGATTGGTCGCAAGCTGCCGCACCTTTCTGGGATATTGTGATTGATTCAGCCCTCAATCCCAGCTCAATTTTTGGCTTGCTCCGTTCCGGTTGGGGCACTATTCAGGCAGCGCTTTCCCTAGGCTTAATGAGTCGGGGCTATCAGCGTGGGCTAATTCGGTTTGGGTTGCTGTGTGCTATGAAGTAATTTAAAAATCCCCACGCCACTTGCGAAATGGGGATTTTGGTAATGGGTAATTGATTTACCCATTACCAAAGTAGCGGGGCGGGCAATCTTGCTCTACCCACAGATAGCGAAGTGCGCACATTCAGGAAAAGCATAGCGGCACGAAGTGCGGGGATAGGGCTGATCACCGCTTTCAAATGAATTGGTTTGTATTACAACGGGCAAAGGCGATCACACGTCTATTATGGGCAGAGTGGGGGATTGCGTATGATAGACGTGCTTGATTATCTATGTACTCGCGCATCAGCTAACAGGGTAGTATGTGAAAATCTAGCCAAAACAGTTATTTAAGGCGTCCATGAGTCAGATTTCCTCGCCAAAGTCTTCTCTGATTCCCAAAACTAATCCCTTTGAGCAGTCTACCCCTTGGCTCTACGCTTTCTGGAAATTTTCTCGTCCCCATACCATCGTCGGCACGAGTTTGAGCGTGCTGGGGTTGTACTTGATTGCTTTGGCATTGTCCTCGACAGGCTTTTCCAGTAATCAGTTAGTGCCACTGTTGGGTACTTGGCTTGCTTGTCTGTGCGGCAATGTCTACATTGTGGGACTGAATCAGTTGGAAGATGTGGAGATTGACCGAGTTAACAAACCCCATCTGCCAATAGCGGCTGGTGAATTTTCGCAGCGACAAGCGCAAATAATTGTTGCCGTTACTGGAGGACTGGCACTACTGTTTGCCTGGTTTTCAGGGCCATTCTTACTAGGAATGGTCGGCATAAGTTTGGTGATCGGTACAGCTTATTCTCTGCCACCAATACGGCTGAAGCGGTTTCCCTTTTGGGCGGCATTGTGCATCTTCAGTGTGCGGGGGACTATTGTCAATTTGGGACTGTTTTTGCACTATAGCTGGGTATTGAAAGGCACCCGAGCTATTCCACCGCAAGTTTGGGCTCTGACACTGTTTATTTTAGTGTTTACGTTTGTGATCGCCATCTTCAAAGATATTCCCGATCTGGAAGGCGATCTCCAATACAACATCACGACTTTCACCATCCAACTGGGCAAAGCTGCTGTGTTCAATCTGTCTGTTTGGGTATTATCTATATGCTATTTGGGGATGACTTTTGCTGGTGTGTTGTGGCTACCCTCAGTGAACCGAGTCTTTGTAGGCGTCACTCATTTGGGAGTTTTGGCTTGGATGTGGTGGCGAAGTAGAGGTGTGGACTTGCAGGATAAAGTGGCGATCGCGCAATTTTACCAATTCATCTGGAAGCTGTTTTTTCTGGAATATTTGATTTTCCCATCTGCCTGTTTCTTGGCTTGAAGCCAGTCAGCAGAAAGCGCTAATAGCTAATGACTAGTGGTTAATGGTTTAAGAGTTTATCCATTAGCCATCCTTCAACTAAATTTGATTATTAGGAAATTTAAAGTGAAATGGTATTAACATGACTGATATCACCAGAACAAGTGTGCCTGTGGCTCTCACCATTGCTGGTTCTGATAGCGGCGGCGGCGCTGGTATTCAAGCTGATTTACGCACCTTTGCCTTTCATTGCGTCCATGGCACCAGTGCCCTGACTTGTGTCACTGCTCAAAATACTCTGGGGGTGACACGGGTTGATGCTCTACCAGCAGATACAGTTGTTGCTCAAATTGAAGCTGTTGTCACAGATATAGGTGTCCAATCGACTAAAACTGGCATGTTGCTGAACCAGGAAATTATTAATGCCGTAGCAAAGCAGGTGACAGTTCTAGAAATTAAGAACTTAGTGGTCGATCCCGTAATGGTATCGCGGACTGGGTCTCTGCTAATTGACAACGACGCCATAGCATCTTTACGAAATATCCTGATCCCCAAAGCTGCAATTGTCACACCTAATCGGTATGAAGCTCAAATTTTGAGTGGTAGAAAAATTCATACCCTAGATGATATGCAAGCTGCTGCCCAGCAGATTTATCAACTGGGAGCAAAGGCGGTTTTAGTTAAAGGGGGAGGAATGGAGGGTAATCTACGCGGCGTTGATGTCTGGATTGATGCTCATCGACTAGAAACTTTGAAAACCACTACCGTGGATACGACCAACACCCACGGCACTGGTTGTACGCTCTCCGCAGCGATCGCTGCAAATCTAGCCCTAGGCAAGGAGCTACTGGAAGCAGTTCGATTGGCTAAAGATTATGTCACCACTGCTCTGGGATACGCTTTAGACATTGGTCAGGGCCAAGGGCCAGTGGGACACTTTTTTCCACTCTTAAAATCAGCACCCAGTCAACCTTGATGCAGGCAATTTCGCGGTAGATTAGAGAGCACATTTTCTATGCAATTGCCTTCTTGATGCCAAATTCCACTATTCTTGCCAAACAGAAGTTTAGCGAAATCCATCATGTCTAATCCCGGTGCCAAACAACCGATGCGAAATGTTACACCCCCAAGTTCAGCCCCCCAAACAGCTAACGCTTACTGTCCCTCCGTGCCGATTTCAGTTTATCGGGAATTAGCTGCCGAGTTGCAGGCAGCGGAGGCGATGCTGGACTCTCTCAACGGGCAAAATCAGAATCTAGTTAGACAAAATCAACAGCTGCGACAAGAAATTGAAAGAGTGGTGCAATCGCATATGCATCTACAGCAGGTCTTGGCTTCCTTTCAGTCGGTTAGTGCGACTGAAGCACCTCCTGCTTACTCAGAAGCTCGCTCTGAACCTACTCTGGAGTCAACAGTGCGACGACCCCGGACTACGCCTACGCCTGTGCCCCCGCCAGTTGAATCTCCACCACCCCCATCGCCTTCCCAAATAGCTGAACCAGCAGCCTCACCTTTTTCTGAGAAAGTATTTACAGAACAGGAAGAGGGTCGATATCGTCGCCCGACACCTCCAGAGCGTTCCTCAGATGTGAATGGTTGGTGGTTAGTCGTGGCTATCTTTCTGATTGTGGCAACGGCTTTTGGCACTGGCTTTTTGATTGTCCGTCCCCTTTTAAAGGGTGGTCGCTAAAATCTGATGTCTGTGCTAAGCCGGGTGCATTTACCTGGTAACCAACTAGCTCATTAAAAATTTACACCGCCAAGCCCGCTTGATGGCAGAAAGAGACGATCCCGCCAAATTACAACAGATTCGGGCAACCAAGGAAGGGAGCAATATGCGAAGAAAAGGCAATTTGTGCCTAATCTTGCTTGGTAAAATGTACTAAAAATTACAAAATAGTCGTTATAGGCGGTGCTAGAAAGTGTCATGCTGGTTTAATCTAGGCGATAAAGAAGAATGCACTGAGGAGTCAAAAGCTTGAAGAAGGTTGAAGCAATTATCAGGCCATTTAAACTCGACGAAGTAAAAATCGCTTTAGTCAATGCTGGGATTGTGGGCATGACGGTTTCTGAAGTCCGAGGATTTGGACGTCAGAAAGGTCAAACAGAACGCTATCGCGGTTCCGAGTATACTGTTGAGTTTCTGCAAAAACTTAAGGTGGAAATTGTGGTAGAGGACAACCAGGTGGATATGGTGGTTGACAAGGTCATTGCCGCTGCCCGCACTGGCGAAATTGGTGATGGCAAAATTTTCATCACCCCCGTTGAGCAAGTGGTTCGGATTCGTACAGGGGAAAAGGATTTGGAAGCAGTCTAAGGAGCGTGTTCATAAATAAACGTCGGCTAAGATCGCTGATAATGGCTAATTGCTAATGGTAGTAAGGCAATTAGCCGTTAGCGATTAGCAGCCACCACCAGCTATGTTTATTTGCGCCTACCTTTAAACTAAAGTTTGTAGCTGGGGTAGTAGAGTTTGGAAAGCTTTGCCCCGATGACTATAGCGCCGCTTCAACTCCGGCGTCATCTCAGCAAACGTCATTTTCTGATTGGGGACATAAAAAATTGGATCGTAACCGAATCCACCAGTTCCACGCGGTGCGTGGAGGATTTCTCCTGGGCACACTCCCTCAGTTTGCAGGGCAATTGAGCCATCTGGACGAGCGATCGCCACTACGCAGACAAACTGGGCTTGCCGATTCAGTTTGTTACCCAACTCCAAGATTAATCGTTCAATTCGTTCTGCATCAGTTTTGCCATAACGAGCTGAGTAGATACCCGGTGCGCCATCTAAAGCATCGACTTCCAAGCCAGAATCATCTGCGATCGCCCATTCGCCAGTTGCTTGTGCCACTTGGGATGCCTTGAGGCAAGCATTGGCGGCAAACGTGTGGCCCGTCTCCTCAACTTCTAGTTCATCTGGTTTTAGCCTCAATTCCCAGTTCAATCCGGTTAAATAAGTCTGTATTTCTCGCAGCTTCCCTGGATTTCCCGTGGCTACAACTAATAGAGTCATCTTTAATTACTCCGAGCGTAACGCTATAACTGGGTCAAGCTTGCTGGCGACGAGAGCAGGAGGAAATCCTGCTCCTACCCCTACTAATAGGGCTGAACTCAGAGCGATCGCCGCCGTGCTGACCTCAAATTGATACGGTAGCTTAAACCGATCAGCAATGACTAGGGTCAGACCATGTACCATCCCTAAGGCGGCTATCCCGCCAATCAGACTTAAAATGGCGGCTTCTAAAATAAACTGCACCATGACATCTCCTTGGGTGGCACCAATGGCTCTGCGCAGACCGATTTCCGGCGTCCGTTCTGTAACAGAGGCAATCATGACATTGGCGATGCCCACACCTCCCACTAGCAGTGAGATCACTGCTACGACACTCAAAGCTTGAGCAGCTAAATCCAGGGTTTTCTGCTGCTGGAGGAGATCGTCCACATTGTTAAACTGCCAAGACTTGCGACCAGGGAAACGCTGTTTTAGTAACTCCTTGGTTTGCTTTTCCAGGTCTTCCAAGTTTTTGAGATCGTTGGGGCGCACTTGAAGCATACCAAGTGCGCGTTTTCCTGTCAGGGCACTATAAGTCGAAAGGGGTATCAGCACTTGCCCTTTGGGCTGATCGTCTAAGCTGGTCTCTGTTGCAAGGACACCTACGACAATGTAGGGTCTGCGGTTAGCGTAAATGCGTTGACCCACTGGATTCTCGCCCTTAAACAGTCGGTCTGCCAAAAATTTGTCGATCACAGCAACAGGACGGTAGTTTTCAAAGTCTGCTGCCGTAAAAAACCGTCCGGCAACTACTGATCGCCCCTGAGTCAGTAAGAAATCCTGAGAAACTGCTTCCATAGAAGGGTTGGCTTCCACATCTCGAAATAACGTCGATACAGAACCAGCCCAATTAACTGCACTGATTGCTTGCAAGCCTGTGAGTCGCTGTTGCAGAAATTCCATATCTTCTAGCTTTAGGCGAATCTGCTCGCGGCGCGGTTGCCACTCTAGTCCCAAGGTAATCCGGGGAGCGTTTCTGGTTGCCAGTTGCTCAGCAATCATTGCTTGGCTGATATTGCGTACCTGTGAAGTGGCGCTGACTGCTGCCACCCCCATAAAGACGCCTAAAGTTGTTAAAGCGGATCGTAGGGTATTACTGCACAAGGAGCGATATGTAATCGCAAGCAGGTCAAAAAGTCTTAAGCTCATGACACCATCTCCCCATCTCCCAATTTCCCCACCTTCTTTGGTAAAGGCTTCTTGGCAGGAATCACCGGAGTCCCTGTTTTGAGTGGCGTGTCTGAGGGAGGGAGTATGACCTGTTCACCGGGACTGAGACCAGAAGTCACTTCCACATTCAGTAACCCCTCCAGCCCTGTGGCGATCGCTCGCTTCTGAGCTTTGCCTTCACTGTCTCGAATCCAGACAAAAGGTTGCGCTTCAGACCTTTGAATAGCTTCTGGATTTATGGTGAGGACATTCTGCCGACTGTTTAAAACAATCTCGACATTCACCTGAGCACCAGGAATGAGAGTGTGAGTGGGAGTGTTGAGCTTCACAATGGCAGGTACTGTTGCTTGGGAAGATTGGTTGTTGCTGCTGTTCGACGATTGCCCTTGGGAGTTGTCAGGAGTAACTGCCATGGGATACAAACTTTTAACCTGTCCGGTGAAGATTTTGGCATTAGGGCCAATGACACTAACGCGGCTTAGCTGGTTAACTCGGACTAAAGCAGCATTGAGGGTAGAAAGTTGCAGCTTGACTAACTCCTGTGCTGGGTCACCCAGAGTGAGCAACTCTGTGCGAAACTGAATGCCCTCGCCGCTTTTGACCTTCACATCCAGCACTGTGCCCTCCACTGGCGCAGCGATCGCCGTATCCTGGAGTTGCCTCTGGATTTTTTGACGCTCAAGCTGAAGACTTTGTAGATCCAGCGCCGCTTTGCTACTCTCGGTCTGAGCATCCCGCAGGGCAGCTTGGGCTTGACGGGTTTGGGTCTGTTGCTCCTGAAGCTTCTGTTGAGGAATGGCTCCCTGTGCTACCAGAGGCTTGAGCGTCTGGAGCTTTTGTTGCTCAAGTACCAGTTGTTCTTGAGTTTCGATAATTTTCTGCTGACTGCGGGCTCTATCTAGTTCCTTTCCCTGAATCTTCAGCTGCTCAGCAGCCAGGGCAGTATCTCGATCAGGGTTACGCAGGGTGAGTAATATTTGACCAGCTTTAACTCTATCACCTGGGTTGACTAGCACTTGGTCTACGGCAGTCTCCGATGGAGCCTTCAAAGTCTGTTGCTCGCCCAGTTCCACAGTACCGCTCTCATTAATTGTGTTTTCCACCGAGCCCCGCTCTACTGCGATCACAGAGGCGGCGACAGGCTTAGGAGGTTGAGAGCGATCTAGGATGTAGAATAACCAACTTCCAGTGCTGACCAAGGCTAAAACGCCAGACCATACTAGCCAATGAACACCAGCTCTGAATTGCTTTTTATCTGGTTTCCCAAAAATCATGGTATGAAGAAAAATATACCCAAGTTAAGCTTCACTTCTAGAACCACAGACTCCGCATTTTGACAAACAACTTTTTGATTGGACTTGAAACAATTATGTCTCAAGTCCTCCTTCTATATTTTTAATCATTGGTCGTGGGGATGCCTTCCAGATATGGCTTCACATCTTACAAACTACTAATGGGTTAAATCCCTACTGTAAAATACAGGGTTTTCACACTCTCGTTTGGTTTCTGGTTAATATTTAGATACACTTCCAGGTATTGGATCAGGGTGAAGGTAGGCCATGACTGTGCACACTAAGCAAAAACTCTTCGCTGCACTTAAGGTTGCCGTCTTAAGCCTTTCATTGCCTCTGCCGTTTAGTAGCAACATCTGGGCACAAGCGTCTATTTATCCTCTCCGATTCGGTAGGATGAGCATAGGTTTACCCCAACTGCGGCTGCTATGGTTAAAACACCCAATCAGCGTTTGACAATTCCTCCTCTAGAAAATGGCGATCGCTTGAACCGCTACGAATTCGAGCGTCGTTATAACACCGTACCAACCCTGAAAAAAGCCGAATTGATCGAGGGGATTGTCTATATGGCTGCTGCGCTGCGCTTCAAGAGCCACAGTCAACCCCACAGTTGGATGATTGGGTGGTTGGTAACTTACGAAGCCACGACACCTGGTGTTGCTGTGGGAGACACGCCAACTGTGCGGCTTGATATCGACAACGAACCTCAACCGGATGTTGTTCTCCTGATCGCTCCAGAAGTAGGTGGGCAAGCACAACTGAGTGAAGATGATTATGTCGAAGGCGCACCAGAGTTAATCATCGAAATTGCTGCTAGCAGCGTCGCCATTGACCTTCATGCTAAAAAGCAAGCCTATCGCCGTAATGGCGTGAAGGAATACATCGTTTGGCAAGTCCTTGACCAGAAAATTAGCTGGTTTTATCTAGAAAAGGGTGAGTATCTTGATTTACCTGCTGATCCCGATGGGATTGTGAGGAGTCGAGTCTTTCCGGGATTGTGGTTAGCGGTTACAGAGTTATTAGCTGGGAACATGCAGCGCGTATTGGCAATTTTACAAGAGGGGGTAGAATCTCCCGAACACGTCGCATTTGTCCAGAAACTAGCTGGCAACTAA
>CAZZWA010000071.1:13567-18152 GCA_964657555.1 uncultured Microcoleus sp.
TTGGTTTCATTATGCTGAAATTAGAGTAACTTTCTGAGATTTTGTATAACTTTAACCGAGCGGAAGAGTGATTAGCACAGAAAAAGCTCTAGAATTTAAGTATTAATAAAAATTTAAAGTCTTGGTCTTAAACATCAAGATAGCTGTCCTATGGTCAAGCGATCGCTCCAGGCATCACAAGCAGGGATTCAGCAGGCTAAAAGAGCGTTTGTCCGCAAAGGTTGGAATCAAGACAACCTGGCAGAGTCAGTGAACCTCAAGACTCGTCAGCCAGTTTGGAGATTTTTCACAGGTCGTCCGGTTGAACGTCGTAGCTTTATGGAAATTTGTTCGGTATTGGAGCTGAATTGGCAGGAGATTGCTGAGAATCCGCCAGCCGAGGTGTCTGAATCTCCAGATCAGGCAGTCCTAGATATTGATGTCCTGGTAACACAGGTGCGATCGCAACGCTGGGACAAAATTCAAAACCAGTGCGGCACCTTGCAGCTCTTAGATATCAGCCGTCCCGTTGAGATAGACGACATTTTTATTGATGTGAATATTTTGGAGGAGATCGCAAGCCAACAGTGGTTAGAAATCTCTAAGTTGCAAGGTCTTACCCCAGAAGAATTTGACCGCTTTGGCTTGGGTGAGATTGACCAGAAACAAATATCAGGCATCAGAGCAGTTGAAACCTACTCTAAGCTCAGAGTATTGGGCAAACCAGGGTCTGGTAAAACCACCTTTTTGCAACATCTGGCTATTCAGTGTAATCAAGGCAATTTTGCGGCCAACCGAGTGACCATCTTTATCACCTTGAGGGATTTTGCTGACGAGTCCAGAGAGGCAGGCGACTTCAGCTTATTAAATTACATCCAAGAAGAATTTCTCACCTCTGGAATTTCCGACCCGTCCGCGATTGAAACCCTGCTGCGTGAGGGTAGAGTATTGCTGTTGCTGGATGGGCTGGATGAAGTGCTCAATCAAGATAGCAAAGCTGTCTTAAAGGAAATTCGCAGAATCTCCGAGAAATATCACAAGAATCTGTTTATAGCGACCTGCCGAACTGCGGCTAAAACGTTCAACCTGAGGCGCTTTACAGATGTCGAAATTGCTCCTTTTACCTCTGAACAAATTGCCGCCTTTGCGTTTAAGTGGTTCGCGGCCTTCCCGAAGACAAATGCCTGGGATGCACTGGAACCAGCCGTCCAATTCATGCAAAAACTGGGCTTACCCGAAAACTTGCAATTCCGCCGACTCGCAGTCACGCCCCTGTTTCTGCATCTCGCTTGCTGGGCATTCCATCGCCAGGAAAAATTCCCCACCAAAGGCAGCGAGTTTTATAAGCAATGTCTAGACCTGCTTTTAGTTAGATGGGATGAAGCCAGGGGGATTCAGCGGGATGAAGTTTACCGGGGTTTTTTATTGCCACACAAGCTGAGGCTGCTGAGTCAGATTGCCGCCGCCACGTTTGAGCAGGGGCAATACTTCTTTGAGCAACGCGTCATTGAGGGACACATTAGCGACTATATCCGTGATTTACCGAATGCTCCGACTCAGCCAGAGGAATTGCAACTGGATAGTGAAGTGGTGCTCAAGGCGATTGAGTTGCAACATGGTTTATTGACAGAACGAGTGCGGGGAATTTTCTCCTTCTCTTATTTGGCGTTTCAAGAATACTTCACTGCCCGGAAAATCGTTGCCAGTCATAATTTACAGACATATGGGAAAGACCTGGAACGTTTGGTGAGTCACATCACTGAACCTCGGTGGCGTGAAATCTTTTTGCTAACGGCTGCCATGCTGCGGAGTGCAGACTCCCTGGTACAATTGATGAAGCAACAAATCGATGCGCTAGTCGCTCAAGATCCATATCTACAAGAGTTTTTAACTTGGGCCAGCCAAAACTCTCAAGCTGTTCCCACTCCACCCAAACCAGCTGCAATTCGCGCTTTTTACTTTGCTCTGGCCCAGACTCCTCATCTAGCCCCTCATTTTGCCTTGGCCTGCACTCTTGACCAGGGGATTTTTCTGGATGCGGCACTAGATGACTTGGTGTCGGAATGCACCCTTTTCAGCTCTGATTTTGCCTATGCCCATGCCTGTGCAGATGCCCTCAGAAATGCCCTGGTCATTGTTCTGGATCTGGGATTACATCAATCCCTGCAACAACTTCAAGACCAACTCCCTGACCTAAAAGAGGATAAAGAAAGGTTTCAGGGATGGTGGCAAACGAACCATCTCACTTGGACTGAACAGTTAAAGGCAGCGATCACCATGCATCGAGACATTCAGCATCACTGGGACTTTAGCCCCACACAGCAACAAGCGCTGCAACGCTACTACGATGCCAATCAGTTGCTGATCGATTGCCTTAATAGCAATTGTGAAGTGACAATGGCGGTGCGACAGGAGATTGAAGCCGCCTTATTGTTGCCCCTCAAAGAACTTGAGGAGAGGGAATGGCAGGAGTTCTGAGCATCAACCTGGGTTATTCTGACGAGCACTTTGTTAGCTGTGAATTTATCCAAGCCAAAAGGCGCTACCGAACTTGCCTACGCTTGAGTTTTTACCCTGAAGGGGCGAAGCATACCCCTAATTTTGATTACTGGACCGATGCTCTAGCGCGGGCAACCAACATACAGCGCTTTTCATCTAAGTGAAGTACACTACCCCACCCGCCCTATCGGGCACCCTCCCCTTAGTAAGGGTAGGGTTGGGGAGGGGTGTACTCCATGAACTTGCAATCTGCTGTATGTGTAAAATACTGCAAGATGACCTAAAACTGTAACTGTATCTAGCTTTCAGTAATATAGTCCAGGTATACACTGGGGTCGTCCTAGAAATCTGAGTATAAGAATTTGTTTGGGAAGAAGAGCCACAAGCAACGGTAGAAGACGCTGTTTCACAAAGTGTTTGTTGCTCAGGGCAAGCAGGGGTATTCTGACAAATATTGTCTTCACTAGAGTTGCAAGGATAGCTCTGTGAGCAGAAACGACAGTGGATTGCTCATATTGGCGGCAAAGCCTAAAATCCCCTTGTCCCGGTGCTCATAGAGCGGTGTCCCAGAGCTATCGAACAGGAAAGTCCCTCCCCGTTGCGTCAAATACGCTGGATTCGGCACATAGGTTTTCCAATGACTGAGAACTTCAACCATGTTTCGCAGCCGCAAGGTAGCCAACTCAAAGGGACGCTGAAAACCTTTTCCGCCAGCCAGGTTGAAGAACGCTCCCTTGAAGGGAGGAAGTGGGGCTGCTTTAATCACCTGCTCATCCGCAATCAGCTGGGGGGCAAGGCGATCGCCCCGATAGCCCCGGAACACTTCTGCCAGGGTGCCAGGACTACCTACTCCAGCACACATCAGCATCAGGTTTAACCAGGCATTTTGGGCAGGAGACAGGGCGGGAATCTTGAGCGACAGCCCTGGATAGAGGTCGAGGTGCTGATGCAGTTCGGCCTTCGGATCGACGAACAGCCAGTCAGGGGGGAACCCGGTGTAGGTGCAGAACTGCTCTCCTGATGAGCGAGCGCCGATTCCTACTGCTCGAATTGTCAGCAACGCGTCCCGGAGTGGTTCGGAATATTGTTGCAACCACCAGGCATACTCAAGACTATCGAAGTCTCCTAATTGGGGCAGCACCAGTACCAGGAGGCGGTTAGCCGTGTCGCATTTATCCAGGATGGAAACCTGCTGGCCATCACTGACCCGTTGCCGCTGAGTTTGTTTCAAGATGGAGTATGAATTCATAGAGATCCCATTTTGCATACTTCGACAAGCTCAGTAGCCACCCTCAACTGGCACAATCGGTTTTTTGGTAATCGGTCATACATGGAACTAGTACAGTGTGGCAGAAATAAACCATCAGTTTCCTCTGCCGCGCTGTCGCGCCGCTAACGCTAGAGTCCCCTTGTCCCCCCTGCTTTTATTGAAGTGATGGAAAACTTTTGCCGTCATGCACTAGTACAGTGTGGCGTAAATGGAGTACCCATATTAGAGGATACTGGAGTGAAGGAAAAAGATAAAGTGCTGTGAAAGAGCAAAGGCAGGAGGACATGGCACAGTTAGCTCCAAAATCATTGACTCTGAGCGAGTGCGAGCAGACTGAGCTAGAAAAGTTGCTCAATCCTCATAGCATAGGGCAACAAATAGCACTTCGAGCCCAAATAATTAGGGAGTCAAGCAATCGAGCCTCAAGAAAAAGACCTGCCATTACGACTAGGGAAAGTGAAACAACGAGAAGCGATCGTATGTTCGTCATGGTACACAGGTATTAATCGCCAACTTTGATATCGTCACAGGTCAAGTTATCTCTTTTTTGACAACAGGAGAGCGAGGATATTTAGGAGTACAAATTCTTCTTGACGCCTATCAGTTAAAAGAGCAGAATATGCGTAAGTGTAGTTTATTTTTCTGGCAAAGATTGAAAATAATTGACTTTGGCGAAGTGAAGAAAGTGCTGCGTTGCAGTTACTAGTTTTTCTGATTTAATGTATTATTTTATAATGGGGATCTATGCGCCCATATATATAGCCTTCAAAGTCAGCTAAACAAGGATTGAGTCTAATAGACTTGAAAGAGTCCAAAATGATCCGTGAGAACGAAATC
>CAZZWA010000072.1:0-2188 GCA_964657555.1 uncultured Microcoleus sp.
GCTAAAATATCAGCTGCTTGTAACAAGCTTGCTAATCTCTGCCGTGGGAGAATCCAGCCTAAAAACTCGACGTTATCAACCTGCTTTTCCCTAGCTAATTGCTGATAGTGTTGTACTTGCGATTCAGTTCCGCCTGTGAGCGCAAATTTAATCTGTGGTAACTCCTTAGCAACATCAACTAAAAGATCAACTCCCTTAAAAGGATATAGAGCACCTGAATAAACAACTAAATGTTTATGTCCATCTGCAAGAAGTTCTCGACGCCATGCTTCAGCTGCTTGAGGCTGCCTGACTAAAAATGACTGCTCGAAGCCATTATGTAGCCAAACGACTTTTTCCGGTGGCATGCCATATTTTATTAGACTTTCTCGAATAATTTCAGACTGAGTTATGGCAATTTGAAAGAGGGGATTGTTGACAATTTCTGGCTCAAACTGTTTTTCTTGGTAGTAGTGACGTTCATATATAATTGGAATTCCATGCTTAATTGCTACCTTGACAAAGTTCCAGTCTCTAGTGTGCACAATTTTAGTATGAGGAAGGATGTGAATAGGAAAATAGTACCTAGAGACGACTGTACTGGAGTTAGTCAACTTTGTGATTATCCGATCAATAGGCCATGGCATTGGCAGTGGAACCACTTTTAGCTTTTCTTGAGCATCGTAGAATTCTATAAACTTTTCCTCAGGTTGTCTGGGTCGAAAGGGATATATCCAGTTAAGCGGATTATGAGCAGCCTGCTCGTGATCGGGGTATACTAAAACTGCCGGATAGCCGAGGTTGGCTGCCGCGTTTGCACAAGTAACATCGTGAATCTCGTGAGCTGTGTTGGGCTGTAGTGATAACTCTCTAGCAAAGAAGATATAGTGCTTAACCACGAGTTTTTATTTCCTCCGAGAGCTGGCTTCGAGAAACTCTAAGGTTTTGAAAAGACGAATTGCTGCTTGGTAAGCCTCCTGGGTTAATTCATTCTGCTCTTCAGGGCTGTCTACCATGTCATCAACCACCAACTGAAGGAAGCCAATCATTGGATTAAGACGAGTTCGGACTTCGTAGGAAGTTTTAACTAAAGCTTCATTAACAGCTGCTTTGAGCACATCTTGAGAGTCTTCGGCAAATTGCATTGAGTAAAGACGGCTATAGTAGCCACCTTTCTTTAGGAGTTCTTCATGGGTGCCAACTTCCATAACATATCCTTTATCTAGAACGGCAATTTGATGGGCTTTTTGTACGGTAGAAAGGCGGTGAGCAATCACCAGCGTAGTGCGATCGCTGCTTAATGCCTCAAGGGCAGCTTGTACCAATCGTTCAGAAACAGTATCTAATGCACTTGTTGCTTCATCAAGAATTAAAATTTCTGGATCTTGCAATAGCGCCCTAGCAATGGCAAGACGCTGGCGCTGTCCACCAGACAAGAGCACCCCGCGATCGCCAATCAATGTATCAAATGCCTGGGGCATTTGCACAATAAACTCATAGGCATTTGCCCGCTTTGCCGCCGCGATAATTTCCTCCTCTGTTGCATGGGGGCGTGCATAAGCGATGTTAGTGCGAATTGTGTCGTTAAACAGGAACGTTTCCTGGCTAACAATTCCCATAGCCCTTCTAAGAGTTTTCAGCTCAAATGAGCGCAAATCAGTTCCATCTATAGTGATGCAGCCGTCCTTGGGGTCATAAAATCGAGGCAAAATATCCGCTAGAGTTGACTTACCAGCACCAGATGCTCCTACCAAAGCCAGGGTCGTGCCACGAGGGAGGTACAGATCGATCCCCTTTAGTACCAGCTTATCGTTGGTGGGATAGGCAAAGGAGACATTATTGAAATGAATGCCTTCTCTCAACTGCTGGTAAGGCACAGAACCGTTAGCCATGAATGGCTTATTATCCCGCCGCAAGAAGTCATACACCAGCTCTACACTGGCAGATGCATTGGCATAGTTGCTCCGAGTACTGTTTAACTGGGAAATATATGGCAGTAGCCGAAAAAGCACTAATAAGTAAGTGAGCAAGACAGCTGAGAGCGACTCAATCTGATTAGCAAAAAAGAGCCGCCCCAGAAATACAATTCCTATCAGAGCTACAATGCCTGTCACCTCGCTAACAGGGCCAATAGCCGCATCGTTTACCTGAGATTGAAACTCCGCTCGTTCGCGGCTAAGAATTAATTTATTGAGCAGCTGATATTCTT
>CAZZWA010000072.1:2288-5508 GCA_964657555.1 uncultured Microcoleus sp.
ATAGCGATAATCAACATCCGGATTGCGATAATAATTGCCGTAGTAGCACGACCTATTTCTCCTCCCAATCGATTGAGTAAGTCACCAATATTTGTTTGAGAATAAAAATCTAAGTCCACCTCTAGCAGTAACTTCAGTCCATCTCTGCGCATATCAGAGGTTAGCTTGCGTGCCAGAGTACTTGATACCAAACTAGAAACATAGCCAGAAAGGTTCTTCAAGACAATCGTCAGTACAATCGCTGCCGCCATCACCGCTATTTGATATTCTTGAGGAATACCATCAAATGGAGACATAAGATTTTTAATAATTGATGGTGCTCCTTTTAAAGTAACCTTTTGACCCAAAAAATTTAAGATTATAGGTACAACTAAGGTAGTGCTCGCACCATTAAATAACGCTCCAGTAAATCCCAAAATAACTGTCAGTAAAATTAAACCCTTGTATCGCAACGAAAATGCTAATAAAAATTTTCTTGAATTCATGTAGCAATTCCTAAAAACTGTAAATTTATTATCTGGCTATTCAATAGTTTCCAGCTTGTTTTTGGCATCTTTCATAAATTCCTAATTAAATCTGAGAGGATCAGAGCCATTTTATCAACACTATAGTAGGCTACACACCTTTCCCTAGCTTTCACTCCTTTCTCAGTTACTGATTCTAAATTCTGAAATATCCATTGAATCTTCTCAGCAATTTGCTCCGGACAACTAGGATCGACTAAATAACCTGTTTCATTTAAAATTTCTGGAATATCTCCAACCCGTGTAGATAGAACAGGCTTGGCCATAGCCATTCCATCAGTTAGCTTCAGGGGAAATTGAGCCCTAGCTACCGGAGTGTCCCGTTGGGGAACTACCACAATGTGAGCAGCAGCTACTATTTCCGGCATGACTTCAACAGGGTAACTTGGCAGTTTGATAATCCAACGTCCCCATTGTTGAATAAGTTTATCATCATAATCATCGTAAGGACTGCCGCCAACAATAACTAGTCTTAAGTCCGACTCATTAATCCGATCTAATGCCATTAAGACATCTTCAACACCCTTGTGAGGTCGTGGGGCTCCAGGAAACATTAAAATTCGATATCCAGAAAGACCATACCGATCTCTGCTTACCTCAGGATCGTACTTATGGGGATCAAACATGGAAGTATCTTTGCCATTCGGCAGGTAAACCCCTCCAAAGCGATTTTTGAGAAACTGGGTATCTATAGTGAGTGCATCCGCTTGAGATACTAATTTCTCCATCCAATGTATATAGAGAGGATGGTCGGGAAATCTTAAAGCCCCATCTTTCTTGAAAATATCTCTATAAAATTGTTTAATACTGGGGCGATACTCCCAATTAAAGCCTCCATACCAACTAAGCTCCCAATCATCCATATCTAAGATAATTGGCCGACTACTCCTGAGTTTCTTAAGAAGAGATATACCAAAGCTTGTGGGCTTAGGTTTCACAGCATAAATAATATCTCCATCAATTTTTTTTAAAACTTCTTGAGCTGCGTTGATAAATTCAGGATATTTTTTACCATCAACATAAATAACCGGAATTCCCGATGGAGGACTCGCATACAATTCTTTTCCAAATAAAAATCCTACAATCTCTACTTCATAATTAAGCTTTTTAAGGACTTGTCCCAACAAAAACGCCCGAATAGAGCCACCTGTAGATAGGTCACTAACAACTAATGAAACCTTCAATCCCGCTACTTTTTGCTGAAAATCCACAACTTTAAGATAAATTAGAGTGTTAAGCCTACTCAAGAATATCTGGAATAGATAAAATTATCCACTCCTGTGGGTTGTGAAATCCCAAATTCTCGCTTGATTCATTCATCAACCCGTCAGTTTTCTGACTTTTCTATAGGTTTGGATCGTGGATCTAATTGCCCAATCTTGAATATCCATCTGTTCATCATCTGCCTGCTCAGTATCGTGTGGATAGAGAGGATGGGGTTTGAGACTGTTCTCTTTGATGACCAGATAACAGCGTGCCAGGTAAATCTTCTGGCTCCAACTTGATGTCTTGCACCAACGATGGTAAGTCGGCACAGCTATATCTATCAGGAAGTTACGCCACTGATTAACCAGCTTCTCAGGCTGAGTTTCTTCAGCGCGGACTCGCCCATTTTCGACCATTGCATAACGCAACTCTTGATCATCTCGAAGGCGCTTGAGAGCAAGAACAGTATCGTGAACGGAAGCTACTTCCAGATAGTCTAATTCGCTTTTACGCTCTGCACGGAATGCAGAATCACAACCGAGAATCGCTGGAACACCGGCATGCCAAGTATTATACAGCTTTGTGGCGGGTTTCCATCTATAATCTTCTTTCGGATCGAAGCTGCGTACAGCCAAGACTGCATCAACATTGCTGTAGTCGTGCCAACTATCGGAACTGCTGACTACATGCCAACGCAAACCGAAGGCATTGAGTTGCTCTTGCCAGGACTTATCCTTCAATTCGGGTGCTAGATTTTTTTCGATCCCAAAGTAAGCAATGTTCTCAAATCGGTCGCCGCGGGCGACATCGCGAGGGATTAACTCTGGTTGTGGCCAAAGCGGAATGTAGTAACCATTCCTGACATATTCCTGACGATTTTGTACAATCTGAAGCTGGGCGTATGGGTGCTGATCGTGATCTGCCTTCAAATTAATCACGAGCAATCTTGGCTTGGGCTGTAGATTGAAGGGGAGAGAACTTCGATGGGCTAACACGATTCCCGAAGATGGCATGCTTCCTGTCAATTCGCACGGAAAGCCATCAGCTTTAAGGCGAATATATGTTTGCAAAGTCCAGCAATACACGCTATTCCAGTGATTGGAATTTGTGATTTCACGGCTTAACCAGTGAATATCAGCACTCTGAGGAATTCCATCAGGTGGCCAATCGCTCTCCGGAATGTAAAAATAAATCTGAGGTAATATATCTGTCATAGTAGTATGTTGATGAGCAGGCAGTGCTAGGGTTTATTTTCTCAAATTAAACAGCTTTGACCAAGTAGATATCAGTTTTTGGAAACGAGGCCCTTGGTATTTTTCATGTAATAAAAAATTAGGGATAATTAGTCTGAGCCAGTAAGCCATCTTTAACGAAGTTAAGTTATTAATTTTCACCTTTCCATTTAATAAATGAACAGGAAATTGAGTAATTGCAGCTAAGCGATCAAAGTTGCTTTTTTCCTTCTCTATAAGGGTTTCATCCAGAAAAAA
>CAZZWA010000072.1:5608-18133 GCA_964657555.1 uncultured Microcoleus sp.
TCGCTCAATCAATTGCTCTGTTGTTAAAGAACCAACAATCTTTTCCTCTCGTTCTATAATATTTTGTTCGCTGTCTAAGTAGACGCGTTCGTAGTCTGAGTAAAAAATGACATCTCGCTCCTCAAAACCTTTTAAATGCTCTAGTTGAAATTTAATTTTATTTTCGTGAATCCAATCATCTGAATCTAGACACTGAATCCACTCACCCTGAGCCTTGGGAATCCCAAAATTACGTGCAGCCGATAATCCACCATTTTCTTTAAAGAAGTATTTGACTCTTGAATCTGTACTGCATAAATACTTAGCTATTTCATGAGTATTATCGGTGGAGCCATCATTGACAATAATGCATTCAATCTCGCTAAATGTTTGTGAAAGTACACTTTTAACTGAGCGCTCAAGGTAATGAGCTTGATTAAAACAAGGAATAATGATTGATACAAATGGAGCCATTTCTCAAGTCATCCTCTTTCTTCAGTTCTGCATTTGTGTGATTCACTCAAACGTTGCGCTGTTGATGCCATTTCTAGGCAGGGGAAAGGATGTCATCAAGGTTAGTGTATTGGGGAGACCAACCAAGTATTTTTTTAGCTTTTTCGCTACTGCCAATCAAGGCAGGCGGATCTCCTGGGCGGCGATCGCACTTGACTACTTTGATTTCTCGCCCTGTCACTGCCGAAGCCGTTTCAATCACCTGTTTGACTGAGTAGCCATTGCCATTACTTACTTGTAACACTTTTTCTACAATATCCTGATGCCCATAAACTAAGTTGTCTAAAATCACTATGTCGTAACCTCCACCTTGGAGCGCCAATACAGCATGAGAGCCAATGTATCCTGCTCCTCCTGTGACTAAAATGGTTGGTTTTACTGGCGACACTGCTTTCTTTTTACGTGACTTTTTGCTCTATCTTTGGGCTCCACGTTCTGGTTGCACTGACGAGTGCATGACTATAGAGCCTGATTTGGATTAACTGCTAAATAGTCTGTCAATCAACAAATTTCAAGTAACCCGTTTGCAGATTGTCAAATATATTATTGAGCTGACGGCGTTCTTCGTCGGTAACATTGTAGTCAGAGAGGATAGCAGTCGTCAGATAGAGGTAGTCTTGACGGCTCAATTGGCGAGCTGCCAAGATCTGGTTTACCATCTGTTGAATGTTCAAGTTTGACTGACGATCTCGTGTACCTGCCATAGTTATTAACTGCTGGGTTTAGACACTAAAGAGTTTATCTAGACAATCTATCTAAGATTATCCTCGTTTTTTGTTGTCGTTACTGAACTAAAGTTTTGATAAAGATATTGTGAAGTTATAATAAGGATCTGCCCTACTAGGAAACTCCCTTGAGGGAGGCAGTGTAAAATGCAGGTAAACAGAATTCCAGCTCTTTCTGACAACTATATTTTTTTGCTCCACGATCAAGAGCAGCAAGTTGCAGCAGTTGTCGATCCGGCTGAAGCCCAGCCAGTGCTGCGGCGTCTCCAAGAAATTGGTGCCCGCTTGGTGGCAATCTTCAACACTCACCATCATAGTGATCATGTGGGCGGCAATCGCCTCCTGATAGAACGCTTTCCGGAAGTTTGCGTATATGGGGGAGCGGAGGACAAAGGACGAATTCCAGGACAGCAGGTGTTTTTACAAGAGGGCGATCGCGTTCAATTTGCAGCTCGAACTGGAGAAGTGCTATTTGTTCCCGGACATACCCGTGCCCACATAGCTTACTACTTTCCCCCATCCTCAGATAGGGAGCTTGGGGATTTATTCTGTGGTGATACCCTATTTGCTGGTGGCTGCGGTAGGCTGTTTGAAGGCTCTCCAACGCAAATGGTGGCATCACTAAGTAAGTTACGCTCTCTACCAGATAACACGCAAGTTTGGTGCGCCCATGAATACACCCTAAAAAATCTCCAATTTGCCCTAAGTGTAGATAGCAGTAACTCAGATCTACAAACTCGATATGCTGAAGTTAAAGCAGCTCGCTCCTTAGGGACAGCAACGGTGCCATCCCAATTAGGCGTAGAAAAGCTGACAAATCCATTTCTGCGCTGGGATCATCCCTCGCTGCAATCGGCGGTGAAAAGCAATGACTCCATCCAGACTTTTACTCGGCTGCGAGGCATGAAGGATCAGTTTTAGAGGAGTAGGGGACGGGTTGCGATCGCAGGCAAACATTTCGTACTATGAAGAGTCCGACCCCATCATTAACTCTGAATTTACATCAGAAAAAATCATATGGCGAAGCGCGTGCAATTAGTTCTGAATCAAGATGTTAGCAAGCTAGGCAAAAATGGTGACTTAGTTGAAGTGGCTCCCGGCTATGCCCGCAATTATCTCATTCCCCAAAAGTTAGCAGTTCCTGCTACCCCCGGCATTCTCAAGCAAGTCGAACGGAGGAGAGAACGCGAACAGCAACGCCAATTGGAACTGAAGCAACAAGCCGAAACGGTTAAAGCAGCTCTGGAAAGAGTTGAAACTTTTACCATCGCCAAACAAGTGGGTGAAGGAGACGCCATTTTTGGTACTGTTACTGCGCCGGAAGTGGCAGAAGTCATTCAGGCGATCACCAATCAAGAAGTTGACCGCCGGGGTATTAATCTACCTGAGATTCGCGAAACAGGAATTTACAGGGCTGAACTGAAGCTTCATCCTGAAGTCACAGCGGTTGTTCAAATTCAGGTTGTGCCAATTACCTAGTCAGGTACCCCACGCGTAAACGCCGCGTGGGCTTATGGACTTCCCGGCTATAGGCTTCAATCTTATGACCAACTTTCAAGTCAATGGCGATCGCCTCCCACCTCAAAACATTGATGCAGAAGAAAGCATCTTGGGAGGCATTTTGCTAGATCCAGAAGCCATTGGTCGAGTAACGGAACATCTCCATCCAGAGGCGTTTGCTCTAGACTCTCATAAGCTGATATATCGAGCCGCCTTAACTCTTCATGAGGGAGGCAAGCCAACTGATTTAATGAGTGTCACCTCCTGGCTGCACGACCGCAGCCAATTAGCTCGCATTGGGGGTCAGAGTAAGTTAGCTACCCTAGTTGAGCGCACGGTGTCGGCAGTCAACATCGACCAGTATGCAGATCTGGTGATGGATAAGTATCTGCGCCGCAAATTGATCCACGCTGGTCATGAAATCGCTAAATTAGGTTACGAAACAAATCTTGAGCTGGAGACCGTTCTTGATGAGGCAGAAAAGCAAGTTTTCAGCATCACCCAAGCGCGATCATCGCAGGGTCTGGTTCCGATCTCTGATACACTAATCTCTACTTTCCAGGATCTAGAAAGCCGCCAGGAAGACCAAGTTCCAGGTTTGCTGTGTCAGTTCTATGATTTAGATGCGATGACTGGGGGTTTTCAACGTTCTGACCTGATTGTCGTTGCTGGCAGGCCATCAATGGGCAAGACAGCTATCTGCTTAAATATTGCTCGTAATATTGCTGCTGCTTATAAATTACCAGTTGCGGTCTTCAGCCTAGAAATGTCTAAGGAACAGCTAGTGCAGCGGCTGCTAGCTAGCGAGGCAAAAATTGAAAGTAATCGTCTGCGGGCTGGAAAGATCAGTCAGAATGATTGGGAGCCTTTGAGCAGTGCGATCGGCACTCTCTCTGAGCTACCGATCTTCATTGATGATACCCCCAATATGACTGTCATGCAGATGCGATCGCAAGCTCGTCGTCTTCAGGCAGAATCTCGTGGAGAACTGGGATTAATTTTGCTAGATTACTTGCAGTTAATGGAGGGGAGTAGCGACAATCGCGTGCAAGAGTTGTCTCGGATTACGCGGAGTCTCAAAATTTTAGCTCGCGAACTCAATGTCCCTGTTATTGCCCTATCTCAGCTAAGTCGAAGCGTTGAAACCCGCACTAACAAGCGTCCAATGCTGTCTGATTTGAGAGAATCTGGATCGATTGAACAAGATAGCGATGTAGTGATGATGCTTTATCGAGATAGCTACTACAACCCGGATTCTCCTGATCGAGATATTGCCGAAGTTATCATCGCCAAACATCGAAATGGCCCGACTGGAACTGTGAAACTTTTGTTCAATCCCCAGTTTACGGAGTTTAGAAACTTAGCGAGATAAGCTGTTCCTCATGTAAAGCTAATATTTTGGCTAATTCCGTACCTTTTTTACTCCGGGCTGTTCATGAGCGAGTTGGGGGATTAATGGTTCTTCCCCCAACCTCGCGTCCCACACTAATTAAGTTGCGGCTTGTCCTGAGCTTGTCCAAGGGTACTCCGGGGTGAACCCCTCTGAGTGGTCTCTGAGCAAAGTCGAAGAGATATCCACTTTTAATATAGTGTGGGGATTCCCATGGGCCTTAGCTAACTTTTAGCAGTTCCACATCGAAAATCAAAGTCGCATTGGGAGGAATGACTCCACCAGCTCCACGAGTGCCGTAACCCAACTCTGGAGGGATAATTAGCTGGCGACGACCACCGACTTTCATTGTGCTGAGTCCTTCGTCCCAGCCTTTGATCACCTGTCCGACGCCTAGTTTGAACTCAAAAGGCTGATTGCGATCGCGCGAACTATCAAATTTTGTGCCATCTTGCAGAGTGCCGGTATAGTGCACTACAACCGTCTGCCCTTTTTTGGGAGTTGCGCCATCCCCTTCCTTAATTTCGATGTACTTGAGGCCAGAGGGCGTAGTTTCAACTTGATTACCACCCGCCTTATCACTTTCTGGAGCTGTACTCATTGCGGTAAGCCTTGTATATTTAGCTAGATTTGGGTTGTTGCTAGGAGCTTCTGTAAGGACTGCGGGTTGATTTTTGGTTAAATCAGCTGCAAGCGCCGTTTCTCTTCCAGTACTAACTTGAGCCAAAATCAAGAGCAACCCACAGGCTAGCATCACCCCTAAGCTAATCAGAATCCCTCTCAAAATCTGTCCTCCGTAACTCTAAGACATCCAAATTTTTGATTTTAGAGTAACCTAAAATTCAAAATCCTTGTATCCAAAAACGATATTCTAGCTGGACTATCAAATCCTACCAGTTTTCCTCAATGCCAAAGCTTATTCTCCAAATCCCGCACCTGACGTTCCAGACGGTCGATGCGCCCCCTCAATTCATCCATTTCTGATTGGCGGGGCACTCCCAAGTCCTGCAACATATTGCGCAACTGCCGTTGCATGCTTACCTCAAAGTTACCCTGCTCCGACTTGAGCTGCTGCGTCAAATCATCCACAAATGCTTTGGCTTGCTCAGGGTTGATTTTGCCCTCCTTAACCCATTCATCGCTAACTTCCCGGATTCTTTCGGCTACCAAAGATGTTGTACCAACACCAATCATCAGTAGCTGCTTTAGCCAATCGTTGTTACTACTCATACTGCTTTCCTGTCCCTCGGCGCGCCATTAGGCAACTGAACTTATACCCTAAAGCAAGGCTAGAATCTGATTCATTTTCAGCCTATTCTATTTGTAACATCCTTCCCGCAGACGTCCTTGAGCCTTTGGCGTTTTCACTGATGGCACAATTCAGCTGTTGGATGAATGCCTTGTCTACTTTCCTAAATAGAGCGATCGTAAGTCAGCATGATTATTGAATGGCTTAAGGTGAACGTTCCCCCTGATATCCGGGAAAAATACATTCAGAAGGATCAAGAAATCTGGACAGCCTTTCTCTCTACCTGTCCTGGGTTTCTCGGTAAAGAAGTTTGGATTCATCCACAGAAGCTAACAGAAGTGGTTTTGGTCATTCGTTGGGCAACACGGGAAGATTGGATATCCATACCTAAAGAGCGCCTCAAACGGATCAACCAGCAGTTTGCCCAACAGGTTGGAGGTACTTATCCAATCGTTGAGAGATCTGAGTATCAAGTGAGGAAGTTTCCCCAAGTTTAAACTGGGATTTAGAGCCTTTTAAAAGGCTCAACTATTACACAGGATACAGGCCAAGATTTAGCGCACCCATACCATGCTGAATTGTCCTCATTGCCATCAACTCATAAATTCTCAAGCAACCACCTGTCCTTTTTGCCGAAAGGCACTTAAAGCCTACGGTCATCCTGGTATTCCCTTGCACCGTGCGACTGGAGAGCAGCCTCTGTGCAATAGCTGCATCTATCATGAAGACGATACCTGCAATTTTCCCCAACGCCCTTATGCTACGGAGTGTACCCTCTATAGCGATCGCCATCAGCAGCAGTTAGAGGTTGTGCCAAAACCTAGCTTGATGAAATCACTCCGGCTGTGGTGTCAACGGCATCAGGCTTTGCTATTGCTTTTAGGTCTGGCGCTCATTAGTTTCCTGCTTGCTGTCAGATCAATGTCCAAATGATTTCTGCTACTTTGTGATCGTCGCATCCCTTCAAAGTTCATACAAGCTGAAACTTGCCAATTCCGGTTAAGCTTGAAAGGCTAATAACCAATGACGACCTAGCTTACGGAATACCGAGACTCACAGATCCGCTTTGAGCTATGGACTCGTCGTTAACCTGAGGGGCTTCTCCAACTAGCGATGCTTCTTCTTTAAAAATGGTCAGGTCGAACCAGAAAGTTGTACCAACTCCAACTTCGCTGACTAGGTGAACGCAACTGTGATGCTTCTCAATGATATTTCTGACAATCGATAGCCCCAAGCCCGTTCCCTCTACGGTATGAACTCGGTTTTCCACTCGGAAGAATCGCTCAAAGATTGCCTTTTGATCTTCGGGAGCGATCCCCATCCCCGTATCAGAGATTTCAATCCGCACAACTTTGATTTTAGATTCTTCTGACTTGTAACTTCTGAGTCCTGACTCCGTTTCGATCTGATAGGCGCGAATTGCCACCCGTCCCTTTGGCTGAGTGAATTTCATCCCATTACCAACTAAATTTGTCAACACCTGAAGTAGCAAATCGTAGTTACCTAGTACTGGAGGCAAATCGGGCTCAACCTCTTGGAGCAGTTGAATGCATTTGTCACGAGCGTTCAGCTGATAAGTTCGCAGCGTTTGCTCCACAGGTTGAGCAATATCTACTGCATCAAAGTGATAGCGCTTGTGGGATTCGAGCCGGGACAGATCCAGCACATCATTAACCAGGCGTGTTAGCCGATCTGTTTCTCGATTGGCGGTTTCCAAGAACTCTCGACGTTCTGCTTCGCTGAGATCCTCACTGTACTCATGGAGGGTTTCGATAAAAGATTTGATGTTGAAAAGAGGCGTCCTCAGTTCGTGGGAGACATTGTTGATGAACTGACTTTTGGCCTCATTCAATTCCACTTCGCGAGTAATGTCCTGCACGGTCATAGCAATACCCTTGACACTCTCCCGATACTGGTCGAGAACCGTTGTTAGGAGAATGCGGACAGTACGGTCAGTAGGTTGGTTGAGGGTTATTCGGAACTCTGCGCCTTCCTTTTCGCCTGCGGCAATTTCATACAGGGGTCGCGTCAGCTCAGTTCTTACCGACGATGGCAGATAATCTAGCACGTTAGTGCCGATCAGCAAGGGCACAATGCCTTGCGCTCCTGTATCCCAACCAAAGATGCGCCGTGCTGTAGGGTTAACCAAAATGACATGTAGATTTGTGTCCAGCAAAATGGCTCCATCAGCGATCGTCGAAACCAGAGTTTCGAGTTTGGCTTTTTCGGCTGTAAGTTCCTCGATATTTTGCTCTTCATAACGCTCCAACCGTTCGGCCATTTCGTTGAAGCTGACAATCAGTTCTCTCAATTCCCTGCCTTGGGTTAGCTCAATCCGCTGCTTGAAATTGCCTGCCGCAATGTTTTTGACACCTACTAATAGCTCTTTAATTGGCTTAGTGATCGTCAGGGCGTTAAAAACAGCTCCTAAAATTACCATTACCCAAATTGAAATGAAAACGGCAATGGTAACATCCCGTGTCAAATTGGAGGAGGCCACGACTGTGGGATTAGGGTTAATGCCAATTGCCAATACACCTAGGTATTTGCCGTCGTGCGTCAGAGGAACGAACACATCTGTGACTTCCCCATCGGGAGTCTGGTGCTGGCGCACCATAGGCACATCAGAATTGGTAGCATAATCCTCTGGCAACTGAATCCGACGTTGAATTGTCAGAGAGTTCTGAACTTCAGATTCAGAAAAAGGAATTCCTAAAAATATATTGCCTATTTCATCGGCATAGAGCATGTAGCGCACGCTAGAGGTGCTGCTGTAGAAGCGGTGGGAAAAGCGAGCCACCTCACTAAGATTATGGTGGGCAATATGATGCGCCACATTGGCTGCCAACAATAGACCCAGATCTCGACCAAAGCGAGTGTCGTTGAGTCGGGCATCCATCTGAATTGTGTTCACTGCCCAGAAGGTAAGGCCGCTCATGACCAAAGAAACTACTAACGTAGCAGCAGCCATGAGACGTGTCTGGAGTGCAAACCCCGACCACCAATGAGCAATGACCTCTCGAAGCGTTTTCATGGACACTCCCAATTCCCCAAATGGGGTGGGACTTGTGGACTGCTTGCTGGCTCTCCTGATCAGCATCGCTACCGACGGGGTCGGAGCTTACAGAGCTATCTATTACCTTTGGGCTGATTCCCATATTGGCATATTTAGTAGATCTCTGCATGCAGTAGGAGCAGATATTAAGCCAACACCCCGACTGACAAGCAGATAGGGCTGATAACGCATCATCAACACAGACCAAGTGAGCATGATGGTCATCTGAGGCGGATTGACTGCCGCCTGTTCCTCTTTTCAGTAGTGCTACCAAGAGCTGACAGAGGAAAGAATTCCACGCTATCTCTTTTTAAGAGGGATGCTCTGTCATCATTTCTCCTCAAGAAGCTCTCTCTATCAGCCATTTATTTGAGCCGAGCCAGATGGAGGAAATCGGACAGTCCCGATTGATGCAGGGGACTCTTGCACTAATGATACCTGAAAACTCTTGTCATGCAAAGATGAGCGCGTTTACAAGTATTCCAGTAGAGACATTCTGACTCCTTGTCCATGAACCATCGCCACCGTCGATAGTTATGATGCGGCTAGGAGGCGATAACCGATGTCCCGTCGGTAGTACATGCCGTCAAACTGGAGGCAATCAATGGCGGTGTAAGCTTGAGCGATCGCCCCTTCAAATGTGTCTCCTACTGCTGTGACTCCCAGGACTCGACCCCCATCTGTTAAAAGTTTTTGGGCAGGCGTTCCCACCGATAGTACGCGAGTACCGGCATGAAAGACGGTTACTCCCAATGCCTCAGCTTGCTCAATGCCTGTGATCGCTTGACCCTTCTGAAAGTCTGAAGGATAACCCCGAGATGCGAGTACCACACTCACGCAGACACCGGGCTTCCAGGTAATAGATGGCACTGCTGCTAGTCGCTGCTCAGTACAGGCAAGCAACAGCTCTTCTAGGGGTGTTTCTAATAAAGGCAGGATGGCTTGGGTTTCTGGATCGCCAAAGCGACAGTTAAATTCTAGAACTTTAGGCTCACCTGAGGGGGTAATCATTAACCCTGCGTAGAGGACGCCACGATAGTCAATGCCTCTGGCTCGTAAAGCTGCGATCGTTGGTTGCAAAATTTCCTTGTTTATGCGTTCCCTTAAGGCGGTTGTCACAATAGGTGCTGGTGCATAGGCACCCATGCCACCTGTATTCGCCCCTTTATCCCCTTCCCCAATCCGTTTGTGGTCTTGAGCTGGCAGTAAAGGCAGAGTTGTCAAGCCATCCGTCAGAGCCAAAACGGACACTTCTTGCCCCACCAGATATTCTTCAATAACAACAGTTTTTACACTGTGATTAAATAAGTCTTCAATCGCTGCCACAGCCTCCTCAACGGTTGTGGCCACCGTCACCCCCTTGCCAGAGGCCAACCCGTCTGCCTTAACGACAATCGGTGCCCCCTGGTTGACGACATAGGCAATAGCCGCCTCCGGCTCTGTGAAAACAGCCCAGTGAGCTGTGGGAATTCCTGCTTCTTGCATCAGCGCCTTAGCCCAAGACTTACTCGACTCTATCTGTGCCCCCGCCTTGGTTGGGCCAAACACTTTGATCTCTTGGCTTTGTAGGTAGTCTGTGATTCCCAAACTAAGGGGGGCTTCAGGCCCAACAACAACCAGAGAAATGCCGTGAACTAGGGAAAATCTTCCTATTCCCTCGAAATCATCGGCCCTTAACGAGAGATTCTGGCAATGCTCCATAGCTGCCGTGCCCCCGTTGCCAGGAATGCAGATTGCCTGCTTTACTTTTGGAGACTGTAGCAGTTTCCATGCTAGGGCATGTTCGCGGCCTCCATTGCCAACAACTAAAACTTTCACTTTAGCCTCACACACTTTAATCGTCAATAACCATACTTACCGCCATGCGGTAAGTATGGTTTGATTCTAGACTTCAGAATCATAGATTGATTTGGCCGATCAGCACTAGCCTCGCATTACCGAACCGAAATGACTCGTGACAAACTCAGGTAAATTAGGGAATATCCCTCTGGCCTTTAACTGAAACTCACTATGATTAGTGGAATTTTTGAGAATTGTATCGGGTCAAAAGATGTTGAGGCTACCCTGAAGTATTGGGCTGAGTTAGGCTACCGAGAGGTCAAGAGGGGACAACTTGAAGCGGAACCGGCGCGATCGCTCTATGGGCATGAGTCGCCTCTCACCTCGTTGCGGCTGCAAAATGGTGCATCGTCTGACCACGGTCTGGTGCGAGTGATGTCTTGGGAGCATCTGGGCAATGATGGTCTAGGCCATAGTTTACCTTTGGTGGAGGGCAGTCGGTGGTTTGCTTCTTTGGTGAAAGACATTAACGTCATCTGGGATGCCTTTACTGACGACAAGGAAAATGGAGGGGACTGGATTTTTACTGAGCCAGTTCGCAGTATAGAAGGCATAGGCAATCAGGGGACAGGGTTATACAATCGCTTCGTGGGGGTGCGGGAAATGTTTGCGATCGGGCCAGAAACGCGGCAAGCTTTTTTCCAGCGTTACAACTATAACCGCCCCGGTTATGGCACTATTGACCCCAGTTCGCCTATGGGGGTGAGTGAGGGGACTCACTCCAGCATGATTATTAAAGACCACACCCTCGCCTCTTTCTACGTAGATGTTTTTGGTCTAAAGCCGTTCACTTCTAACCATCGTTCGGGCTGGCAGAACCCTTCTACTCGCCAGACTTTGATTTTGGAAGATGGACAGGAATTTTATCTTTCTGCTTTCTGTTCACCCAAGATGACTGTGGGGCTTTTTCAAATTTATAGCCCTCTCTACCCCACCCCAGACAAACGAGAATACTCTCAACCTGGTTCTTTAGGACTATGCCTTTTCACCTATCAGGTGGAGGACATAGCTACTTTTCACGAGCAAGTTATTAAGAGTAGGGCCACCAACGTGACAAAAATTATGCCTAACGAATTTGGTGAACTCTCTTTTGGACTAGTTGCGCCAGATGGGATGTACTGGGCAATAGTGGGTCAATGAGTTATGAGTAGAGGGGTGTTAGTTGAGTTAAGAGAAACGGCAGTGCCCAAAGCTGCCCGACTCGCGGTAGCAGCAGTCTTCTTTATCTGTGGTGCCGGATTTGCCAACTGGGCAACACGCATCCCCGTAGTTCAACAAAAATTGGGATTGAGTAACGGCGCGTTGGGAGTCGCGCTGCTAGGTACGGCAGTCGGCGCACTGCTAGCAATGCCTGTAACAGGATGGTTGGTTGCCCGCAGAGGTAGCCGTCCTATGACAAAATTAATGGTGCTGGCCTACTGCATAGCACTACCCTTGCCAGCCTTAGCTCCTAATTTGCTCCTACTAGCCATCGCCTTGTTGGTATTTGGTGCTGTTTACGGAGCACTGGACGTGGCGATGAATGCCCAAGCCATTGCTGTAGAACGGCGTTACCACCAACCCATTATGTCGTCGTTTCACGGCTTATACAGTTTTGGCAGTATGGCTGGGGCCACAAGTGGTGGTTTGATTGCTTCTCTGGGCGTTGCTCCTTTCCCACACTTGCTTGGCGCAGCGCTGCTGTTGGCAATAGTTGCGGTGATAGCATCACGTCGGTTGTTGCCTACGGGTGTTGATAATATCACTCAAGGCCCAGCGTTGGCGCTGCCGACACGGTCACTTGTTAACTTGGGGATAGTAGCATTTTGCGTCATGCTCAGCGAAGGTGCAATGTCTGACTGGAGTGCTGTTTATCTCCATCAGACTCTTAAGACTGGGCCAGGACTGGCAGCGGCTGGATATGCAGTGTTCTCGCTGGCTATGGCTGTGTGTCGCCTGACTGGCGATCGCCTTACCCAACTTTTGGGGCCAGTAAGAATGGTGCGCATTGGTGGCACTGTCGCTGCAACTGGGTTGGCGTTATCTTTGGCAATTGCCGATCCGGTAGCAGCACTCTTCGGCTTTGCCTGTGTTGGTGTTGGCTTGTCTTCTCTGATCCCAATTGTGTTTAGCGCTGCTGGACGCACTCCCGGAATTGCTCCGAGTTTAGCATTGGCGGCAGTCACAACGGCTGGTTACAGTGGGTTTCTGTGCGGCCCACCCCTGATCGGTTTCATTGCCGATTTGCTCACTCTCCGCGTTGCTTTAGGTATTGTTGTTGTTATGAGTGCGATGA
>CAZZWA010000073.1:0-7804 GCA_964657555.1 uncultured Microcoleus sp.
GATCGCCAATAAAACTTCAACAGGAGCAACCGAAGTATCCGCATCCTTTAAAGAACTGTTGGCGTTAGCACAAGAACTGCAAGCTAACGTTGGCCAGTTTAAGGTGAGTTAGAGGGAATGGTACGCTGATCCCCTGTCCCCCTGTCCCCCCTGTCCCCTGCCCTTCTCAGTACTATGGCAATCGATCCTGACATCCGCGACCAAGCTTATCAGTTCTTCATTCAGGAAGCGAGTGAGCTGTTGCAAGTAATTGAAGCGGAGTTGCTGACACTTCAATCAGAGCGCAGTCAACATAAAGTCCACAATCTGATGCGGGCAGCCCACTCTATAAAAGGGGGATCTGCCTGTGTAGGGCTGGAGACAATCACTACCTTGGCACACCGCCTTGAAGATATCTTTAAAGCGCTCTACCATGAAGAGCTAGAGATTGACGATCAGCTAGAAAGCCTGATACTGCAAGCCTATGATTGTCTCCGCCTACCGTTAATGGAGGAGATTAAGGTTGGTTATTTCAACGCAGAGCAGGCTATTTCAATAGCAGAGCCTGTGTTTGCCCAAATTGAGGCACAATTAGGGAATTTCCTGGGAGGAGAATACCCTTTAGGCAATTCATTTGAATTGGGAGTAGATATTGCCTTAAACATATTTGAAGTGGATGTGCCTCAGGAACTGGATCGCCTCACCAATGTTTTGGCTGCTCCTGAAGGTAACGAGGTAGCGGGAGAATTGCGTGCAATAGCAGAAGTGTTGACTGGTATAGGAGAATTACTGAGTCTACCAGGATTGCGTGCGATCGCCCAAACTACCATAGCAGCTCTTGATGCTCACCCAGAGCAAGCTTTGCACATTGCTCACCTGGCTTTGGCTGATTTCAAAGCAGCACAGCAAGCAGTAATCTCAGGCGATCGCATTCAAGGCGGTTCCCCCTCCCGCGCTTTAGCAGAACTTGCTGCCTCCTACCCCCTTTTTCTCCCCCTTAGTTCGGAGAAGACAGGAGATACGGGCAACAATTTAGTTATTCAACAGACAGTAACTCCAACTGAGGCACTGTCTTCAATCCCTGATCTAGATGAAATTTTTGGGCTCTCTGCCTCGAATTCCTCAACTTTAGAATGGACAAACCTATTTGAGGTTGATGCACTCAACTTTCCGGAACTACCAGCAGATGAACCGATACTTACCGAAGAGCAAGTACTCAGGTCTTCTGTGGATGACATTTTTGAGCTTGCCGACTCAAATTTCTCAACTCCGGAGGTGGAAAACTCGTTTGAGGTTAATGCGCTCAACTTTCTAGAATTACCAGTAACAGATCAACCCTTGGAAATCGAAATCGTGGCTCAAGATGAGACACTGACTGCGGTTTCTTCTCTAGATGACCTTTTCGATCTTCCTATACCGTCCTGGGAAACTAGAGAAATTGCCGACTCCGAGGTTGATGTTCTTAATTCGATTGCCCTGATGGCAGTTGAGGAAAACCCTGTAGTAGATCCAGCTACTCCAGAAACTGATCAAAATCATATTTCAACGATACCAATCACACCCCCAGCAAAACCACCTCAAGAACTGCATTCAGTAGGAGCGGGTTTACCAGAATCGCTGAAACTCACCCAAGATTTGAGTGAACCCGTCCCTAAAGTTGAACTGAGATCGCCAGATCATATCCAAAAGTTAGTTCAATCAGTTGAGCAAGCCTTTGACAACTTGCCCCCCGTGACAGAGGATTGGGGACTGGGGGCTGGGGACAAGGAGATAAGGAGCGCTCACGCCGAAGTCCGAACCGCGGCGCGACAGCGCAAGACAAAGGGAGCAATTTCTCAGCTCACCAACTTATCACCCCACAGCCCTCAAGACCTCACCCAACCAACCCCCCTTTCCTACAAGGGAAGAGAGGGGCAGGGGGAGAAGTTAACCGAACCGGCTCAACAGAAGCCTGAAGACATTCCCACCAACCCTACCCCTTATCTTTCTGTCACAGTCGATTTAGATCGACTAGAACGAATGAATAATCTGGTAGGTGAACTCGCGATCAATCGCAACAGCCTTTCTCTACAAAATGAGCAATTGCAAGGGACTGTCCAAGAGCTACTGCGTTGGTTTGAGAGATTTCAGAAAATGGCTAATCATCTGGCGCATCTCTCAGATCAGATGCTAGTTGGTGCGTCAAGTTCTGGATCAATTGTGTCACATCCCGGTTTTTTGTCAGCAATCGGCAGTCAGTGGCAACGAACAATGGAGCATGCCAATTTTGACTCTCTAGAAATGGACAGCTATGGCAAACTGCACTCACTGCTGCAAGACACTCTCGAAGAGATGATACCACTAGAAGAAATAGTGGGTGATGTTGCACTCCTAGCTGGGCAATCCAGCCAGACATTAGAAGGCCAACGTCAAATGATCGGCCACCTGAGGGACGATCTGATGTGGGCTCGCATGCTGCCCTTGAGCAAAATTCTGAGTCGCTTTCCTCGCACATTGCGCGATCTCTCCACGACTTACCAAAAGCCGGTTGACCTCAAGTTGAGCGGAACAGGAGTTTTAGTTGATAAAGCCGCCTTGGAAAAACTCTACGACCCTTTGCTGCACTTACTTCGTAATGCCTTCGATCATGGCATTGAGCTACCAGAAGTGCGCCGTCAGCTTTTTAAACCGGAGCGCGGTCAGATTGAAATTCGCGCCTACCACCAAGGAAGCCAAACTGTGATTGAAGTGCGGGATGACGGCCAGGGTATTCATCTGGAACGCATCCGCTCTCGGGCGCTAGAATTAGGATTGCTCTCATCAGAACAACTGGCTGGAATCAGCAAAGATCGACTTTTAGGTTTGCTGTTTGAGCCGGGATTCTCAACGGCAAGCCAAGTCAGCGAGCTCTCTGGTAGGGGTGTGGGATTGGATGTGGTGCGCTCCCAGATGCGATCGCTCAAGGGCACTGTCACGGTAACAACCACTCCAGGACAAGGCACTACCTTTACCCTACGCATCCCCCTAACGCTGACTATTGCCAAATTACTCGTCTGCTTAGTTGGTATGAGTGCCTATGCCTTACCCGCTGATAGCATTGAAGAAATTTTAATTCCTAAAGCTGACCAAGTGAAACGCTCTGGAAAACAAAGATTTTTGCACTGGCGAGAGCGGATTCTTCCTATCTTTCACTTATCAGAACTGCTGGATTATGCAGTTCCGTTACCGGAATCGATTCAAAGCCTTGCATTAACGGCAGTTCCTTCTCCAGAAGATTGGGCTCCACCGCTGCTACTCATCCGCCAAGATCATCAATTTTTGGCTTTAGAAATTGACCGCTTAGTCACAGAGCAAGAACTGGTGATTAAACCCTTCGGTGCAGCGATCGCTCCTCCCAGTTATATTTACGGCTGCACCATTTTAGGAGATGGTAGTCTGATTCCGGTGATTGATGGCGCAGCTTTGATCGACCAGATGCTCGGTCAAGGTAAGAGCATTAGCACCACTTTATCTGATTTATCAGCTGCTAGCCCGACTAAAACTGGCTCGACTGACAAAACAAAGGTATCAACGCTCGCCACTAAATCTCCTCTGGTTTTGATTGTCGATGACTCCATCGTCCTGCGACAAACCCTAGCTCTGACTTTGCAAAGAGCAGGGTACCAAGTCCTGCAAGCAAGAGATGGTCGAGAAGCTATCGAACAGTTGCAGCAAAATTCTAGTATCCAGATAGTTGTTTGTGATATTGAAATGCCTAACATGAATGGCTTTGAGTTTCTCACCCATCGTCGCCAAGATCCACTGCTATCAAAGATTCCCGTTGTCATGCTGACGAGTCGCAGTAGCGAGAAACACCGACGTTTAGCAACTCAATTGGGAGCCAGTGCCTACTTTACCAAGCCTTACTTAGAGCCAGAATTTTTAGCATCTATTAAAACCATTATTGAACAAGGGGTAATAGGTAACATGTGATAGATATTTCTTCCCTACTATCTGCCATCTAAAGCATATATGAGATCAATTCCTGCTAATTTTAATCAGTTAGAGACTGCCCACACGGCACCATTTCTCAAAGTGCTTGTCTTTAGTATGGACAGCCTAAACTTAGCTTTGCGCATTGAGTCTGTCTACAAAGTGCTTAATGCCATGCCAATTTATGGTATTGGAGTCAATGGCGTGGGGATTGTCCACATGGGCGATCGCGAAGTGACTGTCTTAGATTTACGGCAGCGGTTATTTCAATCCCCTAGGACTAACGACAACTTGAGCGGAGGCTATCTCATCGTTGTCCAAAATACAAAGGGTGAACTTTATGGTCTCCCAACTGAAACTGTCCCTACTTTGATGGATGTACCTTTATCCAGCATCCGCATCTTACCAGAATCCTTCCGTCACGCTGACGCTCTAGGAATAGCTAGTCACGTTGCTGTTATTTCTCAATCAGAAATGACTTTCACCTTATTTCTGTTAGATTCTGATCTGACAACGAAACTCACTTAAAAATCCCCAACCACGAGAGGAGGGAGATTTGGCTAATTGCTAATTTTTCAAAGCTGTTATTCATAATAATAACCCAGCTAGGTTTCCCTAGCTGGGCTAGCTTTTTGATATTTATAGAGACGTTGTTATGGCTGGAACACCAGACGCTTACTACCTAAGACCGCTCTGATGGAGGTTTTAGCCTTCCCCTCGGTAGTAACAAAGTGGAGGAAGCGACAAAAACTCCACACCGTCTATGTCATTTATCCACACCGTTTGTACATCTGACGTCGCTCTTCTTCGATGCACAACTATGAGTCACAGCGGCATAACTCCCATCCAGTGAGCTGTTTGTTTTGCTCTTTCCTTATAATAAGCTGGCTTAACTTTTAAATTCTCTTTCTAAAAGCATAATTAAGGTCATTCTTTAGACGTAACTTACAATTTTGGCTACCTGTTTAAGCAGAATTCATACTATTTTAGTTGATTATTGGTTATTGGTAATTGGTAAAAAGGGGTAGAGTTGGACTGTATTCCTCGTTTTCCAATTACCTATTACCGATTAATCAAGTGTTTCAGCATATGTTACAAAAGGTCTCCCTCTCAGCCATCGGGCAGATACACCACAGGATTCTCATCACTTAGATTGAAGGTAATAACTAGGAGATAACGATGTGGCAGAAGCAAAGCCCGGACTAGGGGAACAGGCGATCAACAAAATAGCGGAGATGGCTTTAGCTACTCAGTTAGATGAAGCGGAAAAATTGCAGGTTGAGGTCAAGATAGAGCCAAGCCATCTGGCGAAGGGAGAAGTTGATTCACTCACCATTGAAGGTGAGGGTCTGGTAACGCAGAAAGACCTACGCATGGATGAACTGGAGATGCAGATTCCTCAAATCGCCGTTAATCCCCTCAACGCCCTGTTTGGCAAAATTCAATTAACCAAGCCTACTGAGGGCACAGCAAGGGTTGTTTTAACAGATGCCGATATCAGCCGTGCCCTCAACTCTGAGAATGTGAGCACCAACAGCCGGAAGCCTTTATACACAGGTATTCAGCAGGTAGAGTGCAGCTTGCATGCTGAAGGGAAGCTTACTCTAAATACTGAAATTGTGCTGTCTGAGACTGGAGAGAAACGGCTAGTTTCCTTGACAACGACTCCCCGCATCAACTCTAGTGGGACAGGCGTTGTGCTTCAGGATGTCCAGTCTGCAAAAGGGATAGATCTCTTACCAGAAATCACTACTGCTTTATTGGATCGGGTTAGCGAAATTTTGAATCTACGCAGTTTTGGACTGGAAGGCATATCGCTATCTGTTCACCAACTTGATTTTGAGGCTGGTAAACTGACAATGTTTGCCACTGCTGTTGTCACAAAATTTCCTTCTGCCTAAAATTACTAGCTTCAAAAAGCTCTGACTACTATTAAAGAACGATACCAGAACGCCTCAAGGCAGGATGCGTTCCCTTGGCATTTTTCAACCGTTTTAGATTTATATATTTCAACTAATTACTTAAATAGTTAAATAACTACTTGACTTATAGATAAATTCTGTTTAGTATATTAGTTAAATGATTGTTTAACTAATGAACTGGATGGATTGGCTCCAGATTGACAACAAGGGCAGCAACCACAGCATCAGCAGCGTTGCTGTCGCGCAAGAAAACAACGAAGGAGGCCCAAAAATGTCATCATATGGTTCCAAGTACGTTACACTGACCGACGATAACTTTCAGAGCGAAGTCCTGGCTAGTACAGATCCGATGATCGTAGATTTCTGGTCTCCTTGGTACGGGCCATGCCGAATGCTCAGCCCGATAATCGAGGAATTGGCTGCTGATTTTGCTGGACAAGCCAAGGTTGGCAAGCTGAATGTTGACGAGTACGAGCAACTCGCTGCGCATTACGACATCCATACCGTTCCAACTCTCCTGTTCTTCAAAAATGGTCAAGTTGTGGAGCGAGTGGTGGGTGTTGCTTCACAGGAAGTACTAGCAGACAAACTTAACGTCCTGGTGCAGCAGGGCAACTTAACCTCACAACAAGCTGCTTAGTCAATCAATTTTGAATTTTGGATTAACCCTCCTCCGAAAGGATGGAGGAAGGCTTACGCGCTTGTCATTAATTCTTATATGGAGATTCAATCAATGAGTACCGAGGTCAACCTACTCTCGCCAGTCAAGCTAGGCCCTTATGAACTGCCAAACCGCATCGTTATGGCTCCCTTAACTCGCAACCGCGCTGGACAGGGAAATGTTCCAGGGTCAATAAATGCTGCATACTACGCTCAGAGGTCATCAGCAGGGCTGATTATTAGTGAAGCAACACAAGTTTCACCTCAGGGCGTCGGTTATCCCAATACTCCTGGGATTCACTCACCAGAGCAAGTAGCGGGATGGCAGATGGTGACAGAGGCAGTGCATGCTCGTGGTGGACGCATCTTCCTACAACTCTGGCATGTAGGTCGCAACTCACACCCTTCGCTGCAACCAGAGGGAGCGCTACCAGTTGCCCCAAGCGCGATCGCACCGGAAGCAGGAATGGCATCAACTCCTGAGGGGCCAAAGCCATACGTAACCCCCCGTGCCTTGGAAACAGCAGAAATTCCCGGAATTATCGAACAGTACCGCCAAGGAGCTGAAAATGCACTAGCTGCGGGATTCGACGGAGTCGAGATCCACAGCGCCAACGGCTACCTGCTTGACCAGTTCCTCCATAATGGCTCTAACAGACGAACAGATCGATATGGAGGTTCAATTGAGAACCGCACCCGACTCTTACTGGAAGTTACCGAAGCGGTTGTCAGTGTATGGGGAGCAGATCGCGTCGGAGTGCGCCTCTCACCCGCTGGCAGTTTCGGTAGCATGTATGACACAGACCTAAGCGCACTGTTCGATTACGTGATTTCTGCCCTCAACCGCTTCGGTCTTGCTTATCTTCACTTAGTAGAACCCAGAATATCTGGAAATATTACAGTCGAGGATCAGAATTCGGAACTAGGGTCGCATCACTTCCGCTCCCTCTTCCAAGGTACCCTGATTGCTGCCGGAGGTTACGATCAAGAACAAGGGAACGCTGTCTTAGCAGCAGGCGATGCAGATCTTGTCGCCTTTGGCAGACTCTTCATCTCTAATCCAGATTTGCCAAAACGCTTTGCCTTGAATGCTTCGTTAAATGAATACGATCGCTCAACATTCTACGGTGGAGATGAAAAGGGTTATACTGACTACCCATCCCTTGAGGAATCCTTTCAACTTGCCAAAAATTGACTATTACGAACAAATGTACTAGCCTTAGCTTAGTCGCTTTGTGATGGAAGGGAAAAGTGGTTCAATTGTCTTACACAACCCTCCATATAGCAATCCT